>JAZDLO010000025.1:0-7387 GCA_043801935.1 bacterium
ATCGTGCTGACCATGGGGCACGAGGTCCCGTCGGGGATAGTCTGTCCGTTCACCGACGTCGATCTGGTCCCGAACCCCGTTGATCCTCTCTATCCGGCCAAATACGTGGCGGTGTGCGCGCTCCATGGAATCACCACCGGAAAGACCGCCACTACGTTCGATCCCTACAGCAACATCATTCGCTTCCAGGTGATCAGCATGGTGGTGCGAGCGGTGGACGAGGTCAGTCCGGGACTGCTCGCGACCCCTCCGGGCAGCTTCACCCCCACCTGGAGCCCTGCCTCGAGCCCGCAGCACGGGCAGAATGCCGCTCGGGCCGAGTACCACGGACTCCTGGGCGGACTTCCCCTGGGCAGCCTGGATCCCTTTGCCCCCATGCCTCGGGGGGAAGTGGCTCAGATACTATCCAACTTGATCAACCTGCTCACGCCGTAGAAGCATCTCTTGGGGGAACCTGGCTCTAAGCCGAACCAGGCGGATCTGGATCCGGGGAAGCCGGCCCGTGCGGCCGGCTTCCCGCTTTCTTGGCATCCAGTGCCAGTTCATACGCCCGGCGTGTCGGTAGACCGGAGAGCTGGGCGATGATGGCCGCGGCTCTCTTGGTCCCTACTCCCAGTCCAAGCAGGTCGGCCAGCGCTCGGCGCACGCGAGCCTCCAGGTCACCCACGGCTGTGAAGGCCGAGCCGCGACCTCGCATGGTCTCAGCGCCGAAAGGCTCCATCACCAGCACTATTTCCCCCCGCACCGGGTCTGCGAGCCGCTCCAAGATCTCGGCGGCCGTTCCCCGGATCACCTCCTCATGCAGCTTGGTGAGCTCGCGGCAGGCCGCCAAGCGGCGCTCGGGCCAGCGGGCGCCGATCACCTCGAGGGAAGCCCGAAGGCGCCGGGGCGACTCAAAGGCCACCAGAGCCACGCCGCTCCCCTCGAAGGTCGCCAGTTGGTCGGCTAGCTTCGTCTTGGCCCGGGGGAGGAACCCGATGAACGCAAAGCGGTCCGCCGGAAGACCGGAAGCGACCAGCGCCGTCGAGATCGCCGAAGGGCCGGGCAAGACGGTCACCGGTATCCCCTCGGCGGCGCAGGCCCGCACCAGACTGAACCCTGGGTCGGACAGGCCGGGCATGCCGGCATCGGAGACCAGCGCCACTTCTTTGCCCTCGCGGAGAAGGGGGAGCAAGGCCGCCAGACGCTGCTCCTCGTTGTGCTCGTGGAAGCTGACCAATCGGGCGGAGATGCCGTGCCGGTCCATCAGTATGCGGGTGTGCCGCGTATCCTCGCAGGCCACCAGGTCGACCTGCCTGAGCGCATCCAGCACGCGTAGGGTGATGTCCTGCAGGTTTCCAATGGGTGTGGCGCAGATGTAGAGCATGACGTCGTGGCCGGCTCGGGCGGTCAGCCGGCTGCAACCGCCCCGCCGGCCGCGGTCCCGCCGGCCGCCGCGATATCCGACGGCCCCTCGCCCCCCAAGACCTCCCAAGCCGCCAGTCCGCCTCCCACGAGGCCGGCCCTGTTGCCCAGCATGGCGGCCGCGATCCTCACCTGGTCCCGGTTGGGGGTGATAGCCGTCCTCCGAACCACCTCCCGAGCCGGCTCGAGGAGCAGTTCGCCCAGTTCGCCCACCCCACCCCCGACCACGATCATTTCGGGGTTGAAGATGTTCGTCATGTTCAGCAGCCCGATCCCCAGCCAGCCGGCCAGCTCTCTCACCGCGTCGAGCGCCCCGGCATGACCTTTGCGCGCCAGCCGGGTCACGGCTGCTCCGGTAAGCTTTCCCCCTTCCTGAAGCGCCAGCAAGACATCCTCACGATCGAGTGCAGGATCCCCAGCCCGGGCCGCCGCATAGCGGACCAGAGCCGATCCCGAGGCGTACATCTCCAGGCACCCCTGGGCCCCGCACCGACAAAGGTGGCCCTCGGCGCGAACAATGGTGTGGCCGAGCTCACCCGCGCCCCCGCCTGCGCCGCGAAACAGCATCCCGTCCACGAACAGCCCCCCGCCGACCCCGGTGCCCAGGGTCAGCATGACCACGTGCCGAAGGCCGGCGGCGGCGCCGGTGACCGCTTCGCCCAGGACAGCGGCGTTCGCATCGTTCTCGAGTATCACCGGGATGCCGAAAGCCTCACCGAGAATGCCGGCCAGCGGCACCTCCTCGAGGGGAAGGTTGGGCGAGGTCACCACCAGGCCCCGCGTGCTGTCCACGGTGCCCGCACAGGCCAGACCGATCGCCCGAGGTCCGAAACCCGCGAACTCGGCCAGCGCGCGGCGCAGGGTAGTCTCCAGACCGGCGAGGAATGACGCGGTGTCGCTCGCCTGGCTCGGTTCGACCACGGGAGACGCCAGCAGACTCCCGGCCCGATCCACCGGACCGGCTGCCACCTTTGTCCCGCCCACGTCGACGCCGAGCACTGAGATCACCATCTCTCCTCCTTCGGCCCGGGCGCATCGCCCCCGGGTCCGTCGTGAGCGGCACTCAGCCCGCGCGTGAGGCGGACATAGTCGTACCCGAACTCGTAGGAGTATTGCACGCATTCCCGATAGTAGCCTCGGCTACGGTAGAACTCCTCCGCCTTGCTCCCCTTGACCGCCCGCAGGACGATACGGCTGCAGTCGCGCCTGTCCGCCTCCGCTTCGAACCGCTCGAGCAGCAGGGAGCCGACTCCCAACCCTCGCTGACCCCGGTCCACGATCAACTCGTCCACCGATGCCACCCCGCCAACGAAGTGGCCCTTGAGGACGGCGATGATGTGGCGATGACGCCGCAGGACCAAGGCGATGGGTTGCGCGATCCACTCCACCGGTCGCCCGAAGGTCTCCTCATCCGCCGCCGGCCATTCTTCGCGGAGAAAGCGCAGAACCTCCTTCTCGTCACCACGGCCCACGATCAGCTTCACGGCCTCGAGGTCCGGCCGCGGCCCCCCGTGAGACGCGGCGCGGCGCACGTCGCGGAGCCGGAGCAGGACGGCGAGGCGACCCACATCCTGACCCGCCGAGCTTTTGATCGACCGTGGGTAGTCCCGCTCCAGGGCGGCAGCGGCCTCCTCCAGGCCGTGCGCCCGCAGGCACAGAGCGAGCAGCGCGGGTAAAGGCCGCGCCGACCCGTCTTCCACTTTCGCCACGCAGCCGATGGCCGCCGCCCCTCTGGGGTCGGGTGCGAAGCTGGAAAGCACGGCCAGACCCTGTATTCCCTCCGCCCCCCCTTTTGCCACTGCCCGGCCGGGCGCGGCCCGCATCACCCGCGTGTCGAGCATGGCGTCCCCGGCCACCAGCCCCGGATGGGCCAGCATCGCGTCGCGCACCCGAGCGAGAGCCCGGGTGGCGCCCGCAGCCAGCAGCGCGTAGAGCCAGGCCGCTTCATCCAGACTGAGATGCACGACCGGCACTCCGCACCCGTCGAGGCCGGCGAATATCGGCGGGGCGGACGGCGGGGCGGACGAGCGTTCAGTCCCTCCCCACCCGCGGTCTGTCTGGCTGACCCGTCGCGCCAGCAGCGACCGGATGGTCTTCGCGATCTCCTGCTGCACGGGGTGCTGCGGGCGCTCGTAGCCTTCCACGGAGGCCCCTAGATGGAGGGCGAGAGCCACCATGCCGGCGTGCTTGCCCGAGCACATGTGTTCCGGCGAACCGCAGACGAGAATGGAAGGGGCCACTCCCAGGCGCCTCAACAGCCCCGTGACCAGCTCCACGTGCTCGGCCTGACCGGTGTGTGAGGCACACATGACAGCCAGCTCCTCGTCGGTAACCGAGAAGGCCGCCGCCGCTCCGCTCTCGACCACTGCAAGAGCCTGGAACGGCTTGGCCGCCGAGCGCAACTGCACCGCCACCGTCGGGTCGCCTACGCCTCCTACGATCTCCCCTCGGGCGTCGACGACCGCGATCGCCCCCCTGTGGATCGACTCTATCCTCGGTCCGCGCGTGACGGCGACCAGAGGCTCGAAGCAGGGATCGATCCCGGAAGCTTGCCGCGGCACCGATTCGAGGCGATCGTCACCTTGCAGGGGCCGGGATCCCACCGGACGGGCTCCTACGGCGCCGGTTCCAGGGCGGCGCGGGCTTCCTCGAAATCCTCGGCCCGCACCATGATGTCCTGCTGTCCGCACCCGTCCACGGTCAGTCCGTAGACGACCGAGAGGGCCTCGTGCCGGACGAAGGCCTCGATGCCGGCGCTGCGCAGCTTGGCCGCGATGATCTCCGCTTCCATCGGGTCGAAGACAGTGGTAAGCAGCACCGGGCCGCCTGGTTCAGAGTCCAAGGTCATCACTCACCTCCTGCATGGCTTCCAGCCCGATGGCAAGGAACTCATCCAGCTCTAGACCCAGCTCCGAGCAGGTCATGATGTCCTCCCTCCGCGCTCCTTTGGCGAACGAAGGCTCCTTGAAACGCTTCTTGAGGCTCTTGAGAGTCACCAGATCGAGCCGCTTCTCCGGGCGGATCAACGCGGCCGCCGTCACCAGCCCGGTAAGGGGATCGCAGGCGAAGAGCGCCCGGTCCATCCGCGACAAGATGGAGGATCCATTCGCGGAGTTGTGTGCACTGATAGCCTGCAGGACTTCTGCATCGTCCAGGCCGGCTTCGCGCAGCCATTGTACGGTGAGCGTGCCGTGGACCTCCATCGAATCGGCCGTTTCTTCCACGTCCAGATCGTGGAGCAGGCCGGCCAGCCGCCACCTCTCCTCGTCCTCCCCCAGGCGCCGCGCGAGAGCTCCCATCATCGCCTCGGTGGCCAGCATGTGTTTGACCAGGTTCTCGCTTCTCACCCGCTCGCGCACGAGTCGCGATGCCTCTTGTCTATTCACGTCCCTCTCGCCTCCCACAGGACCGTGGCCATCCGGGTGGCCTTTTTGACGTCGTTCACATCCCAGGTGCTCCGCCCATCGGCGGCCAACTGCTCCCATTCCTGGGCGGACACCCAGCGCCACTCGCTCGCGCCGCCCGGCTCCAGAATCAGGCAGTCGGGGTCGCTGATCGGCCGGCAAGCCATGCTGACCGCCAACAGGCGCTCGCCTTGGTAGACGGTCAGCAGCGCGTAGCACGGCCCCCCCACCAGCACGGCCAGTCCCGTCTCCTCCGCTATTTCACGGACCACGGTCGTGGTCAGGTCCTCGCCGCGCTCCATCCGCCCTCCGGGCGGGTCCCAGGCGTCCAACGGCTCGCTTCGATGAAGGAGGAGCCACCTGCCGCCGCGCCCCTCGGAGCCGCGGCCCTCTTCGAGGCTGCTGCGACCCTCGGGGCCGCCGCGCTCTTCGGCGTCGTCGCGGTCGTCGAGGCCGTCGAGGGCGTCGCGACCATCGTCTCGGCGGATCAGTCCCACCGCGGCCACGCGCGCGTACGGCGCCCGCGGATCGGCAGCCGGTCCCGGTCGATCAGGAGCGGCTCTATGGCGCGGTTCGTCAGGTCTCATCCCGTTTTCCCAGCCGAGGCGAGAGAGGACAGGATCCGGGTGGCTACCTCCCCGGCCGTCTTCACCTCGTGGGCGCTCACGTCGAGATGAGTGACGAAGCGCACCCGGGTGGGGGCGGCCACGCCGCACAGCACACCCTGCTCTTTGAGCGCGGCAACCACCTGCGCGGCACTCACCCCCAGAGAGTCGACCTCGGCGATGATGATATTGGTCTGCACCGGGTGGATGATCTCCAGCCCGGGCACCTCCCGAAGCAAGGTGGCCAGGACCTGGGCGTTCTCGTGGTCGATCACCAGGCGGTCGAGATTGTGCTGCAGCGCGTAGATCGCCGCTGCCGCGAGGATTCCTGCCTGCCGCATAGCTCCGCCGTAGCGCTTACGGTTTACCCTAGCCTCCTCCACGAAAGCGGCCGAGCCGGCCAGAGCGGAGCCGACCGGGGCCCCCAGTCCCTTGGAGAAACAGACCGAGACGGAGTCGGCGACGGCCGCATAGGCCTGAAGAGATACCTCCGCGGCCTTGTGCGCGTTCCAGATACGAGCGCCATCCAGATGGACCCCGATGCCGTGGGCGTGCGCCACCTGTGCTACCAAGCGCATCTGCTCGAGCGGCAGGATGGTCCCCCCACAGCGGTTGTGGGTGTTCTCCAGCTCCACGGCCCCGGTACGCGGCAGATGCTCCTCCCGGGGGCGTATCGCCTGTTCGACAGCACCCGGATCGAGCATGCCCAGCGGGCCCGGCAGTGGACGGAGTTGCAGTCCCGACAGGGCCGCGGCCGAACCAGCTTCGTAGTGGAGAACGTGGGCGTCTTCGTGCACGATGACCTCGTCGCCCGTGCGGGTCAGCGTACGAAGGCACAGCTGGTTGCCCATGGTTCCCGAGGGCACGAAAAGGGCGGCCTCCTTCCCGAGCATCTCCGCCACCATCTCCTGAAGCAGGTTGATCGAGGGGTCCTCCCGGTAGACATCGTCCCCGACGGGAGCTTCAGCCATGGCCCGACGCATAGCCGGGCTTGGCATGGTGACGGTGTCGCTGCGGAGGTCGACCGGTTGGGCAAGGTGCGACATGGCCCCTCCTAGCGGGGAGTCGAATCCGGGAGCCCGCCGTCCACCGGGATGGTGGCGCCGGTGGTGGGCGTCTGGCGCGTGGCGAAGAAGAGCACGGCGTTCGCCACATGGGCCGCTGTGACCTGGACTTTCAACAGATTCCTGCTCTGATAATAAGCCTCCAGGCCGGCTTCATCCAATCCCCGGGCCCGCATCCGGTCGGGGCCGACCTCGGCCCACAAACCGGACCGGCACGCGCCGTGCGCGAACACGGCGTCGGGTGCCACCATGTTGACCCTCACGTCATCTGCCGCCAGTTCCAGGCTGGCGATGCGGGCCAGTTGGTGTGCCGCCGCCTTGGTGGAGCTGTAGGCCCCGAAATTGGCCCCGGGCGCGAACACGTTCTTGGTGGAGACCAGCACGATGTCGCCTCCGGTGCCCTGGCGCTCGAACAGCCGGGCGGCCTCGGCCAGTACGAGCAAGGTGCCCTCGACGTTCACCCGTTCGAGCTTGCGATAGCGTTCGAGGTCCAGCTCGATGAGTGGTGACACCATCGCGATACCGGCGTTGGCGATGACCAAGTCGACCCCGCCCCAGGTCTGCGCCACCCGGGCGAAACCGGCCGAAACCGACGCCGTGTCGGTGACGTCCAGCTGTACCCCCAGCACTTTTCCCGGAAAATCCGCTTCCATTTCTCGGAGCAAGGTTTCCAACGGAGCCCCGGGCAGATCGGTGGCTGCGACCAAGCACCCCGCTTCGAGCAGCCCCTCGCACACTCCGGTCCCGATCGCGCCGGCCGCCCCGGTCACCAAGGCCACGTGCCCGCGGAGCGCGGCGGCCCGCGGCCGGCCGACTGGGGCACCGGCGGCGGCGGCAACGCCCGCCGACCCGGTCGGTGCGTCCGGCCCCAGCTTCGCGTGCTGGAGGCTGCGGTACTCCATACGGAAGA
>JAZDLO010000060.1:0-38019 GCA_043801935.1 bacterium
GAGGCCCCGTTGACCGACACGGCAAGGACCTCGGGCCTGCCGACCATCATCCAGTAACGCTGGGAACTGGCGAAGGTCTCCTGCCCCCCGGCAGAGAGCGTGCCCGCGTAGACTTCCGCCCCGCTTTCGCTGTCTTCGCGCACCACCAGCCAGCAACTGCCCTCCGTCACGCTCACGACCAAAGCCACGTTGCCGCCCGCCGAGGTAGCGGAGGTGGCGCTCTGATTCCCAGAAGGAACGGCCGCGCCACTGCTCACGGTCGTAATACCGGCGCTCGAACTCGGACTGCTGATGTTGCTCGGGTCTATCGAAGCGGCATCCTGTCCTCGACCCGATCCGAACCACGCCAGGAGGACCACGACCACCACTGCCACGACGCCTACAAGGGCATAGCCGCGCTGATTGCGACGGACCCGCTTCTTCTTCCGCTCGGTGCTGGTGCGCGACCGCGACGTCTGTGTGACATCCGCCCGCAGTCCAGCCGGTTCTTCTTTGCGCGGCTCGTGACTACCGCGATACTCGTCGACGAGAGCGTCCGCGTCCAGCTTGAGGAAGGCTGCGTATGTTCGCAGGAACCCTTTGACATAGGTAGGCCCGGGTAAGACCTCGAAGTCGTCCTCCTCGAGAGCTTCGAGGTACTTGGAGCGGATCTTCGTGACGTCCGCGACGTCCTTGATGCTGAGGCCCTTGCGGATGCGGGCCTCGCGCAGGCTGTTACCTATATCCGTCACGGGGGTCGGGCGATACCTCTCGGATCAGGCGGGCCATGTTCTGGGCGAAACGGCGCGCATCTTCGGCGGGGTCTGGACCGGTCTCGAATTCCAGGACGAAACGCCTCCCCTCCACACAAGATCTCTGGTAGAGAGGGTCGTAGTACTCGACCAAGAGCCCCTGGACAACGTCGGTAAATCTACCATCATCGAAGGCTGTTTCCAAGGAAAGGAATGTCTGGCGCGGCAGCCGGGCGGAGATCAATTCCAAGCTCCGGCGAAAGCGTCCCCTGTCGACCGTGTCCCAACCCTCCGGCGCGTATTCCCGCATTATGCGCTCGGCGCGCGTTTTCAGAGAGGCCGACACGAGCACCGGCATCCCCGTGCGGATCGCCGTCGCCACGCTGCCCGGCAGGAAGACCCGCCCGATCTTGCCTCCCTCCCCTTCCAGCGCCAGATAGTCGCCGCGCGGGTGACGGAGTTCGTCCCACAGAAGGGCGTCAAAATCTTTCTGGCCTCTTTCCCCCGGTTGGTTCAAGCCTCCTAAGAGCGATCCCCGGTGCAAAGCAAGTCGCTCCAGATCGAGAGGCCAGGGCCGTACTCCCCGAAGGCGGGGGGCGACGTCGGCAAGGCCGCGCAGCAGGGCGCTCTTGCCGGCCCCGGTGTGGCCGTACAGTGTCACCACCGGGACCGGTGGCCGCCAGTCCTCCAGACCGCTGACCACCTCTCTCCGATAGGCACGATACCCACCGGCCACCCTGACGGCATGCACCCCGATCAGCGCTAGGAGCAGGACCACGTTCCGGCTCCGCTCCCCGCCCCGCCAGCACATGATCGCCAGCCGCCGGCCACGCGGCTGCGTGCGCGCCAATTCCGCGAGCCCCCCGAGATACTGGGAAAGGCCCATACTGACTTGCTCCATGGCCGCGAAGCGCGCTCGGGCGGACCCCTCGTGCTTATAGGCGGTCCCGACGACGGTCCGCTGCGCGTCATCCAGAAGCGGCCGGTTCACGGCCCCGGGCATGTGACCGTCGGCGAACTCGCTGGGAGAGCGGACGTCTACCACCTGGAACCGACCCTCCATGACGTCCGCCGCCGAGATGGAGGGTACCTGCAGGTCAGTCACCGGCCGTCTCATCCCCCAGGCGCTCCCCGGCTCTCAAAACGGTCAGCACATGGTCGAATTCGTCGGGCTCGACCAGGATCTGCCGAGGTTTGCTCCCCTCCCACGGCCCCACGATCCCGCGGCGTTCGAGCATGTCGATCAGCCGCCCCGCCCGGGTGTAGCCCACGCGCAGGCGACGTTGCAGCATCGACACCGAGGCGCTGCCCGTCTCGATGACCAGTTGCGCCGCGTCGGCGAGGAATTCGTCTGAGTCTGGGTCGAAGAGATCGTCGTCACCCTTCTTGACCTCGGCGGGACGGCGGAGCAGCTCCTCCCGGAACTCGGGCTCGGCTTGGTGGCGCCAGTGATTGACAAGGATGGCGATCTCTTCCTCGGTGATGTAGGCGCCCTGCACGCGCTGCAGGAGGCTGGAGCCCAAAGGCTTGAAGAGCATGTCGCCCATGCCGAGCAGGGTCTCGGCCCCGTTCACATCCAGGATGACGCGAGAATCGGTCTGGCTGGACACCGCGAAGGCGATCCGGGACGGGATATTGGCCTTTATCATGCCGGTGATGACGTCTGCCGACGGGCGCTGGGTAGCGACCACCAGGTGGATGCCCACGGCCCGGGACTTCTGCGCCAGCCGGATGACGTGATCCTCCACCTCCTGCGGCGAGACCATCATCAGGTCGGCCAGTTCGTCGATGACGATGAGTATGTAGGGCAGCGGCCGTTCTCCCCGGCGGGCCCGGGTCTTGTTCATCTCGGCCAGGCTACGCGCGTGCTCGAGTTCCATGAGCTCGTAGCGGTCCTCCATCTCCTTGGCTACGTTGTGAAGGACACCGGCCGCTTCCTTCATATTGGTGACCACCGGCACCAGCAGGTGAGGGATGCGGTCGTAGTGGGAAAGCTCGACCTTCTTGGGGTCGATCATGATCATGCGTACCTGCTCCGGGGTGCTGCGCAGCAGGACCGAGGAGACCAGGCAGTTGACGCAACCGCTCTTGCCCGAGCCGGTAGTCCCGGCGATCAGCAGGTGCGGCAGCCGGGTGAGGTCGGTGTACACGGCCTTGCCCGAGATGTCCTTGCCCAGCCACACCATGAGCGGCCCGGCCGACTTGGGGAACTCCCGGTAGATGTCGCCCAGAGTGACGAAGTCGGGCCGTTGGTTGGGCACTTCGACGCCCACCGCCGATTTGCCGGGGATAGGAGCCAGGATACGGATCTCCGTGCTGGCCAAGGCGTAGGCCAGATCGTCCTTGAGACTGGAGACCTTCCCGACCTTGGTGCCGGGAGCCAACTGCAGCTCGTAGCGCGTGACCCGGGGACCGACCACCATCCCGATGACTCGGGCCTCCACGCCGAACTGCGAAAGAGCCTGCAGGAGCACGCCGCCCGTGTCTCGCTCGCCCTCCCCCCGGGCGACCGTCGCAGGGGCGCTCTTGTGGAGCAATTCCGGCTCCGGCAGCATGTAGGAGGGCTGTTCGACGGGCAGCGCAGTCTGCCGCGGCTGCCGGGCGAGCCCGGGGAGAGTCCCCTGCCGAGAGTCGGCGTCGTCGGTGTCGCCCTCTGCGTGGGTCGTCGCCAGATCGACATCCGTCGAGGAGCTGGCGGCCGGTCCGGCCATAGCTCCGGCCGCGCCGTCGCCGCTCGTCGGCGGGACAGTCCCTCGGGAGCCGCCGGGCGCGACCCCGGGGACGCCGGATGTCGCTGTAGCGCCGTCCCGAGCCGTCATCACGCCCGTTGGGGTCCCCACGGCCCCCGCGGTCGACTCATAGATGTCGCCGAACGCCCGGGCCCAGTCGAGGATCCCGCGGCCATCGCCCGCGTCGCCCGACGCAGCCGGGGCCAGCGGACTGTGATAGGCCTCCCGCCCGTCCGACCACTCTTCGAACTCACGGCCGAAGGGACCGCTCCCTCGGGGCGCTCCCTCGATAGCCTCGGAAACCGCAGCTCCCCCGCCCACCAAGTCCACCGGGCCCAACCGAGGACCAAAGCCGCTCACGTACGGATCGTCGAGCGGTCCGCCGCCTGCCGCCGTGGCTCCAGGAGCCGGCGTAGGGCCGGCCGTGCCTCCCCCGAAGGCGCCGCCACCGGCGGCGGCCGACCCACCGGGGACTTCCCCTCGCCGTCTGGTGACCAGGGTACTACGCTCGGCGGTCGCCTTGACCGCCTGAGCAGCCCGCTTCGTCCCTTTGCCCAGCCGTCGCACCGTCATGCCCGTGGCAAGGCTGAAGCCGGCCAGCAGGGTCACCCAACCGATGATCCCCACCCCTATGTTGCCCGTCAATCGATGGAAAAGAGCGAACAGAGCCTCACCCAGTCCGCCGGCCCGAACCTCAAAATCAGCGCGCAAGAAGGTCGCCTCCCCGTGACCACCGAAGGGCGGGACACCAGCCGCCACGAGCAGAAACAGGCCGAAGAGGAACACCATGGCGCCCGCGAACCAGTACGAGTGCCGCAGCTTGATCTCGAACACAGTGGTGACGGCAAGGATGAGAAGCGCCAGAGGGACCAGAAAGGCCAGCGCACCGAAGGCAAAGATCAAGCCGGCATGGACCCCGCGCCCGACGAAACCGCCCTTGTCCCCGGCGATAAGCACGAAGATGAGAAAGACCGCGACCCCGAAAAGCACCAGGGCGACGATCTCCTGTTTCCGTCCGGGAACTGATTGCCGGGAGTCTGGACCCTTACGACCGACGCGGCGACCACCAGCCCGGTCGTTCCGGGCACCTGCGCCGCCCCGGCTCGCCGCCGCCCTCGTGGTCGTTCGACCAGCCGCGGCCCGAGGCCGACCCCCCGGCTTGACCGACGTACGGCCCCCTCTCTCAGTCTCCTCCCGCGCCCGACCCGCCATCGCCACCCAATCCCTCGAGGAGCTACACCTCGACGATCACCGGCAGGACCATCGGCCGCCTGCCGGCTTCTTTGTGCAAGAACTTCTGCAGCACGTCGTGCACTCGATTCTTGACCAGATTCACGTCCGTCATCTGCTGCACCTCAGCGCTGCCAAGAGACGCCACCACTCGTTTCTTCGCCTCGTCGACCAACTCGTCCAAGCCGCCGGTATGAGCGAAGCCCCGGAACACTACCTCGGGCTCGCCCACGATCTTGCCGTCCTGCATGCTGCGCGCGAGTACTACCATCACCAGTCCGTCCGTGGCGAGATGCTGACGGTCGCGCAACACCAGGTCCCGGAAGTCACCCATGGCGAAACCGTCGACCAGGATCATCCCGGCCTGGACCTGCCCGGTGATCTCCGCCTTGTCAGCCTGCAACTCGAGGACGTCGCCGTTCTCCATGATGAAGATGTGGTCGTCGGTCATGCCGACGGCACGCGCCAGTTCGGCGTGGAAGTACAAGTGGCGGTGCTCCCCGTGGATGGGCATGAAATACGTCGGCCGCACCAGGTTCAGCATCACCTTGAGCTCTTCCGCGGCCGCGTGGCCGGAGACGTGGACTCTAGAGGAGGATTCGTAGATCACCCGGGCCCCGGCCGCGAACAGCCGGTCGATGGTCCGATAGACGCTGGTCTCGTTGCCCGGCACCGGTCGAGCGGAGATGACCACTGTGTCGCCTTTCGTGATCTCCACCTGCGGATGGTCGTGCGAGGCCATCCGAGCCAGAGCGGAGAGCGGCTCACCCTGACTGCCCGTGGACAGCACGGTCACCCGGTCGGGGGGAAGCTGAGCGATGTCGTGCGGTCGGATGAGAAGCCCTTCGGGCACGCTGAGGTAACCCAGGTTGGAGGCGATATTGACGTTCTTCACCATGCTGCGTCCCACGACGGCCACCGACCGGCCGTGGCGGGCTGCAGTATCCATGACCTGCTGGATGCGGTGGATATGGCTGGCGAACGAGGCCACGATGATCCGCCCCGGCGCCAGGGCGAAGATGCCGTCGAGACTCTCCCCCACGCTCCTCTCGGGCGCGACAAAACCGGGGTAGTCGGCGTTGGTGCTGTCGGAGAGGAGGAGGAGTACTCCTTTCCTCCCCAGTTCGGCGAACCGTTGCATGGCGGTCACCCGACAGTCGATGGGGGTCTGGTCCAGCTTGAAGTCCCCGGTGTGGACGACGACGCCCACCGGGGTGTGTATGCCAAGCCCCACGCCGTCCGGGATACTGTGGCAGACCTCCAGGAATTCGATGGTGAACGGGCCTAGCTTGAGGTCCTTGGCCGGAGACACCTCGTTCAGGGAGGCCTTCCCCTGCAGTCCATGCTCGCCCAGCTTGGCGTTCACCAGCCCCAGAGTCAGCCTGGTGCCATAGACGGGCACGTCCACTTTCTTGAGCAGGTACGGCAGAGCTCCCACATGGTCTTCGTGACCGTGCGTGAGCACTATGCCCAGCACCCGCTCGCGGTTCTCGACCACGTAGGTAAAATCGGGCAGCACCAGGTCGATGCCCAGCATCTCGTCGTCGGGGAACATCAGACCGGCGTCGACGACCAGCAGAGCGTCACCGTACTCCA
The DNA here is from genome assembly GCA_043801935.1 of bacterium. Taxonomy (GTDB): domain Bacteria; phylum Actinomycetota; class Thermoleophilia; order RBG-16-64-13; family RBG-16-64-13; genus JAZDLO01. The sequence goes on from JAZDLO010000060.1 coordinate 6,287, forward strand.
GCACCATCATGTTCTTGCCGATCGCCCCAAGGCCGCCCAAGGGTATGACTTTAAGCACTTGTTTCGTCACGAGTGGGAGTTCGAACCTCCGAATGTCAGAACGCATGGACACCCATCGCGCCCCTTTTCCCAAGCGGAATCCGGCGCCGTCACGGGCTCTATAGAATGTTCTCCAGACCGACGATGAGTCCTTGCAGGCCGCCGATCCGCTTCACAGCCAAGAGGACCCCGGGCATGAACGATTCTCGGGAGAGCGAGTCGTGCCTGATGGTGAGGGTCTCCCCGAGGCCGCCGAAGATCACTTCCTGATGAGCCACCAGCCCCGGGAGTCGCACGCTGTGGATAGGGATCTCTCTCTCGTAGCCGGCTTCGCGCCAGGCCTCTTGGATGCGCAGGCGGGTCAGCCGAGAGGTCCCGGAGGGCGCGTCCAACTTGCGGTCATGATGCAACTCCACGATCTCGCAGGCCCGGAAATGCTGGGCCGCTTGGCGGGCGAACTGCATCATCAGCACCGCCCCCATGGCAAAGTTCGGCGCCACGAGTACCGGTACATCGTGAGTCGCGGCCTCTTGCTCGATCTCGGCCAGGTCGGCGGCCGTCAAGCCGGTCGTGCCCACTACCACCGGCACCCGGTGATTGACGCAGGTGAGGATGTTCTCGCGCACGACCGTCGGCGTGGTGAAGTCGACCACGACGTCCACGTTGCCGGCCTCAAGGGCCTCGGTAAGACTCCCGAAGCACCGCTCCCTCTGGGTGCGGTCCGCCTCGACCGGGAAAGAGCCGGGGTCGACCGCCGCGACCAAGGACATCTGGTCATCCCCCGCGACCGCCTCGCAGGTCGTGCGGCCCATGCGCCCGAGAGCGCCCGACACGGCTACCCGGATCTTAGTGTCGTCAGCCACCTCGCCGCCCATCACACCAGACCGGCTAGACAATCCTCGGGCACCGCGCTCCCGAACTGGTTCTCGTCGGCACCGATGCCCACCACCGAAAGGACCGCCGGCTGGTATACCTCGGCCGCCAACTCCAGCACCTGCTCGCTGGTGACGCCCTCGATGCGCGCGGCCAGCTCGTCCAACGACAGGATCTCCGTCTCGGTCAGGACTCCCTTACCCAGACGGGTCATACGGCTGGAGGTGCTCTCCAAACCGAGGATCATCCGGCCCTTCAAGTGCTCTTTTGCCCGCTGCAGCTCGTCCGCCGGCACCAGTTCCTTGACCAGGCGCACCAGCTCCCTGCCCACAGTCTCCATCACCGCTTCGAGCCGCTCGGGCCGGCAACCGAAGTAGATCCCGCTGAGCCCGGTCTCTTTGTACATGGTCGAGAACGAATAGACGCTATACACCAAGCCGCGCTTCTCCCGGACCTCCTGGAACAACCGGGAGCTGAGCGAACCACCGAACAGGCTGTCGAGTACCGACAGCTGGAAGCGGCGATCGTCGTCGCGAGCCAGGCCGATCCCGCCCAGACAGACGTGCATCTGCTCGGTCTCTTTGCTCACGAAGTGGCGGTGCGGCCTCATCTGCGGACCGGCAGGCGTTCGCTGGGGGTCGTTGCGGTCGGAAATGCTCTGACGCTCCAACAAGAGGTCGCGGAGACGGTCGTGGTCGATGTTGCCTGCCCCCGCCACCACCATATCGCTGAAGCGGAAAAGGTCCCGATGATAGGCACGGATGTCTTCCTCGGAGGCCCCGGCGATGCTGTCACGGGTACCCAGGATGGGATGGGCAAGGGGGTGGCCGTCGAGGACCACCTCGGCCAAGACGTCGTGGATGAGATCCTGCGGCGAATCCTCCACCATGGCGATCTCTTCCAGCACCACCTCCCGCTCGCGATCGAGGTCGGTGAAGGTGGGTGTGATGAGCATGTCGGTCATCACATCTAGAGCAACGGGCAGCTGGTCGTCCAGGAAGCGCCCATAGACGACCACGTACTCCCGGGAGGTACTGGCGTTCAACTCCCCCCCCAGGGTGTCGAAGATCTGGGCGATCTCTTCCGCCGTGAACTTCGACGACCCCTTGAAGAGGAGGTGCTCTATGAAATGAGTGGCACCGACGAGCGGAGCGGGCTCATCGCGGGAGCCGGCCGGGATCCAGAAGCCCAGACACACCGAGCGCAGGTGGTCGAGCTTCTCGGTTATCAGCCGTTGCCCGTTAGGGAGCTGCTCCAGACGATACTCGTCAGTCGACACTGCCTTCCTTTGCGGACATGTTCTCGAGCAGGCGGAGGCTGATCTTCTCCTTGCCGTTCTGCATCTGCACGTCGAGGACTTCTACCCGCACCATGTCGCCCCGGTTGACCACTTCTTCCACCGTCGCTATACGGCGGTCGGCCAGGCGAGAGATATGGATGAGACCGTCTGTGCCCGGCTTGAGAGTGACAAAGGCCCCGAACGAGGTGGTGGAAGCCACCCGGCCCTCGACGATGTCGCCCACCTCCGTCTCCCTGGTCAGAAGGCTGATGCGTTCGATGCAGCCGTCGCCCAGCTTGCCGTCGGTGGCAAAGACCTTGATCAGGCCGTCCTCCGATACGTCGATGGTGCATTCGAACTCGGCCTCCATCCCCCGGATGGTCTCGCCGCCCTTGCCGATGACCGCCCCGATCTTCTCGGGATCGATGCGGATGGTGGCTATGCGAGGCGCGAACTCCGACAGCTCGGGGCGCGGAGCGGGCAGACTCTCTGTGATCTTGCCCAGAATGAACATGCGGGCCTTACGCGCGCGCTCGAGAGCATCCTCCATGATGGCGAAGGTCACGCCCTTGATCTTGATGTCCATCTGCAGGGCGGTGATGCCTTTGTCGGTGCCGGCCACCTTGAAGTCCATGTCGCCCAAGTGGTCCTCCACCCCGGCGATGTCGGTGAGCACCACGTAGTCGTCCTTCTCCTTGACGAGACCCATGGCGATGCCCGCGACGGGACGAGTGATGGGCACGCCTGCATCCATCAAGGCCAGGGTAGAGCCGCACACACTGGCCATAGAGCTGGACCCGTTGGATTCCAGCGTCTCAGAGACCAGACGGATGGTGTAGGGAAAGGCCTCTTCATCCGGGATCACCGGGAAGAGCGCCCGCTCGGCGAGGGCCCCGTGGCCGATCTCACGTCGACCGGGACCACGCATGAAGCCGGTCTCGCCCACACTGAAGGGCGGGAACTTGTAGTGGTGCATGAAGCGCTTCGACTCTTCCAGATCGAGTCCGTCGACGCGCTGCTCGTCCCGAGCCGCGCCCAAGGTGAGGAGCGTGAGCACTTGGGTCTGACCCCTCGTGAAAAGCCCGGAACCGTGCGTGCGCGGAGCTACCCGCACGTCGCAGCTGATATCCCGGATCTCGTCCACACCTCGGCCATCGGGGCGCTTCTTGTCGACGGCGATGACACGGCGCACCGTCTCTTTCTCTACAGCGTCGAAGGCCTTGGCCAGTTGGGCCGTTTCGCCTGCCGGGTCTTCCGAGTCTTCGGCCGGAGGCCAGGCTGCAAGCACTTCCTGCTTGAGTGCGGCTATGGCATTGCCTCGTTCGTGTTTGTCGAGCACGTTGCTCGCCTGCTCGATCTCGCCGCCGAAACGGGCTTTGATCTTATCCATGAGCAGCCTGTCGGGCAGCTTCTCGGCGAATTCCATCTTGGGCACACCCACCTCGGCAGCCCAGGCACGGATGACCTCCACCTCCTTCTTGATGGCCTCATGGGCCACCTGCAGCCCGGCGATGATGTCGGCCTCGTCCACCTCGTCGCAGCCGGCCTCCACCATGCCGATGGCGTCGTAGGTGCCGGCGACCACCAGGTTCACGGCGCTCTGGTCGATCTGCTCGTAGGTGGGGTTGACCACCCAGGAACCCTCGACCTTGGCCACCCGCACCGCTCCGACCGGACCCGCGAACGGGGCCTCGGACAAACTGAGCGCCGCCGACGCGCCGGCCAGCGCCAGTACGTCGTACGGGTTCTTCCTGTCCACGGAGAGCACCGTAGCCACGATGTGCGTCTCTTTGTTGAAGCCCTTCGGCCACAATGGCCGGATGGGCCTGTCGATGAGCCGGGCGTTCAAAATGGCTTGATCGCTGGGCCGGCCTTCTTTCTTGATGAAGCCGCCGGGGATCTTGCCCGCGGCGTACATCCCCGCTTCTACATCCACGGTAAGGGGGAAGAAATCCACATTCCGCTCGTTGCTCGATATGACTGCCGTGACCAACACCATGGTGTCGCCCGAGCGGACCACGACCGCGCCGCTCGCCTGCTTCGCCAACCTGCCGGTCTCGAAGCTGATCCTCTTGTCGCCTAACGTTACCTCTGCCGTGCTTACTCCACTGACCACTTTCTTTTCTCCCGTCTGAGGACCTCTCCTGGGCCCTCTGATTCCGTCATCAGACTACTTCGCTGCTACTTCTTTCCGACGATCGCCGCCGACCTACCTGCGGAGGCCCAGATCTCTGACCACCGTCCGGTACCGCTCCACATCCTGCTTCTGCAGATAGTTGAGCAGACGGCGCCGATGACCCACCATCTTGAGCAGGCCCCGCCGGGAGTGGTGATCTTTGGAATGAGTCTTGAGGTGCTCGGTGAGCACGTTGATCCGCTCGGTGAGGATGCCGATCTGCACCTCCGGGGACCCCGTGTCCACTTCGTGCTTCTTGAATCGATCTATGATCTCGGTCTTGCGGTCTCTAGTCAGCATGCATGGCCTCCCTGGGCTCCTTGCTCCCAGCCGGGACGCTACGGTCCGAGCCGCGATGCAGGTTTCAATGCCGGTGCGACCCCAGGGGGCCGGCGAGCGCAGCTTTCGCGAACTCCAGGAGGATGCACCCCGCCGGGGCGAACTGCGCCCGAGGCGGTGATGTAGGTTACCACAGGCAAGTGCAGGGGAACCGGTTCCAAGGCTGTTCCTCCAGCCCCGCATGTCCTTAGCGAACGATGCGCGCGAAACTGGCGAGCGGGAGAAACGCTTGTACTCTGCGCCGGTTGATCTCGAAAACGGCACGAGGATCGAGGTCCTTGCCGTTGCCGGTCGCGACGGCCATCAGATAGCCGGCGGCCTGGGCCGCGGTGATGACCCTGTCGTCATGGGCGCCGCTCGGATAGCAGAAGACATAACCGGGCTCACCGATCGCCTGGGTGATGGCGTTGCGCGAGTCGACCAACTCGGAGCGGAGCCGGGCGTCCGACACACCCCGCAGATCGGGGTGGGAGACCGAATGTGATTGTATCGACATCCCTTGCGCAGCCATCTCTCGGAGCTGTCCCCATTCCATCTGGCCCTCTTCGCCTACCCGCCCGGTAATAACGAAGAAGGTGGCGGTAAAACCATTCTCCTTGAGCACGGGGAAGGCCACTTCGTAGTTGTCGAGACCGCCGTCATCGAAGGTGAGCACCACGGGCTTCGGAGGAAGCTGTTTGCGCCCGGCCATGGCCAGGTAGACGTCGGCCAGGCTGACCGTCTGATATGCATTGTCGAGGAGGTACTTCATCTCGGCCTTGAAGTCCTTTGTTCGAACGGTCAGCCCATCAGCGTAGGGACCCGCCGGTGGAGGAGTTTCATCGACGTAGTGATACATGAGGATAGGTGTGTCGACTCTGGTGGCCCCTGCCGGCAGCGGGCCGGTCAGCAACGCCAGCGCCGCGGCCGAGCCTCGGGCCTTGGCCATGCCGAGAGCGATGACGCCGCCAGCGCCAGCGGGCTTCTTTCCGGGAGTCGCGAACACTATCCCGACCACCGCTATCACAAGAGCAGCTAACACAAGCGCCGTGACTGCCGGTATCCGCGAGCCGTGCGCGAACTTGCCCCCGCCCGCGCCCGCTCGTCCGCAGGCTCCGAGTTCAGCCCGAGTGTGCATCAGCGCTTCTCTTTCTAGTAGATGTGGACCTTGGTCCCCACGCTGATCAGAGGATAGAACTCGTCCATGTCCCACAGAGGAAGTCGGATGCAGCCATGACTGGCCGGCCACGCCGGCACCGAGGGATAGCCGTGGATGGCAAGGATGCCTCGCAGGTAGAGCGGCTTGTAGCGCGGCCCGTCCCACTTGGGAGACTTGGCGTATATGCTGTAGGTGCGGGTGGGAGTGACGATCCCTACATTCGCGTTACCCGTGGAGGTCGCCAGAGTCCGTATCACCGTGCCATTCTTGACGTAGAGAAGCACTTGCTTCGCCTTATTGACCTCTATCCAGGCCCCCGAGCCGGTCCTGCTCGGCGTGGGTGGGGTGGCGCCGAGAAGACGGCCCCAGACCTGGGAGCCCACTACCCCGTCTCGGCCCAACCCCTCCCATTTCTGGAAGGCCATCACCGCCTGATACGTGCGTTTGTCGAAGACGCCGTCGATGGGGCCGGGCCGGTAGGTGAGATCGGTGAGCTTCTGTTCCAGCCACACGACCTCGGCCCCGCTCGAACCGGAGGCTACCGTCGAGAAGGTGAAACCATCGGGCAGATCGGTCACGGAAAGGAGCAGCTTGACCTGGCCGACGACCGCCGGAGACAGGCCGACGAAGTCCATCGAGGCGACAGCTTCCGCCCGGTTCAGCAGCAGTGACGACACGGGCGCCGGCACGCCTCCGGACTGTACGAGGAGGACGATACCGCCGTCCCGCGCCACATAGGGACCAGCAGCCAACGCATCGGGGAACTTGTCCCCGGTCGCCACGGCCACATGCGCATAGCTCATGCCTTCGGTCGCAGCGTATTCGGCGACTCTCGCCGAAGTGTCATATCGGTCTGTTCCCACTATGCGCGTCAGCGTCAAGCCGGGAAGTCCCGGATCGGCATAGGTGCCCACCACGAGCCCTGCGGTGACCTCGAGCCCCATCAGCGCCTGCATGGTGACATCGGGAACCGGGCCGTTGGCAGGGGTGAGGAGGATCGGCCAGCCCTTGACACCCGCCAAGGGGGCCACCGAGAGAGCATCCGGAAAGGAATCGCCGGGCACGATGACCACCCCGGACGGCGTTCCCAGCTTCATTCTTATCTGCTCGGCCACCAAGCGAGCGGTGTCATAACGGTCGAGTCCCGTGAGGACCACGATCCCCTCGGGAGCCGCCGCCAGATCGGGAAAGGCCACCTTGACCTGGGCGGCGACAGCCGCCTCCAGGCCCACTACGAAGATCTTGCCGGGTTGGAGACGGGCGATCTCGGTCGTGGTGTCCTCGTCGAGTGTCGCCGAGTGCGTGAGCAGTACCGGCCCCTCGTATGCGGCCGCGAGCGGGGCGGCGCTGAGGGCATCGGGGTAGTTCTCTCCGGTCGCAAGCACCACCGCCCCCACCCCGGAAGCGAAACCCGCCTGGGAGACTCTGATCGCGGTCTCATACCGGTCGGCACCGCTGATACCCTGATATTCTGGGGCAGCGAGCGCCGGCGCCGGCAGGACCAGCATCCACGCGGCCAGGAGCACAATCACCGCCGACCCGATAGCTGCCGCCAGGGCGGCAGAAAGCGGCCGGCCGTCTGCCCGGAGTCTTAGAGAAGCCATCTCCCCTCCTTGGTGGGTCCATCGGTCTCCGCGCCGGGGAAGGACGCGGGCGTCGCACGCACCCGTTCGCCTCCGACACGCCTTGTTCCTAGGGCCATCTGACCGCTCCCTTCGTCAGGGTCAAGTGTATTCAAGGCGGGACAGAGCCGCAACCCCCAAGGGGCGCGAGCAGCGACGGCCGACCATAGGAGCCGCCTCACCCCGGCGCGACCCCCCGGAGAGCCGTCAGTCCAAGGGATGGGTCATGGCAGCGGGATCGACCGCCCGGTCGAACTCCTCGGCGGTCACGTACCCAAGAGCCAGGGCCGCCTCTCGCAAAGTGAGGTCGTCCGCATGCGCGCGGTGGGCGATCTCGGCGGCCTTGTCGTACCCGATGACGGGACTAAGAGCAGTCACCAGCATGAGAGACCCCCGCACGTACCGCTCGATCCGGCCGCGATCGGCGCGCATCCCTGCGACCAGATGGTCGGTGAAGCTCCGGCACCCATCGGCCAAGAGCCGAATAGACTGGAGGACGTCGAAGACGATGAGCGGCTTGTAGACGTTCATCTCCAGGTAGCCTCCGGCGCCCGCGAAACCCACAGCCACGTCGTAGCCCATCACCTGCACGGCCACCATGGCCAAGGCCTCGCACTGGGTAGGATTCACCTTGCCCGGCATAAAAGACGAGCCGGGCTCGTTGGCCGGCAGGACAAGTTCGGCGATGCCGGCACGCGGGCCGCAGCTGAGCAGCCGGATGTCGTTGGCGATCTTGTAGAGAGAGCAGGCCAGCGTGCGCAACGTGCCGCTCGTCATGACCAGTGAGTCGTGGGCGCCTTGGGCGGCGAAGCGGTTGCGAGCCGGGACGAACGGGAGCGACGTGAGCACGGCTATCTCCTGGATCGCGGCTTCGGCGAACCCTCCGACTGAATTGAGGCCAGTGCCGACCGCCGTCCCGCCTAGAGGTAACTCATACAAGCTCCCCAGGGCAGCGCGGATGCGCTCCAGGCTGTCGTCGAGCATCCCCACGTAACCCGAGACCTCTTGCCCTAGTGTGAGGGGTACCGCGTCCTGCAGATGAGTGCGCCCGATCTTGACGATGTCCGCCCACTCGGCGGCCTTTTCGTGCAGCCCATCGCGCAGCTTCGCGACCATCGGCATCAACGTGTCACGGATCGCGAGGCTCACGGCGATGTTCATAGCCGTAGGAAAAGCGTCGTTGGACGATTGCGATAGGTTGACGTGATCGTTGGGATGTACCGGGTGCTTGCCGCCCAGGGGGTTACCGGCCATCTCGTTAGCCCGATTGGCGATGACCTCGTTGACGTTCATGTTGCACTGGGTGCCGCTGCCGGTCATCCACACCTTGAGCGGGAATTCCGTGTCGAGTCCTCCCTGGATGACCTCCGCAGCCGCGCTCACGATCAGCCGGGCCACATCGGCAGGCAATCTCCCCAGTCCTGCGTTTGCGACCGCCGACGCCATCTTGACCACAGTCAGCGCGCGAACGACCTCCAGGGGCATGAGATCATGCCCGATATCGAAGTTGGCGAGGGACCGCTGCGTATGAGCACCCCAATAACGACCGGCGGGCACCTGCACGGCGCCCAGGCTGTCGGACTCAGTGCGCCATGTCGGATCAACCGATGAAGTCACTACGATCCCCCCTTTGTGCCGCGACAGCCGGCTGCGCGGGGGTGCCGGCAACAGCGTTCGGATCCCGTCAGACCAGGTCGCCCCCGCTCCCCAGGTACTCCCGAGCGAAGTCGACATCCCGCCGGATACGCGCAGCCAGCGTGCCGGCGTCCGGAAAGGTCCGCTGGCTGCGGATACGCTCCAGGAAGTCCACCGCCATGCGAGACCCGTAGATGTCGCCCGTGTAGTCGAGGAGCAAAGTCTCTATCCGGGTCTTCTTGTCCCCCTCGAACGTTGGATTGGTGCCCACGCTGGTGACCGAGGGATGGGCGACTACCTCATCCACGAACGAACGGGTGACATAGACCCCTCGCCGAGGTATGGCCGTGCCGGTGTCCACGGCCAAGTTGGCCGTCGGAGCCTCCAGCGCGCGGCCCCGGCCCACTCCGCTCACGACCACTCCTTCGATTCGATGCCAACGCCCGAGCAGCCGGGCGGCGGCCGCCACACGTCCGGCGCTGATCAACTTCCGGATTCGGGTACTCGAGATAGTCTCCCCGCTTTCTTCCGCCAAGGATACCGAACGCACTTCGAAATCATGGGTCGCTCCATAGTCTCGGAGGTCGGCGGACGTTCCGGCGCCAAGATGACCGAAATGGAAGTTCTCTCCCACCAGAACCTGGCGAGCTCCCAAGCGATGGGATAGCACCAGGCGACAGAAAGCTTCCGGAGAAAGCTGGGCGAACGCCCGATCGAACTCCACCACCACGAGTTCGTCCACTCCCAGGGCCTCGAGAAGCTCGGCCTTCCGCTCCAACGACGTCAGCATGCGCGGCGCCGGTTTGGGATGCAAGACCGCCTCCGGATGGGGATAGAAGGTGACCGCCGCCGAGCGGGCGCCCATCACTCGAGCGCGCTCCACAGCCTCGCCTAAGATGCGCTGGTGTCCCCGATGGACCCCGTCGAAGACGCCGATGGCCACCACCCGACCATTGCCGGGAGCTTCCTCGATCTCGTCCAGGGAAGTGTAGACGCGCATGTTCACTGGGGTCCCGGGAAGACGACCAGTGGCCGGGCGACGTTTCCCCTGCCCTCGTAGACTCCCAATAGGCCGTCGGGGCCGTAGATACGGAACCGTCCGATAGGAGCTTCGCGCAACTCATTGCCGTTGGCCGCCAACCGGGCGTCGCGTCCACCCACTTCGTGTCGGGGAAGAAAGGCCAGAGCCGCGTCAAGGCTGTGGACGCCCCGACCGCCCGCCGCGTATCGCTCCGGCGATAATTCCTCCGGCGTCAGTGCCTCGTCCACGGAGAAACTCCCGACGCGGGTACGGCGCAGCGCCGAGGCGTAGCCGCCGGCGCCTGTGGCCGACCCGAGATCTTCGGCCAGGGTGCGCACGTACGTACCGCTTCCAGTGAGGACCAGTAGCCGGGCGGTCTGCGCGCCTTCGTCGAACTCCGTCATACTGAGATGGTAGACCATCACCTCACGCTCGGGGGTATCAACGGACTCCCCCCGATGAGCTTTTCGATAGAGCGCCTCGCCGTCGACTTTGACAGCCGAGGTCATGGGCACCCGTTGGCGGATGCAACCTCTGAAACCCTCGAGTGCCTCCGTTACCCGACCGGCCTGAACGTGGCCGCCCGTCGATACGATGTCCCCAGTGGGGTCGGCCGTCGTGGACACCGCCCCGAACTGCACCGTCGCGTCGTACTCCTTCGGCAACTCCATCAATAAGCTGGAGATCCGGGTCGCGTGCCCTACCATCACCAACAACAAGCCGCTCGCAAACGGGTCGAGCGTGCCGGCGTGACCTACACGCCCGCGAAGGCCGCGTCGCGCGATTCGAACCATGTCGAAGCTCGTGGGACCGACCGGCTTGTCCACCGCCACCACGCAGCACGCATCCCCGGGGCCGTCGCTCATTCCACAGCCGCGCGGGTCGCGCGCCGCCAGCGCGCGATCACCCGCCCGTCCCGATCTGGTCGGCGATCTCGTCTTCGATCCACCTCGCGATCACGGGTATGCCCTCGTCGCTGGTAAAACCCGCCGCCCGCAGGTGTCCGCCCCCTCCGCGCTTATTCGCCAATGCTGCTACATCCACGCCGCCGTCGGTGGAGCGCAGGCTGGTCTTGGTCTCCTCCCGCCCCTCCCTGGAACGTTGCCTCACGAGGGCTGCGACCCGGACTCCCTGGATGCGGCGCAGCGTGTCGATGATCCCCTCCGAGTGACCTTCATCAGCCCCTGCTCGAGCGAAATCATCGTTGCTGAGCCAGGACACGACCAATGCTCCCCCCAGACGGACCTCCAGATGGCTGAGCGCCTGCTGTAAGAGAAGCAGCTTCGGTAGTGGCGTGCTCTCGTACACCTGTCGATATGTCAGACTCACGTCCACCCCTAGCTCCTGCATTTCAGCCGCCATTCGATGCGCGGCCGGTGTGGTGTTGGAGTACTGGAATCTACCGGTATCGGTCACGAGACCCACGTACAAAGCCGTGGCCACCTCCGCATCCATCACGAAGCCGCCGGCTTTGAACACTTCGTGGAGGATCGCGGTGGTAGAAGGAGCGACGGGATCGATCAAGTTGAGCTCTGCGTAGCCCGGGTTGTCCTGATGGTGGTCGACGTTCACTCGGACCGCGCTCCCGGCAAAGCCGTCGGAGTTGGACCGGAGGAGCGACGCACAATCGAGCAGATATATAGTCGTGCCGGACTCGACTTCGGGCGGCGCGCCCCTTAGAACTCTGTCAAGCCGAGGCAGGAACAGATATTCAGGCGGAATAGACGCCTCACCAGGGATGTAGGCCCGGCAATCGATGCCCAGTCGCTCGGCTATGAGCGACAGAGCGACCACCGAACCCAAAGCATCGCCGTCCGGAGCTTCGTGCGAGACCACCAGCACCCGCGTCTCGCTACGCAGGCGATCCGCCACCTCGGCGGCCGTCACCGCCCGCGGCCCCCGAACCGCCGAAGGTTCGAGAGCGGTCACTCCGCGTCCTCCTCCGGAGCGTCATCGGGCTGCAGTTCGAGGGCGCCACTCGATTTGAGGATGGCCTGGATGCGCATCCCCTGGTCGATGCTGACATCGTAGACGAATTCCAGGATGGGCGTGCGCCTGAGGTTCAGCTCGTCGCCGATGAGGCGCTGTAGATACGGGGCTGCCGCGCGCAGCCCTTCGAAGGTGGCGTCCTTCTCCGCCTGTTTCCCGTAGACGGACACGAAGACCTTGGCATGGGACAGATCGGGGGCGGCTTCGACCCCAGTGAGGGTCACGAAACCTATGCGCGGATCCTTGATCTCCTTGCCCAGAGCGGTACCGATTATCTCTTTGAGCGCCTCGTTGACCCGGCGCATCCGGTATGAGGTCACATTACGCATCTACATCCACCACCTCGGTGACGCAAGAGGTCAATACCCACTCCTGGGTGTCCAGATACACCTTGAGCCGGTCCAACATCGCCTGGAGCACCTGGAGGTCGGATGAAGCCACAGCCAGGATCACTCGCGACCGCTGCCACAAGTCTTGATGACCCACCTCTGCGAACGAAGCCCCATGACCGCGGGTGACTTGGTCCCGTATCCGGCGAAGGTACATGCGTTTGCCCTTGAGAGAGCCGTTCTCGGGAAAGTACAGCTCAGCCGAGAGGATACCGACGAAACCCTTGCTGCGCCTACTGGGTACGGGCAACTTCCTTGATCTCGTATGCCTCGATGACATCGCCTTCGTGGATATCGTCGTACCCGTCGAGATGGAGGCCGCATTCATACCCGGCCAGTACCTCGCGGACGTCGTCTGCGAAGCGCTTCAGCGATCCGATGCTGCCTTCATGCACGATGCTGCCATCTCGGACCAGGCGCATCTTGGCGGAGCGGACGATCTTGCCCGTCTGCACGTAGCAACCGGCGATAGTCCCGATGCGCGAGGCCCGAAAGACCTGACGCACCTCCGCAGTCCCCAGCTCTTCTTCTACCTGCTCCGGCTCCAATAGCCCCACCAAAGCAGCCTCGACATCCTCGATGGCCTTGTAGATGACCCTATAGGTGCGCACATCCACCTGCTCCTGCTCGGCCAGAGCCTTGGCAGCGACCGAGGGCCGCACGTTGAAGCCGATAACGACCGCCTTGGATGCCGACGCCAGCATGATGTCGGACTCGTTGATCCCTCCCACGCCGGCGAACACCACTTCGACCTTGACTTCCGCATGGGTGATATTACGCAGGGCCTCTTCCAGAGCTTCCACCGAACCACCCACGTCGCCCTTGATGACCAAGGGCAGTTCCTTGACCCGGCCCTCTTTGAGACGGCGATAGAACTCGTCGAGGCTGCTGGCGCCCCCTCGGCTCTTGGCCAGCTGCTCCTGACGGAGGCGGACGGTGCGCTTCTCTGCCTTCTGCCGAGCTTCGCGCTCGTCCCTGGCGACCATTACGAAGTCGCCCGCCGCCGGTAGGGCGCTGAAACCAAGGATCTGCACAGGCACCGACGGGCCGGCCTTGATCAGGGACTTGCCGATGAAGTCGAACATCGCCTTCACCTTGCCGTAGGACTCGCCGCTTACGATGGCGTCGCCCACGCTCAGAGTACCCCGTTGGACCAGCACGGTCGCCACCGGCCCCCTCCCGACGTCCAGCTGGGCCTCGATCACCACGCCCGACGCTGAAGCGTTGGCGTTGGCCTTGAGCTCCTGCACCTCGGCCACGAGAAGGATCATATCCATGAGATCCCCGAGATTGAGGCGCTGTTTGGCGGAAACCTCCACCATAACGGTGTCGCCACCCCAGGCCTCAGGGACCAACCCCTCGTCCGCCAACTGCTTCTTGACCAGATCCGGGTTGGCATCGGCGAGATCCATCTTATTGATGGCTACCACCATGGGCACGTCGGCCGCCTTGGCGTGGCTGATGGCCTCCAATGTCTGGGGCATGACCCCGTCGTTGGCGGCGACCACGATCACAGCGATATCGGTGGATTTCGCCCCCCGAGCCCGCATGGCCGTGAAGGCCTCGTGCCCAGGAGTATCCAGGAAGGTGACCTTCCTCTCGTTATGGGTCACTTGATAAGCGCCGATGTGCTGAGTGATGCCGCCGGCCTCCGACTTCACCACTTCGGTCTCGCGGATGGCGTCCAGAAGCGAGGTCTTGCCATGGTCGACGTGGCCCATGATGGTGACCACAGGAGCCCGCGATGTGAGATCCGCGGGGTCGTCGACGAAGACATCGGCGGCTTCCTTCTCCTCTTCCGCATGCTCTATCTCAACCTGGCGTTCGAACTCCTCCGCCAGGATCATGATGGCGTCATCGGAGAGCGACTGCGTGATGGTGACCATCTCGCCCAGTCTGATGAGGGTCTTGATAAGGTCGCCCGCAGCCAGCTCGAGCGCTTCACCCAGATCTTTGACGCTGGCCCCGCTCTTCACCTTGACAGGAGCCTCCGAGCCGGGAGCTGCCTTCTTCTGCACAACAGGCTTCTCCACTTCGGTCACGGGTCCGCCGCGGCGGTCACGGAACCCGCCTTTGCTTCCCTTCCGACCCGCTTGAGAATCGATGATGACCCGCCGCCTTGCCGGCTTGTCGTCGCCTCGACGCACCCGCGATGGAGATGGACTCCCCGGCCGAGCCGGTGCTGCTGGCTGTGCCGGCACGGGTGTCCCTCCCCGAGCCTTGGTGGTAGGCTCAAGTGCATTCCGTGAAGGGCGTTCGGGCCTATCGCCGCCTTCGCGCACGAACCCACCGGGGCGCGGAGGGCGACCGCCGGCCGGTGCTGCTGGGCGGGGCGCCGGCCCCCCCGGGCCCGGCGCCGGAGACACCGGCGGCGTCGATTTAGCCGCAGCCGCAGCTGCAGCTGCCGCCTTGCGCGCCGCCTCGGCCTGTGCGGCCTTCTCGGCTTGGATGCGCGCGAGCTCTTCTTTGCTCACGACGTTCCCTGAGGGCTTTACCCCCTTGCGCAACGGTACGCCGGGGCCGACCACTGTGGGCATGTCTTCGAGGCGAGGGCCCCGCCCCCGTGGCCTAAGCGGCTTGCGCGGGATCGGATGTGCTGTCTCCGTGCGCGGGGCCTCGGGCCGCGCCTGACTTGGTTGCCCCTGCTCAGACCGGATGACCTTCGGCTGAGCGTCGGGCGACGCCTCGACTGCCGGGAGCCGCCCGGTCTTGGGCCCTTGCACGACGTCCGCGGCAGGCTTGGCCTGCTCCATTTCTCCGGCAGCCCTGACAGCAGGCGCCTTCTCGCTCGCAGGCTTCTCGGCCGCCGGCTTTGCCGGGGCGGGCTTTTCTGCGACGATCTCGGCGGGCGCGGGTTCTGCCGGGGCGGGTTTCACCGCATCCGCCGCCGGCGCCTTCGCCTCGGTCGACTTCGCCGTTGTGGCTTTGGCCGCGGACGACTTGACCGCTGGAGCCTTCGTGGCGGCGGTCTTCGCCGCCGTGGTCTTCGTGGAGGCAGTCTTCGCCGTTGTGGTCTTCGTGGAGGCGGTCTTCGCCGTTGTGGCTTTGGCGGCGGCTGCCTTCGTCGGGGGCGACTTCGCCGCTGCGGCTTTGGTTGCGGGTCGCCTCTTCCCGGGCGATTTCGCCGCCGGCGCCTTGGGCGCGGACACCTTGGTTGCAGACGACTTCACCGCTGGGGCCTTCGCCTTCGACGAAAGCACGCGATCGACGTCGGCTTCCTCAACGCTGGAGACGCTGCTCTTGACTTCCAGTCCCGCCGCCCGGAGTCGCTCGACCAACTCCTGGTTCGTCAGGCCCTTCTCCTTAGCGATATCGTAAACCCGTCTTCTCGCCACAACCCACCTGCCGTCTCGTTCGCCTAGCTATTCCTTGGCCTCGACCTTCACCAACGCCTCTATCTCGTCCGCATCCACGACCACCGACGCCCGAAAGGCTCTTTGGAAGGCCTTCCGGTGAAGGGCTCGATCGAGGCACGCCTGTCGTCGACATAGATACGCCCCTCTGCCCCTGCGTTCCCGGCCGCCGCCGAACATCACCCGCGCCGGCGCCACCTTCTGGTCGAGCGTCAGGCGCAGGAACCCGCTCTGAGGTCCACGCCGCCCGCAACCGATGCACTGCCGCTCAGGTATCGTCACCACCGGTCCCCTGATGCGCAGGCATACCGCAGTATAGACTGCCCGGCAGCGCCGCGTTAGGGCATCGCTTACCACCCACCGTCAGCGCGTGGCAACGACCATCGACAACCTGCGGCTCTACCTCAGCCGCTGCATACACCGTGTCCTCCTCGTTCATCTCCGTCTCGGACTTGATGTCTATCTTCCAACCGGTCAGTCGGTTGGCCAGGCGGGCGTTCTGCCCGTCCTTCCCGATGGCAAGCGACAACTGGTCGTCGGGGACCACGACGGTAGCTTCGCGCTGCTCGTCATCGAGGATGACCTCGCGCACCCGGGCCGGTGACAGCGACTTAGCCACGAACCGAGCCGGCTCTTCATCGAACGGGATGATGTCGATCTTCTCGCCGCGCAACTCCGAGACCACCATCCGCACACGAGAGCCCCTTGGTCCGACGCAGGCGCCGACCGGGTCGACCCCATCGCTGTGCGATACCACCGAGATCTTCGAGCGATAGCCCGGCTCGCGAGCCACGCCCACGATCTCCACAAGACCGTCCGAGATCTCCGGCACCTCAAGTTCGAACAGCCGCCGGACCAATTCCTCGTTGCGGCGCGAGAGGATGATGGGAGGCTCTTTCGGATTCTGAGAGACCTCTTTGATCACCGCTTTCAGACGCATTCCATGCTCGTAGCGCTCGGTGGGCACCTGCTCACTCTTGGGCAGCCGCGCCTCCACCCGTCCCAGGTCGACCAAGGTGTACCGGCTGTCAGACTGCTGGACGATGCCTGTCACGATCTCGCCGACACGATCAGAGTATTCCTTGAACACGATGCCTTGCTCGGCCTCGCGAATGCGCTGATAGATCACCTGCTTCGCCGTTTGGGCCGCGATCCGTCCGAAATCCTCCGGCGTGATCTCCTGGCGTTCGGCCATAGAGGTGTCGATCTCTGTCTCCTCATCCTGCACTTCCGGCTCTTGGCCGGCAGGGAAGATCAGCTCGAAAACGTGGATCTCGCCCGAATCTTGATCGATCTTCACCTCGGAGAACGGCACTGCGTGCGGCGTCTTATGGTAGGCCGAATGAAGGGCGTCCTCCAGAGCCTCGATGAGCAGGTCAAAGGGAATGCTCTTCTCTTTCTCGATCTGATGGAGAGCTTCTATCGTCTCCTTGTTCATTCCCTTCCCCTTATCTGAACTCGTATATGAGATGGGCGCTACCGATCTCGCCCAGCGGGATCTTTGCTGTGCGCCCCGCTTCTTGTACAACGATCTCGTCGGTCCCGACTTCCAACAGGGTCCCTTGCCAGACCTTGCTACCCTCTACCGGCACTCGGGTCTTCACGTACACCTTCTTGCCCACTTGGGCTTCGAAGTGGCTCCGCTTGCGTAGTGGCCGTTCGATACCCGGAGAACTGACCTCCAACACGTACGCCCCGTCGCTGGCATCGACCCGGTCGAGCGCTCGCGCCACCGCACCGGAGATCCGCGCGCACAGCTCATGCGTGACCCCGTCCGGATGGTCGACATAGAGGCGAAGTATCCTCTGCCGCCTGCTACCCGCCTCCTCGAGGATCACAAGTTCCACGCCGTCGATCTCCTGGTCGACGATCTGCTGGAACCAAGCCTCCGTAAGCTCCACGACCTCTTCCCTCGAGTAAAACAAAAGTGGGCCCATCTGCACCCACTTTGGTGAAACAGTTTGGCTTTGATTAGCCCGGAAATTATAACACGCAGCGGCCTGGGGCAGCAAGAAACAGAACTTCACTGGTGGAAACCAGCGAACTCAGCGGGCCGCCTCCCACAGCCGGCGCACACGGAGGGCGCACTCCGACTCGGGGACCTCCTCGCGCGCTCCTCCTGCCCGGGGCTCTACCTCGACCACACCATCGGCAGCTCTCTTGCCTACGGTGACCCGCACCGGACACCCGATCAACTCGGCGTCGGCGAACTTGAAGCCGGGACGTTGATCGCGATCGTCCCACAGCACCGCCCAGCCCTCAGCGGTAAGCCCCTCATGAAGCGCGCCTGCCACTTGCGTCTGCCCCGGGTCCTTCGCCTGCACTTGCACCAGATGCACATCGAACGGAGCGATGCTCTTGGGCCAGACGATGCCGCGCCCGTCGTTGCTCTGCTCGACAGCCGCGGCGGCGATGCGCGCCGGCCCGATGCCGTACGAGCCCATGACGATAGGGCGCTCCTGACCGGCCTCGTCGAGGATGGTGGCCCCGAGCGGCGCCGAATACTTGGTGCCCAGCTTGAAGATGTTGCCTACTTCGATCACCTGTTTCACGACCAGGGGCCGGCCACACTCCGGGCAGCCGTCGCCGGCCTCGGCCCGGCGCAGATCGGCATATTCCGGCTGGAAGTCGCGCCCCACCACGACGCCCACAAGGTGGGTATGCGCTTTGTTGGCGCCCGCCGCGTACTCGCGCGGGCCCCCCAGCGCGTCGGGGCGCAGGTTCTCGTCGGCCACGACGCGCAAGGGCCGGCTCCCCGGCAGGCCCACAGGCCCCGCAAAACCCACCTCAGCGCCGGTGGCGCCCTTGACCTCCTCGGGATGCGCCGGGCGCACCTCCGCCATGAGATGACGGGCCAGCTTGTTCTCGTGCAGGCTGTGATCCCCTCGCACGAGCGCCAGTACCACCGCGTCTCCGGCGACATAGACCAGGGTCTTGATGAGTGAGGCTGGTGCGATGGCCAAGAAGGACGACACCTCCTCGATGGTGCGCTGCTCGGGCGTCGCCACCTCGCGGGGCGCCACGCCCGTGACCCCGCCCGCGCCGACAGAAAGCCCCTCCTCGGGAATGGGGGCCACCGACCGGGCCAGGTCGACGTTGGCCGAATACCCACACGCGTCACAGAGCGCCACGTGATCCTCGCCAGAGGGCGAGGGCGCCATGTACTCGTGTGCCTGAGCCCCGCCCATGAACCCGCTATCGCTCTCCACCCGGTAGAACTCGATGCCGCAGCGACTGAAGATACGGTCGTAGGCGCCGATGTGCTTCTCGTAGCTCGACTCGAGACCAGCCCCGTCTGTGTCGAACGAGTAGGAGTCCTTCATCAGGAACTCGCGCACCCGCAGCACCCCGCCCTTGGGCCGCGGCTCGTCGCGGAACTTGAGTTGGATCTGGTACCAGATCTGAGGGAGGTCCCGATAGGAACGGAGCTCTCGAGAGGCCAACCAGGCGAAGACTTCCTCGTGGGTCATCGCCAGCACCATGTCCCGCCCGCCCCGGTCCTTGAGGCGGAACATCTCCTGCCCAATGGCGTCATAGCGGCCCGATGCCTGCCAGACATCGGCCGGGTGAATGGTGGGCATGGACAGCTCCAGCCCTCCGATGGCATCCATCTCTTCCCGGATGACCCGGCAGATGCGCTGCATGACCCGCCAGCCAAGAGGCAGCATTATGTAGATACCAGAGGCGAATTGGCGGACGAACCCGCCGCGGACCATCAGCTTGTGACTTATGGCCTCGGCGTCGGCCGGGTCTTCTTTGACCGTGGGCATGAAAAGGGCTGTCGCCCGCATCGGCTCCTCCTCGAACGCTCGTGTGAGACGAGCGCGCGGTGCGAAAGCCGCGCGCCGTGCAGACAGTCTAGCAGGCCCCGCCGACCGCACCGCCACCCGGTGAGCCGCCCCCCTCCTCAGGTCCGGCCTCCCGCTCCCTCGCGGCGATCTCCGCGAAGAGCGCGTCGACCAATCCTGCCTGGGAAACCTTCCTCACCGGCTTCCCGGCGGCGAAGACCACTCCCTCACCCTCTCCCCCGGCGATCCCGAAGTCGGCCTTTCGCGCCTCACCCGGCCCGTTCACGACGCACCCCATCACGGCCACCTCGAGATCCATCCCCGAGCGCTCCAGGCGCTGCTCCACCTCCAAGGCCAGCGGCTCCAGATCGATGCGTGTCCGCCCGCATGTCGGGCAGGAGATGACCCGAGGTCCTCGAGGCGCCAACTCGAGCGTGCGCAAGATCTCAAGAGCCACCCGGACCTCCTCTACCGGATCACCGGTGAGCGACACCCGGATGGTGTCACCCACCCCTTCGGCCAGGAGCACTCCGAGAGCCACCGCACTGCGGATAGATCCCGCCCAGCGCGTGCCCGCCTCTGTGACCCCTAGGTGGAGCGGGTAAGGGACGCGCTTTGCCAGCAGCCGGTTGGCGGCGATGGTGACGAGAGAGGAGGAAGATTTCGCCGAGACCTTGATCTCACGGAAGTCAAGCTCCTCCAGGAGAGCGCAAGAGCGCAGGGCCGATTCCACCAGAGCACCCGCCGGATCACTCTCCTCCATAGCCCGTAGATCGCGCTCCAACGAACCGCTGTTGATCCCCACCCGGATGACCGCCCCGTGCTCTCGTGCAGCCTCCGCTACCTGTCGCACCTCCTCCCGGCCTCCGATGTTCCCAGGATTGATGCGTACCCCGGCCGCACCTGCCTGCATGGACGCCACAGCCAGGCGATGATCGAAGTGTACGTCGGCAATGAGAGGCACGGGGGACTCGGCCACCAGTACCCGCAGCGCCTCGGCGCTGGTGGGGTCGGGAACGGCCACCCGCACCAGCCCCGCCCCCGCCGTCACCAGAGCGCGGATCTGACCCAGGGTGGCGTCGACATCGTCCGTGCGGGTGTTGGTCATGGACTGGACGACCACGGGAGCGCCGCCCCCGATGGGCACGCCACCCACCATCACTCGGCGCTCACTGGACATCCCGAACTCCTGCGCCTATCCGCCGAAGATGCGGCCGACGTCGTTAGAGGTGGCCACGATGAACAGAAGGACGAACAGGGCGAAGCCCACCATGGAGACCCGCTCGAACGCCTTTAGCGACAGACTGCGTCCTCGAATGCGCTCGATTATGCTGAAGAGCACGTGGCCGCCGTCGAGCGGCAGCAAGGGCAACATGTTGAGAATGGCCAGATTGACGCTGATGAGGGCGAGTAGCATCAGATAGTAGCCGCCCTGCACTGCCTCGGTGGACAGTTGGATTATGCCCACCGGCCCGGCCAACCCCTGGGAGCCGGTGACCGGCACCTGGCCGGTGAACATCATGCCGACGCCTTTGAAGATCAGGAGCACCATGCTCCCCGTGGTCTTTCCCGCGTAGCCGAAGGCGCTCAGCACTCCTAGGTCTCTGTGTTCAGCGGTCGGCTGCACGCCCAGATAGCCGGTGCCATCCTCTCGTTCCTGGATGTCCGCGACCAGATCCACCGACGTTCCGCCGCGCTCGACCACAAGGGAGACGCTTTGGCCTGGGTGCGTGAGGATCTGGGTCCGCAGGTCTTCCCAACTCCCGGTCGACCCCCCGTCGAAGCTAACGATGCGGTCCCCCGGCTGGACACCGGCGGCGGCGGCCGGCGTCCCGGCCTCGACCTTTTCGACGACCATGCTGGTGATGTTCTGCCCCTGAGAGAGCCCCACTGCGTAGATAAGCAAGAAGGCCACCACCATGTTCATGGTCACGCCGGCGACGATGAAGAGTAGTTTGTGCCAGAACGGGTGCGCGTAGTAGCGACCGGTGAGCGGCGTTGCGGCGATCTCATCGGCGGTCAGCGCCCGGGGGCCGGCCAGACGATCTTCCGGGTCCTGGGCCCGGCGGACCGCCTGAGTGTGTTCTTCCTCCCGGGCTTCTGCGACCCGGGCCTCGAACTCTTCTTTATGCATTCCCGTCACCCGCACATATCCACCCAGAGGAAGTACGGAGATACCGTAGACCGTCGCTCCCACACGCCGACTCACAAGGTACCGGCCGAAGCCTATGCTGAACTCCTCTACCCGCATACCGACAGCTTTGGCCACGATGAAGTGGCCGAACTCGTGCGCCAGTATCAAGAAACCCAGCCCCACGATGGCGATTATGATCCCGACTACGCTAAACACTACGGTTCAACTCCCTTTAGACAGACTCACGCAGGCCTCCTCAGCTTTGCGCCTTGCCCACTCATCGACGGCTACCACCTCTTCGAACGTTCCCAATGAGCCTGCGACACTCTGTTCCGATACCTGCTTCACTACCTGGCATATACCCAGGAAGGGCAGAAGGCCATCCAAGAAGGCGTGCACCGCCACTTCGTTGGCCGCGTTCAGTGCGCAGGCCGCAGCATCGCCCCGAGCCCCTGCCTCCCGCGCGAGCCGGATCGCAGGGAAGGTCTCTTCATCCGGCCCAGCAAACTCCAGCGACAACCCTCTTGAGAGGTCGAGAGGTCGCACATCCACCGGCGCCCGTTCGGGGTAATGGAGCGCGTAGGCTATAGGCACCCGCATGTCGGCCACGCCCAAATGGGCGAGCAGCGCTCCGTCGACCAGACGAGCCAGCGCGTGCACCACCGACTGCGGATGGACTACCACTTCGATGCGGTCGTAAGGCAGGTCGAACAGATGATGGGCTTCGACGACCTCCAGCCCTTTGTTCATGAGGGTGGCGGAGTCTACCGTGATCTTGTTCCCCATAGACCAGGTGGGATGAGCCAGGGCCTGTTCCCGGGTGATCGTGGCCAGATCGGGCGTCGTCCTACCCCGGAACGGCCCTCCTGACGCCGTTATCACAAGCGACTCGATCGCTCCTCTTCCGGCCGCAGCGACCAACTGGAAGAGAGCGGAGTGCTCGGAGTCGACCGGCACGATAGTGATGCCCTGGCGCCCGGCGAGGCCGGTGACCAGCGAGCCTGCGCAGACCAGGCTCTCTTTGTTGGCCAAGGCCAAGGCCCGGCCGCTCTCCAAAGCGGCCAGCGTGGACTCGAGCCCGGCGAAACCCACGATGGCGTTCAGGACCAGGTCGGCTCGCACCTCGCGGACCAGGCAAGCAGCCCCACCGGGCCCGGCGCGCACGTTCAGCTCCGGGTAAAGACTCCGGGACACGGTCGCCGCCGCTCGCTCGTCGGCGACGGCCAGGTCGCGCACCCCCAGCGACACCGCTTGCTCGAGCAGCAACGCCACGTTTCGAGCACAGGACAGGCCCACCACCGTCAGATCGCGGCTCGCGGCCACCACCTGCAGGGCCTGCACTCCGATCGAGCCGGTCGCCCCAAGGATGATGACCCGCTTCATGTCACCAGATCCCCGAGCAGCACGACCGCCGCCCAGTAGGCTACGAACCCGGCAAAAAGAATGGAGTCGAAGCGATCAAGGATGCCGCCGTGACCCAGAAGGAGCTTGCCTGAGTCTTTGACCCGGAAGTCCCGCTTGAAAGCCGACTCGAACAGGTCGCCCCATTGACCGACGACGCCGATGATGAGCCCCAGGAGGATCGCCTCCCGGGCCGGAAGCCACGGCGAGTAGATCTTCACTATCAAAGCTGCCACTATCGCCCCCACCAGCCCACCCAGGGCACCCTCGATCGATTTCTTGGGCGATATCCGCGGGGCCATGCGGTGCCGGCCGAAAGCCCTGCCGACGAAATAGGCGAACGTGTCGCTGAGCATGGTACAGGCCAGCACCAGGATGGTAAGAGCCATGCCGTGGGTGAGTTCCCTCAGCAGCAGCACGTAGGCGAACCCAGCGGCCACCCACAAAGCACCGAAGCCGGTGACCGCCATACGCCCCACGAGGTGGGCGCCCAACTCCCCGAACATGGACCAGAAGAAACTGAGTATGACCAGCGCTGCCAGGCCGGCCAGAAACCCCGATACTCCCCCGAAGAAGGCCCCGGCGACAACGGCCAGGCCTGCCAGGTACCCGACCAACAGGTTAGGTCGGTACGGTCTGAGAAGGGTGTAGTACTCATGCAGGCCGAGCACCGACAGAAGCAGCGCCAGACCGAAGAGGAAGTAGCCGCCCAGGATGACCGCCGCCAGTCCGATGGGGATGCCGACGACGGCCACGAGCAGGCGGGACCTAAGCACGAGCGTCCTCGCGAGCGCCAAAACGGCGCTCGCGCCCCGCGTAGTCCCTGAGCGCGCGCAGGAACTCCTCTTCGTCGAAGTCGGGCCATAACCGCTCGGAGAAGAACAATTCCGAGTACGCCGATTGCCAGAGCAGGAAGTTCGACAGCCGCCTCTCGCCGGAAGTGCGGATCAGCAGATCGGGGTCGCGCATGAAGGGTGAGTACAGATGGGCCGCGATGTCATCCTCGGTCATGAGCTTCGGCTCGATGCCGGTGGCCGCGGCCCGGCGCACCGCGTCGGCTATCTCCCGGCGCCCTCCGTAGTTGAAGGCTATGAAGAGCGTCATCCGCCGGTTGTCGACGGTCAGGGTCTCAGCCCACTCCATCTTCGCCCGCAAGGCCGCACTCAACTCATCCCGACGGCCGAGGAAGACCACCCGGCAGTCGTTTGCATGCAGGGTAGGGACCTCGCTGTCGATCATCTCCCCGTGTAACCGCATCAGGCCTTCGACTTCATCCGCCGGCCGGTTCCAGTTCTCTGTGGAGAAGGAGTACAGGGTGAGCTGGCCGATCCCGGCGTCGCGAGCCGCTTCGATCACCCGGCGGACGGCCTGCGTCCCCGCTCTATGGCCGGCGATGACCGGAAGATGGCGACGACGAGCCCAACGGCCGTTGCCGTCCATGATGATGGCCACATGGAAAGGGACCCTACCCTCCGGTCCGGCCTCGGTCCGGTCGGAGGCGTCCTTCCGGCTGCGGCCCCAAAGAGCAATGAGCCAGTCCCGTACGCCCACGTCAGATCTCGAGAATCTCCTCTTCCTTATGGTGGAGTAGGTGGTTGATCTTCTCGACGAAGCTGTCGGTCAGCTTCTGGACCTCTTCTTCGGCACGATGCTCCTCGTCTTCCGAGATCTCCCCTTCTTTCTTCAGGTCCTTGAGATCTTGGATGACGTCCCGGCGAACGTTGCGGATGGCGATGCGGCTATCCTCGGCCATGTTCTTGACCAGCTTTACCAAGTCCTTACGTCGCTCCGCCGTGAGGGCGGGGATGTTGAGCCTGATGATCGCGCCGTCGGCATTCGGAGTGAGGGCCAGATCTGACTCCTGTATGGCCCGCACGACCGCATTCACGGCGCCTTTGTCATAGACGGTGATGGAGATCGTCCGCGGATCGGGCGTCGCCAAGTTGGCCAGCTGTTTGAGCGGTGTCTTGGCGCCGTAGTAGTCTACGTGCAGCCGGTCCAGGAGCCCCGTGGAGGCCCGCCCGGTACGCACCGTGTTGAACTCGCCCCCCAGGGCGTCCAAGGTACTTTCCATGCGTCTCTTGCCATCAGCGATCAGTTCGCGGATCATGCCTCCCCCCTCTCGTCGGTCGTCACGATGGTACCTACTCGTTCGCCCTGGAGCACCCGGCGGATGTTGTGAGGCACGCCCATGTTGAACACCATGATGGGCAGCCGGTTGTCCATACAAAGCGACAGGGCGGTGGAGTCCATGACCCTGAGGCCCCGTTCCAGCGCTTCGCGATGCGTGATGTGCTCGATGAGTTTGGCAGCCGGCTCGATCTCG
Organism: bacterium; assembly: GCA_043801935.1. Taxonomy (GTDB): domain Bacteria; phylum Actinomycetota; class Thermoleophilia; order RBG-16-64-13; family RBG-16-64-13; genus JAZDLO01. The sequence continues at coordinate 31,789 of JAZDLO010000060.1, forward strand.
GGATCGGCGTCGTACACCCCGTCGAACTTCTTCTTGGCCATCAGGAGGCACTCGGCCCCGATCTCCAGCGCTCGCAGGGCAGCGGCGGTGTCGGTACTGAAGTACGGATTACCGGTGCCCGCGGCGAAGATCACGACCCGGCCCTTCTCCAGATGCCGGATCGCCCGCCCCCTGATGTACGGCTCGCAGATCTCCTGCATGTGGATCGCCGACTGGACCCGTGAATCGGTGGCCAGTTTGCGGAGCGCGTCCTGCAGGGCCATGGCGTTCATCACCGTGGCCAGCATGCCCATGTAGTCGGCTGTAGCCCGGTCTATTCCCTGGGCTGCTCCTGACACGCCCCGGAAGATGTTACCGCCGCCCACCACCACAGCCAGCTCGGTGCCGCCGGCTACCACGTGGCTCACCTCTTGCGCGACGGCGCGCAGCCGCTCCGGATCAATACCGTACTTCAGGTCCCCCATGAGGGCTTCGCCGCTAAGCTTGAGCAGAACCCTCTTGTACACCAGTTGCCGGCTCATATCTCCTTGCTCCGGACTTGCCTCTCGGCGCAGACCACGCCTTGAGGGACGTTGGACGGGAAAACCGCGCCCTTAGGCCACCTCATCGCCCACGCGGAAGCGCGCGAACCTTCTGATCTCGATGTTCTCGCCGATCTTGCCTATCAATTCGCGGCGGAGGTCCTCGATGGTCTTCTCCGGCTCTTTCACGAACGGCTGTTCGAGCAGCACCACTTCCGAGAACCATTTGTTAAGTTTGCCCTCGGCGATCTTCTGGATCACGGCTTCGGGCTTGCCCGACTGCTTGGCCTGAGCCGAGTAGATCTCGACCTCGACAGCTTTGGTTTCCTCGGGGATGTCCTCACGACCGACCCACGCCGGACTGGCAGCGGCGATATGCATCGCCACGTCGTGCACAAAAACCTTGAAATCATCATTGCGCGCCACGAAGTCCGTCTCGCAGTTGACCTCGATCAAGACCCCCACCTTGGCCCCGGGGTGGATATAGCAGTCGATCATACCCTCGTTGGTAGCCCGAGAAGACTTCTTGTCGGCCGTCGCCATCCCTTTCTTGCGAAGTATCTTGATGGCCTCCTCGAAGTCCCCCTCCGCTTCGGTGAGGGCCATCTTGCAGTCCATAATGCCGGCACTGCAGGCATCGCGCAGTTGCTTCACTAGAGCCGCGTCAACACTCATTTCTAGCCTCCGTCGAAACTACGATTACAAATCACACAGTCTGGGGCCGTAAGGGCCCGCGGCGACCGCCCGTCACAGAGCGCTCACGGACGCCGGCTCACGCCTCCGGCTCCCCTTCGCCGGGAGCCTCGAGGGTCTCGGCCTCTACGACCTCAGCCGCGGCCTCAACCGGGGGCGCCGCTTCGGAAGCCGCCGCCTCCGGAGACACCGCCACCGGAGTTTCATCGACGACAGCTTGGGGAGCAGGCGCCTCGGCAGCCTTATCCTTGACGGCGACATCAGGCTTAGGCGTAGCCTCGTCGGCCTTGGGAGCCGACACGGGCTTCGCCGCCGGAGGCCTGCGTGCCGGCGCCGTGCGGGCAGGTCCGCCTTCCCGCGGTCCCGGCCTTCCCGGCCCCCCGGAACGGCCACCCGCGCCCGGGCGACCCTGAGCACCGGGGCGACCTTCGCCCGCCGACGATCGTGGAGCCCGGGAGACCCGGGACGGCGGCGCCTCGCTGGGAGCCGCGCCCGTGGCCGCCTCGGCAATAGCAGGTGCGCTCTTGGCCTGGGCTTCGGCAGCGGCGCGCGCTGCTTCTGCTGCCAAGAACTCGGCCACCTGCACCTTCTGCCGGCCTTCTTCCACCGCCCGGGCCAGCGTCTTCACGATGAGGCTGCATGAGCGGATAGCGTCGTCATTACCGGGGATCAGATAGTCGACCTCGTCAGGGTCGCAGTTGGTATCCACAAGACCGATGAGCGGCAGGCCCAGTTTGTTCACCTCTTTCGTGGCGATGGCCTCGCGCTTGGGGTCGGCCACGAAAACGGCGTCAGGCAACCGGGTCATAGTACTCACGCCGCCGAGATTGATCTCCAGCTTCTCCAGTTCCCTCTCCAAAGCCATGCGCTCTTTGGTGGGGAGCAGGCCGAGCTGCCCTTCTTCGTTGAGCTTCCGCAACTCATGCATGCGCTTGATGCGGTTTTCGATGGTGGTGAAGTTGGTGAGCAGACCTCCGAGCCAGCGGTGGGAGACATAGGGCATCTCTACCCGGCCCGCCTCGTCCCGGACGATGTCCTGACACTGCTTCTTCGTGCCGACGAACAGTACCGTACCGCCTCTGCTCGATATGTTGCGCACGAAATCGTAGGCCCGGTCGAGAAGTACGGTGGTCTGTTGCAGATCGATGATATGGATGCCGCCCCGCTCAGTGAAGATGTAGGGCTTCATCTTGGGATTCCACCGGCGCGTCTGGTGGCCGAAATGCACCCCTGATTCCAGGAGCTGCTTCATGGATGCTGCGGGCATGGTTACCTCACTCTGGTTTTGTTCTGCAGACTCCACGAGGGCCGCTCCGGAACCGGTCGCCCGGCACCACCGCAGCGGTGATCCCCAGGTTCGATGGCATAGCGGGTGGAGTCTACCACACGATAGCCAGACGACCGCCGACCCCGCGCGGTCCTGCGAGGCCATCAGACCGGGCCCCAGCGGCCCCCCCTCCCAGCTACGACGCGAGTACGTCCAAATCGAGGTCTTCCTTGATGCGGCCCTTGAGGCGAAGGATGGCCTTGGTGTGAAGCTGCGAGACCCGCGATTCCGTCACCCCCAGAACCTCTCCGATCTCCTTCAACGTCAGACCTTCGTAGTAGTAGAGCCCGATGACGATCTTTTCCCGCTCCGGGAGTCGCTGGATGGCTGCCGCAAGCGTCTCTTTGATGGCCTGGATGCGATAAGCCCGAGAGGGGTCGGGCGCCTCGGAGTCCTCGATGGTATCGATCAGGTTAACCCTGTCCTGGCTCGAGGCGGTCGAATTCCAGAACTCGTCCAGCGCCACGATCGACGAACAACTGATCTGACTGAGGATGTCATGGAATTCCTCGACATCGATCCCCAAGGCGGCCGCGGTCTCTTCGTCCGTGGGGGCCCGCAGGAGCTCGTTCTCGAGCCGGGTCTGGGCAGCTTCGACCTTGCGCGCCCAGCTCCGGACCGAGCGCGGTACCCAATCGAGGGCGCGCAGTTCATCGATGATAGACCCTTTTATCCTGGAGATAGCATAGGTCTCGAACTTGATGTTCCGGGCAGGCTCGAAACGCTCAAGAGCCCCGATCAATCCCAAGAGACCGTAGGAGACGAGATCACCCTCCTCGATGTGCGCGGGCAGACCGGCGCTCATACGACCGGCCACGTACTTCACAAGGGGCGAATAGGCCAAGATCAGCTGATCCCGAGCCTTTGGATCGCCACTCTCCTTGTAGAGGCGCCACGCCTCTTGGATGTCGTGCTGTTTCGCCGGGTCGATGATCATGGCCACAGTGTCTAGGCCCGCGGATGGGCTTTGCGGTAGGTCTTGCGCAGATGCGCAGCCGAGACATGAGTGTACACCTGGGTGGTGCGGAGCGAAGAATGGCCCAGCAACTCCTGGATGGTGCGAAGATCCGCTCCCCCCTCGAGGAGGTGGGTGGCGAAGGAGTGCCGCAAGGTGTGGGGCGTGGTTCCGGCCGGCGCACCCGCCCGGGCCAGATGACGAGCCAAGCGCCGCTGCACGTCGGAAGAGGACAACGGCCTGCCCGTACGGCTCAGGAACACGTGACTATCGGCTTCTACGGAGCCCGATGCCAACGCGCCGCGGCCTTCCCGAAGATACCGATCGAGCGCGCAGAGCGCGACCTCACCCACAGGCACGACACGCACCTTGCGTCCCTTTCCTTTGACCCGCACCTCGCAGGATCCGTGGCTGATGTCTCTCAGTTTCAACTCCAATACTTCCTGACAGCGCAGCCCCGACGAGTATATCAACTCAAAAAGCGCCCGATCCCGCAATTCGAGCGGTTTCGTCCCGCCGATCGCCTCAAGGAGGACAGCGGCTTGCTCTGGCGTAAGGACCTGTGGGAGGCGCCTGCGCATCTTCGGTGAGGCCAGGCCGGCGGCTGGACTCGCCTCGACGAGACCGTTGTCTTCGCAGAAGCGCAGGAAGCCGCGCACCACCGATAGCTTGCGCGACATGGTGCTGCGCGCATATGGGAGAATCCGGGTGATGTCCGCCGGCGGGCGCCCTTCGGCGGCTCCAGCAACCCGTTGGACGGCCGCGCGAGCGCTGGGATCTGCCAGGGCGGCCGCGAACGCCCTCACATCCGCGCGGCGGACGGCGGCGACGTTCTCAACATCCCGTTGCGCGAGGAAGGCAGAGAACTGCCGCAGGTCGTTAAGCGACGCCTCGATCGTGCAAGAGCTGTAATCGGCAGCAATCAGCGCGCGGATGAAGGCTCCGATCGCCTGATCGATGTCGCCCAAGGGCACGGGGGGCGCCTTGTGCTGTGTCTCTGGCTGCATCCCCCTCCACTTTCATGTTGTGGCCCGCTCACGGTGCCCTGATGTACAGCCCGGGTCCGGCGCGCATGACAAGGCCCATCAGTTCCATCTCGGCAAGCGCCGCGGTGAGCTGTCGCGGCGCCAGGCCTGTGTGCCCAACTAGGCTGTCTACCGAGCACCCGCTGTTCTCAAGCGCCTCCATGATACCGTCTGCACAGGCTACAGTGCCCTGACAGCGGTATCTTCCGGCATCGTCCAGGCGCTCAGCGACTCTGTCCGCGCTTCCACTATCTGCGAACCTTGCGCGAGCAGAAGAGCCATCGCGCCCCCCGAGACCCTCGTCAGGACGCTCCGCCACCCGGCGCTCCTCTCTCTCGATTCTTGTTTGCAGAAGGAAATCCTCCACCGTGACGCAAGGATCGAGCGCCGGTCCAGCCCCCTCATAGAGCAGTCGGTTGCAGCCTTCGTGGGAATCCGCCGCTATGGGGCCGGGGACGGCGAACACCACGCGCCCAAGCTCCAGCGCCCAACTTGCCGTCTGTAGCGCGCCGCTGGTCCGAGAACCTTCGGTCACCAGGACGGCGTCGCCCAATGCGGCCAACAGCCGATTGCGGTGAGGGAACGTCCACCGTGCGGGAGGGGTCCCGGGAGGCAGCTCGCTCAGAACGACCCCCTCTTTGCCGATCCTCTCGCACAAGCTCCGATGGCGCTGGGGATAGACCACATCGGCGCCGCATCCGAGAACCGCCACGGTGAGCCCGCCCGCATCGAAGGCGGCCTGATGTGCGCGACCGTCGATCCCCAAGGCAAGTCCGCTCACCACAGCCACCCCCGCGGCGGCGAAGGCAGAAGCGAACGCCTCTGTGACCCTAAGCCCGTAGGGCGTCGCCCTCCGGGTACCGACGATCGTCACCCTAGCGAGTCTCTGCAGGCGGGCGAGGGCACCCTCGGTCGCCCGGGCGAACAATCCCGCCGGCGGGTAGGAGAGCTGCGCCAGCTCCGGCGGGTAGTACGGCGAGCCGTAGGGTAGAAAGCGCAGACCGGTGCGAGTCAGGAGTGCCGCGATCTGCTCAGGCGCGAAACATCGGCGCTTCTCCTCGAATCGATCCACCGCAGAGGGCACCAATCCCCAATCGAGCAAGCGACGGCGCGAGGCCCGCCAGACCGCCTCCGGTCCCTCTCGTTCCAGAAACCTCAAGAGGGAATGGCACCCTGACTGACTCAACGTCGCCAGGCCAAGGGCTGCTTCGTCCACCCCCCGACCCGGACAGACGGCGCCCATTAGGCGAACCCCTCCCGGCGATGATCGAGGCGTAGAGCCAACGCCTCGGCCAGATGCTCGACGGCGACAGGAAGGACGTTATCGAGATCGGCGATCGTCCGAGCCAGGCTTATGATCCTTACGTATGCTCGGCCGCTGAGCCCTTCCCGCACCAAGGCTTGGCGCAGGAGCGCGCGAGCCTCCCTGGTCAAATGACTTCGTTCCTCCAGCACCTGAGGAACGGCCCCCCCTCCCTGCATCGACCGCTGTCTACGAAAGGCACGCGCCGCCGCCACCCTCTCCCTGATGACCGCCGACGATTCGCCGCCGGCCTCGGTGTCGAGGAAAGCCAAGGTCAAGGGGGGCACGTCGATGAGGGCATCTAAGCGATCGAGCAGCGGTCCGCTGATACGAGCCCGGTAGCGCTCGATGTTGAGGGCCGGACAGCGACAGGCCTTTTCACCATGTCCGAGGTAACCGCACGGACA
>JAZDLO010000064.1:0-11592 GCA_043801935.1 bacterium
CCCGAATTGTAGAGCGCGACCCGCACTTCCCCGCGGTAGCCGGCATCGATCAAACCCGGAGAGTTGACCACCATGATGCCGTGCCGGAAGGCGAGACCGGAACGTGGTTGTACGAAGCCGGCCCAGCCGGAGGGTATGGCCAGAGCCAAGCCGGTACCCACATCGCGCCGCTCTCCCGCCGGAATGGCGACTTCTTCCACCGAGAACAGGTCGGCGCCCGCGTCGCCGGGATGGGCCCGCTGCGGCAACCGCGCCGCGGGATGCAGGAGCTTGATCGCTAGTTCCACGAAGACCTCATCGTCGGCGGTGGGGCGGCCCGGACAAGGAGCGCGGCAGTCTCACAGCCGGAGCGAGCGCTCGATGCGATCGACCGCCTCGGCTATGCGATCGTCGGGAGTGGTGAGCGATAGCCGCACGAAGCCCTCGCCCGCCGGTCCGTAGCCGGAGCCCGGGGTGATCACCACCCCCGCCTGCTCCAGCACGTGCTCGCTGAAGCCGGCCGAGGTGTACCCAGAGGGTACCGGGATCCACATGTAGATGGTCCCCTTGGGTTTGGGCACCTCCATCCCCACCGAGATCAGCGCCTCGGCCAGAAGGTCGCGGCGGCGCCGGTAGATCTCGCACATCTGGTGGACGAAATCCCAGGGACCATTGAGAATGAAGGCAGCGGTGCGCTGCAGGGCGTCGAAAACGCCGGAGTCCATGTTGGTCTTCAGCCGCCACAGGTGGGCCAGAATGTCGCGATCGCCGACGGCGAAACCGACACGCCAACCGGTCATGTTGAAGGGCTTGGAGAAACTGAAGAACTCCACGCCCACGTCCTTCGCCCCGGGGACGCTCAGAAAGCTGGGGGCCACGTAGCCATCGTAGGTCAGCTCGGAGTAGGCGTTGTCGTGGATCACGGCCACCTCGTACTTCTTGGCGAAGGCAACCACGCGTTCGAAGAAGTCGTCTTCCACCACGGCGGCGGTGGGATTGTTGGGGTAGCCGATGAAGAGCACCTTGGCCCGCCGGGCCTCGTCTTCGTCGATCTCGTCCAGATCGGGTAGAAAGCCCTTCTCCGGACGGAGACGCAGGTACCGGACCTCGGCCCCCACCATTATGGAGCCGCCGGCATACACAGGGTATCCGGGGTCGGGCACCAGGGCCAGGTCGCCCGCGTCAAGCAGGGCCCAGCAGACGTGAGCCAGACCTTCTTTTGCGCCCAGCAGGGGAAAGAACTCCTTGGCCGGGTCGAGATCCACACCGAAACGACGTTTGTAGAACGAGGCTGCAGCCTCCCCGAACTCCGCCAGGCCCCAGTTGCTGGGATAGCGGTGATTGCGGGGGTCGGCCACCTGAAGCTGCATCTCTTCAACGATGTAGGCCGGGGTGGGCAGGTCGGGATCGCCGATGCCCAAGCTGATGACGTCCACCCCGCTCGCGCGCTTCTCAGAGATCTTTCGCTCCATCTCCGCGAAGAGATAGGGGGCCAGATCGTCCATCCGCCGGGAGAACCGCACGTTCGCCTCCTCGTTCGTCAGTTGCCGGGGGGCGCCGGCCAGCCCAGCCGGCGCAGCAGGTCGCCGGAGAGAGTGCAGGAGAAGACCTCTTCGGCGGGACCGGTCATGAAGATCCGTGGGCCCCACTTTCGGTCGCCGCCATAGGCGCCGCGTCCGCCCCCGCCACTACCATGAGCGCCAACGTCATCGCGGGCGCCGTCCGCCACCTCGATGGTCAGATCGCCGCCCAGCAGGTGCACCAACACCGGAGTCGCAGCCAAGCCCAGCCGTACACAGGCCGCTCCGACCGCGGTAGCCCCGGTCCCACAGGCCTGGGTCTCCCCCACGCCGCGCTCCCACACGCGCATGCGCACGGACCCGTCGGCCTCGACGCGCACGAACTCCACGTTCACGCGGTTGGGGAAGAGCGGGTGATGTTCGATGATAGGGCCCACGTGGGCCACGTCGAACGTGGCCGGGTCCTCTACCTGGATGACGCAGTGGGGATTACCCACGTCGACGAAGGTGAACTGGTAGCTGCGGCCGCCGGCCTCCAGGGTGGCATCGACGACGTCGTCGCCAGGCGATACGCCGACCAGGCCGCTGTCGACCGATCCGTCGCCCGACCATTCCCAATCGATGTTGGCGCTGATGAACCGCGCTCGACCCATGTCCACTCGGACCGTGCCGTCGTCGAGGAGGCGCGGTTTGATCGGCCCGGCCAGGGTCTCCACGATGAACTCTGGCTCGACCGCGGCGCCCGAACGGGCCAGAAAACGGGCGAAAATGCGGATGCCGTTGCCGCACATCTCCGGTTCGCCGCCGTCGGGATTGAAGACCCGCATCCGCGCTACCGCTCCCGCGACATCACCGGTGGGTCGTCCATGGAGCAATATGCCGTCGGCCCCTACCCCCAGGTGGCGATCGCACAGCACACCTATGGCTTCGGCGGTGAGGGGAGCCGGTAGGGCCGACTCCTCGATGATGAGGTAGTCGTTGCCCAATCCTTGCCACTTGGCCAGCTTCATGGGTGGTGAGGCCCCTTCGTGTGTGCGCCCGACAGTGCGAGCGCCAGGACTTCCGCCGCGACTTCTGCCGGGCTTCGCTCGTGGGCATCAATGATAACAGCGTCCTCAAGCTTCCGCAGCCATGTGATTTGGCGGCGCGCATAGCGGCGGGTCGCCGCAGCCACCTGGGCTACGGTCTCTTCGCGAGTCTGCTGCCCGTCCAAGTAGCGGCAGATGTCCGGATAGCCGATGGCGCTGCGGATCCCCCCCCTTCCCGGCCGGGATCCCTCTGCCCCGCGCTCCCGCCGGAAACGCCTCACCTCTTCCACCGCGCCCTCCTCGACGATACGCGCGGCCCGGGCGTCGATGCGTCGGTACAACTCCTCTCGTTGGGCGACCAGACCCACCACCAGCGTGGGGTGATAGTAGGCGGGCGCCCACAGATCGCTGCGCCCGGACCACGCCGCTCCCGACAGCGTGACGACCTCCAGCGCGCGCACCACCCGGCGGATATTCCGGGCGTCGATAGCGTCGGCGGCCCGCGGATCGACACGGGCGAGTTCGGCGTGCAGGGCCGCCGGTCCTTCCGCGGCCGCGCGGGCTTCCAGCCGCGCGCGCAGCTCCGGGTCGCCACCTTCGGCCACCGCCAGAGGGGCCAGCGCCGCTCTCATGTACAGACCGGTGCCGCCCACCAGCAGCGCCCACCCCTGAGAGGCAAGACCCTCGGCGATCAACGGCCGGGCAACATGTGCATATTCGACGGCCGAGAACTCGAGGCTCGGGTCCACAAGACCCACCAGCGCGTGCGCCACCCCCCGTACCTCCTCGGCCCTCGGTTGGTTCGTGAGCACGGGGAATCCCCGATACACCTGCATGGAGTCGCACGAGATGACGCGCCCTGTGCACCGCGATGTCGATCCCGCCCCGGAGAGCCCCGCCGATCGGTCCGCCAAGAGCCGCGCAAGTTCCACACCGACAGCAGTCTTGCCCACAGCAGTGGGCCCCAAAAGCCCTATGACCACCCCTGGGCCGGTTGCGTCCTCGCCGTAAATGATGCGGGCGCCGTCGGCGGTGCGGACCCCATCGCTGATGCGGGCGCCGTCGGCGACGCCTTCGTAGGCACGGGCGCCGCGCACACCTTCGTGGGCACTGGCGCCGTCGGCGACGCCGTCGTGGGCACTGGCGCCGCGCACGCCGACACCTTCGCCGGCGTTTCCTCCTGTGGGGGTGCCGCTCACCGTGCCTGGCGACCGCGGAAGCTGGTCGAGGTCGCCTCGAGAAGCTCCACCATGACCAGATCTCCCGGGGCCGCGGCCGACCGGAAGTTCACGGGTTTGTGGCCGCGCGTGCGCCCCATGATCTCCCCGCTCCTCTGGCGGCTGGCCCGCTCCACCATGACCTCGACTGTCCGGCCGACGAGGGCTTCCTTCCGCTCCCGCCCCAGCCTCTGGACCAGTCCCACCAGCCTTCTCATCCGCTGTTCTGCCACTTGGGGGTCCGCTCTGCCCGGGAGTCGAGCGGCCTCGGTCTGCCGGCGGGGCGAGTAGATGAAGGTGTAGGCTCCGTCAAACCCACATTCCTCCACCAGTGAGAGGGTATCGGCGAAGTCCGCTTCTGTCTCACCCGGGAAGCCGACGATGAGGTCGGTGGTCAAGGCCAGCCCCGAGACGCCGTCCCGCAGGCGGCGAACAAGGTCGAGGTAGCTCCGGCGGTCGTAGCCGCGGCGCATGGCGGCGAGGATCCGGTCGCTTCCGGACTGCACGGGCAGGTGTAGGTGCTCACACACCTGATTGGGCCGGGCCATCACGTCGATCAACGCGTCGGACACATCTTTGGGATGGGAGGTCATGAAGCGGATCCGCTCCACTCCAGGTACAGAGCAGGATTTCTCGAGAAGCTCGGCAAACGTCTCCCGCCCTGAGAACACCGGCTCCTTACCGTACGCATTGACGTTCTGCCCCAGAAGAGTCACCTGCCGCACGCCGCCGGCCGTCAACCGGGCCACCTCGGCCAGGATGTCGGCCGCGGGACGCGAGGCCTCGGGCCCGCGCACGTGGGGCACGATGCAATAGGAGCAGAAATTACTGCAACCGGCCACGATCTGGACCCAAGCGGCGGGCCCGGAAACCCGGGTGCGAGGCAGATCCGCGCTCCAGAGGCTGGTGGTCTCGTGGAAGGCGCCCACTGGTCCCCCTGAGGCCCGCCGCCGGTCCAGCAGCGCAGGCAGTTCATGCAGGCTCTGCGGACCGATCAGCACGTCGACGAACGGGAAATCGGCCAGGAATCCCTCACGCCGGCTCTGGGCCAGACAACCCGCCACCACCACCAGCTTGGCGTCATCTTCCTTCTTGAGGCGGGCTGCCAGCCCCAGATGCCCGGCAAGACGGGTATCGGCTTTTTCGCGGATGGAGCACGTGTTGTATACCAGCAGCCCGGCGTCCTCGGGCGACGCTGCCCGGGCCAGGCCCATCTCCTCGAGAAGGCCGGCTATGCGCTCGGAGTCGTGGTCGTTCATCTGACAGCCGAACGAGCGCAGGTAGTATGTCCGTGGCATCGGCCGGGCCGTTTCTACTTGGCGTACTCCACGGTGCGGCTCTCCCGGATGACCGTCACTCGGATAGTTCCGGGATAGTCGAGCTCCTGCTCGATCTCTTTGGCGATCTCGCGGCAAAGGAGGCTGGCGGCCTGGTCGTCGACCTGTTCCGGCTTGACCAGCACCCTGATCTCACGACCGGCCTGGATGGCATAGCATTTCTCCACCCCGGCTTTGCTCTCGGCGATGCGCTCCAGGGATTCCAGCCGCTTGATGTAGGTCTCAAGCGTCTCCCGGCGTGCTCCCGGGCGGGCGCCGCTGACGGCGTCGCCCGCGGCCACGAGAACGGCTTCTACCGTGGTGGGCTCGGTCTCGTTGTGATGGGCCTCGATGACGTGAGCCACGGCATCGGACTCCCCGTAGCGGCGGGCCAGGTTGCCCCCGATCATCGCGTGGGAACCCTCGACCTCATGGTCAACGGCCTTGCCGAGGTCGTGCAACAGTCCCGCCCGTTTAGCCAGCTTGGCGTTGACACCGAGCTCGTTGGCCATAAGTCCGGCGAGGTGCGCCACTTCCAACGAATGCACGAGCACGTTCTGACCGTAGCTGGTGCGGAATTTGAGGCGGCCGAGAAGCCTGAGCAGCTCGGGGGCCACCCCGTGCACGTTGGCATCCAACACCGCCTGCTCTCCCGCGTCCTGGATCTCTCTGTCAACGTCTTCTCGAGCCTTAGAGTACATCTCCTCGATCTTGGCCGGGTGGATGCGACCGTCGGCCACAAGCTTAGACAGCGTCAAGCGGGCAATCTCGCGCCGGACCGTGTCGAAACCAGAGAGCACCACCGCTTCTGGAGTGTCGTCGATGATGAAATCGATGCCGGTGAGGTTCTCCAGGGTACGGATGTTGCGACCCTCGCGGCCGATGATACGGCCCTTCATGTCGTCGGACGGCAGCGGGACCACGGAAACGGTGGTTTCGGCCACATGGCTGGAGGCCGTACGTTGTATGCACACCGACAAGATGTCCTTGGCCCGGCGGTCGCCCTCGTGACGAGCCTCCTCTTCGATGGTCCGCACCATCTTGGCCATGTCGTGTCTGACCTCGTCCTCGGTGCGCTTGAGAATCACTTCCGCCGCTTGATCTCTCGTCAGCCCGGAGATCTCTTCCAACTGGCGCTGTTGCTCAACTCGGGCATCCTCAGCTTCTTCGATGACCTTACGATAGTGCCCCTCCCGATCGGTGACAGACTGCTCGCGCCGGGCTAGGTCCTTCTGCAGCTCGTCCAGGGCTTCTTCCCGGTTGAGAAGACGATTCTCCAGTTGCGTAACCTCTTGGCGCCGTTCCTTGGTCTCGGTCTCGACTTGCGTACGCAGTTGATGAAGCTCGTCCTTGACCTCGACTCGCGCTTCTCGCTGGAGAGCCTCGGCCTGGCGCTCCGCATCCTGGACGATCTTCCCAGCAGCCTGCTCCGCCGAAGCAATCTTCGCCTCGCCCAAGTATTTGCGGGCAAAAAAGCCGGCCGCGGCGCATACTATCGCCACTACCAGCACAACCACGATCCATACGATGATCATATGTCCACCATCCCACTCGCGCGCGTCACCGCGGCCTGTTCCGGTCAGGTGTGCGAGGATCGCGCGATCGGCGGGAACGAAAAACAGCCGAGCATATGCCCGGCCGAAGACTGCCTAATCCCTACCTTGCCCTAACGAGAGGCAGACCGTACCAAGGCGGCTACCGCGACCCTCGCGGCAGCCTCCGCACGGATATATCCCCTACTGTCTAAGTCTTCGGCTCTCGCATTCCTGCGCCAGATACGCCGACTTACAGTGCCATCTATATTCAAAAAGCAAGGTCGCGTACTACCGTCGTCGACCGATCATCACACACCCATGCAGTTTACCGTTCCTTGCGGGAAAGTGTCAAGGAAACGGCGTCTGCGAGCCGCACAGGTGGCCCTGAAAAGCGCTACGGATCGAGTTCGAGACCGCTATCGGCCGCACACGAAGCACCCGGTCCCGCGTCCGCTTCCGTGCGCAGCGCCCGCGCCACCCTGCCGATCATCTCCCAATCGTAGCCGCGTCGAACCAGAAAGCCGGATAGCCTTCGCTCGGCCGCGTCGGGATCCGTGGCGAACTGAGCGCCGAAGCGGCGCCGGACCGCGGCAAGGAGGGCGTCGGCCCCCTCGCTGGCCGCCTGGGCGTTCACGCCCTCCGCCTCAAGACTACGCTCGACAAGTATCCGGTCGACGCCTTTGCGCCGGAGCTCGGCACGTACTCTCCGCTCGCCCCAGCCGGCCCTGAGTCGCTCCGCCGCGTAGGTCGCGGCGAACCGACCGTCGTCCAGGTAGCCCAGCCCCTCGAGCCAGGTGACCGTGTCAGCGATGACTTCCGGATCGAAACCCGACTTGCGCAGACGCGATTCGACTTCGCCCCGAGAGCGATCGCGCGCGGCGAGCAGCCTCAAGGCCCGGGAACGCGCCCGATGGGGCGCGTCCTGCTCCAGAAGACGACCCTGCGCCGCCGTCGTCAGCAACTCGCCCGTGCGCAGACCCGCCTGATCGACAAGCACCGTGGCAAGCTCGAGAGCAAACGCCCCGTCTAGATGCACCGCGATGCGGTCGGAGCGTCCTTTCCTGACTTTCAGGCCCGTGATCACGCCGTCGCCACCCGGAGGCGGCGGTTTTCCGCTCGCGGCATGCATGCGACCGCCGATCTACCCGATCGAAGCTTCCCCAACGCCGGTGGCTTCTCCGCCGGTCGCGGCGTCCATCCCGCCTGCACCATCGGCCGCAGCGCCGCCCGCAGGGCCGGCCTGCGGCTCAGATGCCGCGCCCGCATGCTGCTCCCCGGCGGGGTTCCATTCGGGGTTGACAACCTGTATGACTTCACGACGCAACTGTTGCACCAACTCAGGATTGTCGCGCAGGAACTGGCGCACGTTCTCCCGCCCCTGGCCCAAGCGCTGGTCGCCGTACGAGAACCAGGCTCCGCTCTTCTGCACGATCTTGTTATTGACCGCCAGGTCGAGCACGTCGCCCTCCGTGGAGATGCCGACACCGTACATGATGTCGAACTCGGCCTCCTTGAAAGGCGGGGCGACCTTGTTCTTGACCACCCGCACCCGCACCCGGTTGCCGACCGCCTCAGTGCCTTCTTTGAGAGTCTCGATGCGACGGATGTCGAGCCGCACAGAGGCATAGAACTTAAGAGCTCGGCCGCCGGGAGTGACCTCGGGATTGCCGAACATGACCCCGACCTTCTCCCGCAGCTGATTGATAAAGACGGCGGTGGTCTGAGTCTTGCTGATGGTGCCGGCCAGCTTCCGCAGAGCTTGGCTCATGAGTCGGGCCTGCAGCCCCACATGCGAATCACCCATCTCGCCCTCGAGCTCGGCCCGGGGGGTGAGAGCGGCCACCGAGTCGATGACCACGATATCCAGCGCTCCACTGCGGATGAGCAGTTCGGTGATCTCCAGAGCCTGCTCCCCGCTGTCCGGCTGAGAGACCAGCAACTCGTCGATGTTGACCCCGATGTGACGGGCGTAAGCGGAATCCATTGCGTGCTCCGCGTCGATGAACGCGGCTTTGCCCCCGGCCCGCTGGGCCTCGGCGATCATGTGCAGAGCCAGAGTGGTCTTGCCACTGGCTTCAGGCCCGAATACCTCCACCACCCTGCCCCGCGGCACCCCGCCTACGCCGAGGGCAAGGTCGAGCGCCAACGCGCCGGTGGAGATGGCCGGGACCCGAAGAGCTGCCGACTCATCCCCGAGCCGCATGATGGAGCCTTTCCCGTACTGTCGCTCGATCTGCAGAACAGCCATCTCCAGGGCTTTGTCCTTTTCCACCGCTCCTCCTAAGCCTTCGCTCCGTTTTCTTGTTCAAAGACCGCTCGGGTCAGCACCGTATGGACCGCACCCTCCCGCTTCAACTCGCTCTTGTAGAGACATACCGACTCTACCGCAAACCGGGCCTGACCGTTCTCCGACCTTGGTTGTACCGGGCCGGGCGTACGCAGCCGGGCGATGGTAAGGTGAGGCCGGAACGGCCGCTTCTCCCGTTCCATTACGCGGGCTGCCTCCAAACCGCCCATGACCTGGGCAAACAGGCCCGCGAACACTCCCTGATCATCCGCCACTTCCAAGGTCACCACCCGGGCCTTCGTTGCCGATGGCAGGAGCAAGAACCGGCCGACGACCCCTTCTCCTCCCATGTCCGCCGGCAACGAGTCCACGACCGCTCGGGCCGCCGCTCCTTTGGCCTCGTCCACCTCACCGATGAAGGCCAGGGTCACGTGCAGCTGGTCCGGGCGGAGTACGCGCAGCCCCCGTACGGCCGGCAGCAACGCCTGGGCCGCTGTCACGAACCCCAGGAGTTCGCGGGGCAAAGGTACCGCGATGAACAGCCTCTGCCTCTCTCTTTCCGATGCGCCCACGTTCCCTAGCCCTCCGTCGGCGGGACCCCGCCCTCTTCGCCCCCACTCGCCGCGGGGCCGCGCAACTCTTGGCGCGCGCGCACGAAGTAGTCGACACCGCTCACCACCGTCAGCACCAGCATCAGCATTACCAAGTACCACGTGATCTTATGCCCCCCCAGCGTCCACTCCTGCTTCAGCCACCGCGGCTCGGTGATGAGGGCTGCGATCGCCAACATCTGGCTTGCGGTCTTGGCCTTGCCCCAGCTGCTGGCCGCGATCACCACGTTCTGGACAGCAGCCACCATGCGCAGTCCGGATACGGCGAGCTCGCGTGCGATGACGAGCATAGCAACCCAGGCGGACAGTTCACCCAGCGACACCAGCGACACCAGCGCCGCCGTCACCAGCAGCTTGTCGGCCAGAGGGTCGAGAAAGGCCCCCATCACGGTGGTCTGGCGGCGTCGGCGGGCGATGTAGCCGTCCAGCGAGTCGCTGCCGGCGGCCAGAACGAAGACTATGAGAGCGACGATATCCCCCGCCGGGACATCCACCAGCATGAACACCATCAGAATCGGGACCATCAGCACGCGGAACAAGCTTATGGAGTTCGGCAGATTAGGACGCATCACACATTCCTACCAAGTCGTATCCCACGGCGGCGCTCACAGTCACCGTCACCACGTCTCCCGGCCCGATCCCCTCCTGAAGGTCTCCCTCGACGTATGTCACCCCGTCCACTTCTGGAGCCTGGCCGGCCGTCCGTCCCACGGCCGCCGCCCCTTCACCGGCTTCCTCCGGGTCCACAGAATCGATCATGACGCCGATCCGCGATCCGACAAGCCGCTGATGCTCGCTCTCGGCCCGCACGGCAAGGAGGGCGCTTAGCCGGTTCAATCTATCCCGGGCCACCTGCCGGTGCACACGCGGCCTTAGCGCGGCCGCAGGAGTCCCCTCCTCGGGACTGTATATGAACCCTCCCGCGTGGTCAAACCCTGCTTCGTCCACAAAACCCAGGAGATGCTCGAACTGGTCGTCGGTCTCCCCGGGAAAACCGACGATGAACGCGGACCGAACCGACACGTCAGGCATCAGCCGGCGCGCGCGATCTAGAAGGTCGAGGTATGCCGTCCCATCCCCGCGGCGGCCCATGCGCCGCAGGACTTCCGGATGGGCGTGCTGGAACGGTACATCGAGGTACCGGCACAGCTTGGGCTGCCCCGCCATGTAGCGCAGAAAGGCATCGGCCACGTGGTCGGGCTGCAAGTACATGACCCGCACCCGGTGCACCCGTTCGTCGGCGGCCAGCAGATCGATCAGATCGGTCAGACCCAGACCGTCACACTCCCAGAGGGCCGTGTCCTGGCCCACAAGTATCAGTTCACGGGCGCCTTGGGCCAGGCACGCATCGGCGTCTTGGAGCACCTCAGCGGTGCTCGCCGAGTGATACGCCCCCTTGATGGCGGGAATGGCGCAGAAGCTGCAGGGCTCGTCGCATCCGTCGGAGATCTTCAGGTACGCGTAGGTCGCCTCAGGTACGGCCGGGGACGAGAAGGAGACGGGGGTCACGAGCGGAGTGGGAATCGCGAGCGGTCCGACCACCGCGTCGCCCAGACCAGTGGCGTCCGCCAGCCCGAACCACCCGGCCACCTCCGGGATGCGTTTCTCCAGCGCGTCGCGATAGCGCTCGACCAGGCAGCCCATCACCAGGATCTGCCTATCCCCGAAACTGCTGCACGCGTCGAGGATGGCGCCGATGGATTCTTCTTTCGCCTCCTGGATGAAGCCGCAGGTGTTCAGGAGAATATGGGTCGCGTCGTCGGGATCCGCTACCACGTCCGCACCTGCAGCCACAAGAGAGCGGACCGCGGCCCGGCTGTCCGCCTCGTTCTTAGGGCAGCCTAACGTGTGAACATACACCCGGGGCGAAGGAACGGGCCGGGAGGGCATGCTACTGACTGCGCTCTACGCCAGCCCCTGTGACGACGAAAGTCCCGTCCGGCGCCGTCAACGTGTACGAGGCCCCGTTGACCGACACGGCAAGGACCTCGGGCCTGCCGACCATCATCCAGTAACGCTGGGAACTGGCGAAGGTCTCCTGCCCCCCGGCAGAGAGCGTGCCCGCGTAGACTTCCGCCCCGCTTTCGCTGTCTTCGCGC
>JAZDLO010000126.1:0-3238 GCA_043801935.1 bacterium
CCTCCCGCGATGACTGGCGACCAGGCCGGCTACCTTAAGATTCATCATGATCTGCTGCACGTAGTCCGCCGAGATCTCCTCCCCTCGGGCGATCTCGTACTTGGTGACGGGTTTGGCGGACCCTTGCCCGGCAAGGAACACCACGATCCTGGAAGCGAATCTGCCTTTGGTCGAGATCGGCATCATGGCGGGGACTCCTCGCTCGACGACTAAAACATGATAGAGATGGTCACCTTACCGAGTTAATCTACACGGGAATGCGAGCCGGCGCTATACCCCGGCGGTATCGGAGCAGATGCCCCCTGAAAGAGAACGGCGTCAGACAGCTCCAAACGGCGCCGGAAAACTGTGTCGACCGCGCGTGGAGGGATCGAGCCCATCCGCTCGACGCGGACTGTAGGCCGACGGCGACCCCGGATCGTCGAGCGATCTACATCGGTGAGCGAAGAGCCTTCCCGGATAGCCGCCGGGATCTCTCAGAACGGCCCGGACGACCACCCTCTCCGCGCCAGGCGTTCGGCCCTTCTCAGCCCCATGTGTGTGAGGGCGATATGGCCCAGGGCGGTCCATTCGAGTATCCCGCGATCGGCCCAGAAGTCACAGGCCCGCTCAGCCTCGTCCTCAGAACGGCCCAAGTCGAGACGCACCTCACCGTACGAGACGGCGCTCTTGGCCCTCCTCCCCGCCATCTCGTAGACGGCGCGCAGGTAGTCTCGTTCCAGACCGTCCATAGTCTGCCGCACGCGCATCGCTCTTCTCCTCACCTTCAGGGGAGCTCAGGGGAGCGCGTCCACGCAACGAGCAGTGCATCCGATTGGCCAGGTGGGCCGCAGCCGAGAGCGTCACGAGGGTAGCAATGCATTCTTGCTCTAAACCCCTGAACGTTTCCTGAACGCTCGAGAACGGGCCGTCTCCGGCGTCGGCGATGTCAAGCGAGTAATACCGGTCAGCGCTCCTTGAGCATGGACCAGAGCGCACGAAGACTTCCCAGGCCCAGAGAATCGGTCAGAGGCGGGTTCCCCAGAGACCGGTCCAAGGCCATCATCCGGGCTTTGGCGGGCGGCATCTCCGTCGGATCGATGGGCACTTCCACGATCGCCGGCTTGTCGGCGGCCAGTGCGGAACGGAGGCTTGCGGCCACCTCACCCGGAGCTGCCGCCCGTAGCCCAAGAGCGCCCATCGATTCGGCGAGCGCGACGAAATCCGGACCGGCGAAATCGGAGGCGACGTAACGCCCTTTGTAGGTCATGGTCTGGACATCCCGGATCATGGCCAGGGCATCGTTCCTCATGATGACCCATACCACCGGGATGCGATGACTGATGGCCGTCATGACCTCCATGCCGTGCATCTGGAAGTCGCCGTCGCCACACACCACCACCACCGGCCGGTCGGGGGCCGCCAGCTTACCTCCCACACCGGCTGCCACCCCGGAACCCATGGCGGCCAGGCCGGAGAGCGACATGGTGGTGTCGGGCCGCCGGGCGAGGAAACAACGCTCCACCCAGGTGACCGAGTTGCCGATGTCGGTGAACACGATGGTCTCGTCGGGCAGAGCCTCGCGCAACTCTGCCATCACCCGCTGCGGTTTGAGGGGGATGTCCTCGGACTGCATCGCCGGTTCGCCGAAGTACTCGGTCCGCGACTTGAGGGCGGCAAGGTCCTCCGCCGTCCGGCGCTCGGTCCGGCGCCCGGTTTGGCTCTCGGTCCCGGGGACGCCGCTCCCCAGAGCCTCCACTTGCTCGAGCACCCCCGCCAGGACGATCTCGGCGTCGCCGAGGAGCCCCACGTCCGCCGGGTAGTTCTTGCCGATCTCCTCGGGGTCCACGTCCACCTGGATCAGACCCTTCGAGGGTTGCAGAGCCGGGTCCCATACATGGGTGCTGAATTCGTGCAGGCTCGACCCCACCACCAAGAGGACGTCCAGGCCCGACCGCAGATAGCTGTTGGCCGCACGGGTGCCGTAGAGACCGATACAGCCCAAGGCGAGCGGGTGATCTTCGGGGATGGCGCCCTTTCCAGGCAGAGTGGTGGCGACCGGGCACTGAAGCGTCTCGACCAGACGGAGGATCGATCCGGGAGCGCCTCCTTTTCTCCCTCCCGCCCCCACGAGGATGCCCGGCTTCTCCGCCCCCGCCAGCAGCTCGGCTGCCCGGCGCAGATCGGCCTCGAGCGGCATCGTGCGCAGTGCCGGGCGGTACTTCTCCGGATCGATGACCGGGTCTTCCGTCCGGCCCCGCTGGGCGTCGGCGGGCAGGTCGAGGTGGACCGGGCCCGGGCGGCCGCTGAACGCGATACGCAGTGCACGCTGCAATGCCTCCGGGACTTTGTCGGAGTTGGGGACCATGGTCGAGTACTTGGTGACGGTCGACATCAGCTCGGTCTGCGAGAAGGTCCGGCCCACACCGGCCGCCTCTTGGAGAGCGCCCTTGCCGATCGACGGAGTGCCCACTTGGGCGGTGAGCACGAGAACGGGCAGCGACGCCATGTACGCCGCCGCCACCCCCGAAACCAGGTTGGTGGCTCCCGGCCCGACAGTTCCACAACACACGCCCAGCCCCCCTCCCACCAGGGCGTGACCGGCGGCCATGTATCCAGCCCCTCCTTCATGTTTCGCCAGGATGGGAGTGATCGACGACTGAAGGAGCGCGTCGTAGAACGTCAGCAGATGGCCGCCCGGCAGGCCGAAGACGTACTTGACCCCCTCGTTCTCGAGGTAACGGACCAGGATCTGTGCACCGGTGCCTTTCACTAGAGTCCCCCTTTTCGAAACACGCGCAGGAGTGTGAGTCGGACGCACCACCAGCGTGTCCAGTCTAAAGAGAAGATAACCGGAAGGCAATGTGATACAAACTGTGCAGAGCCGCTTAGTCCATCGGCCGTTCCAGGGGACGAACATGGAAGAGAGCGCATCACCCGGCAGTCTCGATCCGCGGGCGACGGCCCAGACGCCGGCAGCGCCCTCCCCAGAGACGGCGGCACAGACGGCGGCAGCGCCCTCCGCAAAAGCGGCGGCCCAGGCCCTTCGCGACCAACTCCAGCCCTGGCACGAGGCGGTGGAGAACCCCGCCGAGGCCCAGGAGACCGTGCTCCGCCGGCTCCTCCACGACTTCGCCAAGACGGGCTACGGCGCCGACCACGGGGCAGCGAAGGTGGCCGAGGCGCCGGGAGGTGACGCACGTGGTGGCGGTGACCGCGCGACCCGCGCAGAGGCCACCATCATCGCCGAGTACCGGCG
>JAZDLO010000144.1:0-3557 GCA_043801935.1 bacterium
CGGCGCCTCGACCAGCTTGCCGGGCTCCAGGCTCTGGGCTGCCCGCACTATCATCGTGGATATCTGAGACCGTCTGATGTTGTCCAGGGGCCCGAACTTCCCGTCTGTATAGCCGGTGGTGATCCCTTTCTGGGCCGCCACGGCGACGTAGTGGTCTGGGTAGAGGTCGGGGGACACTCCCTGCCAGACGTCCGGGAACGTGCAGATGTCCTGCTCGGTCACGGGCAGACCGAGGGACAGGACGATCATCTTGGCGAACTGCATCCTAGTAACGAGGTTCTCTGGACGGAATTCCTTGAGGTCGCCGACCTGATAGCCTTCGATGACGTGAGCTGCCGCCATGCCCTCGATAGCCGCGTAGTAGGGGTGGGTCTCGGGAACGTCGTTGAAACTCGGCGCCGCGAAGGCCGGTGGCGGTGCCAGACCGGGCGCCCCGAACAGAAGAACCACTAGCACCACAGAGACAGTCAGGGTGAGGAGGAGCCACATTCGCTGCATGATTGCCCCCTTTGCGGCCGACCTTGTGAGAGGCTGGCTGTTCGAAAAACGCGCCAAGGCCTCGCTCGGCGACCGCAGGGGCCACCGCAGCGGACCCTTAGCTCATTGTAATCCTTCCCTCATAAAAGCGTAATACTTTTTCCAGCCACAGCTTGACCCTTTCCTCACAAAAACGAAATCCCGAAGCTGCGTCGGCAGCGCCGGGATTCCTGGTCGGCGGGGCGCGCCGCGCCCCCTGAGACCTGGCTGACTATCTATCGGTTATGCAGCACTACGACGCGAATCCCAGGTGGGCCGCGTTGCCGGAGTACAGCTGTGTCTTCTCGTCCTCCGACATGCCCAGCCCCTCCAGGAACCGCATGCAGTCGCCCATCTCCTCGTAAGGATAGTCCGTCCCGAGGAGGATCTTGTCCATCCCGAGGGCTTCTCGCGTGCACTTGAACGCCGCGGGAAGATAGTTACCGCTGGTGGTGACCACCATGTTGTCGCGCAGGTAGTCGCTGGGCACACGTGCGAGATCGGGCACCACGTCGGGGTCGGACGCTTTGAGATGAGGCCGAACGAAAGGATGGTCGATGCGTTGCATCAAGAAGGGCAGGCCTTCTCCGTAGTGCCCCAGTATGATCTTGAGTCTAGGAAACGCGTCGAATGCCCCGCTCAGCACCAACCTCATCATAGCTGTGGCCGTCTCGATGCCGAATCCGAAAGCCGCGCCCGCCAGAGCCAGCCCATAAGTACGGAGCTCGGGGATCATGGGAGCGACCGGGTGCAGGTAGATGGGGACGTCGAGCTCTTCCGCCTTTGCCAGAATAGGCCAATAGCGCTTCTCGTCGATGTATGAGTCGCCGAAGTTGGAGTGGGTCTTCCAACCCTTGAAGCCCAACTCCTTGACCGTCCGCTCCAACTCTCTGGCGGCGGCGACGGGGTCTTTGGGGGCCAGCGCGGCGAAACCGAGGAGGCGCCCGGGATACTTGGCGATGGCCGCGCCCAGCTCGTCGTTGACGCGCTTAGCCAAACGGGTGCCGGTCGCGGGGTCGAAATGGTCGGTCCCTGGCGAGGTCAGCGACACGACGGCTACGTCTACTCCCGCGCCGTCCATGCTCTCGACCCGTTCTCCACCCAGATCGAGAAGACGGCCAAGGAGAAGGTCGCCGTGCGGCTCGAAGGCGTCGTCCCGATAGTACATACGGCGCTTTCCGGTGGCTTTTTCGTCGACGAATCGCGGGTAGTCCGGGTTGGCGTAGAGCGCGTCCACCCACTCCTGAGTCACAAAGTGGGTCTCGAGGTCGATCGTCGTCACGGGGCCGCCTTTCTCGTCTGTATCGGTCTCTCTCTGATCAGCGTCGGACTTCATCCTCCGGCGATGGGGATGAATACCAGCACGTCGTCGCCCTCCTTGAGCACGGTCTGCCGCCCTGCCAGCGCGGCGATGTCCCGACCGTTCACCATGACCCGCAAGGGCGCATGCGCGCTTTGCTCTTTGGGCACGGCCACATAGGGGGCCAGTTTATCGCCCCCAAGCTCGGACAGGCGGACGAGCAACTGATCGATCGTGGCCCCGCTGGGCAGGACCAGATCCATCTCAGCTTGACCCAGCAGCGACTTGATGAAGGCGATGCTGCGGACTTTCACATTCATGACGGTCGCCTCCGACCGGCGCTTAGGGTCTTGCTCGGCGATTGCGGTCGCGCCTGGCTGCCGAGGCCGTTCCCGGTGCTCGACACTCGCCTCTACAGCCCCATCTTATCGGCCGCATAGCCGAGGCGTAGCTCGTCGAGCTTGGCCCGGGTGGGGACGCCCTCCCGGGTCCAGCCCCGGGCGTCGTAGTACTCATCGAGCATCACATCCAGATCAGCTTGGGAGATCATCTCCCCCTTGGAAGGACCCTCGGGGATGGGCTCGGTCTTCAAACGCTCGGGCAGGTCGTCATCGGCCCGGGTGAAACCGGCCAGGGTGTTGAAGACCCGGGCCAGGTTGTTGATGCGCTCCCCTACCTGATGTACTTCTTCGGGGGTGAAGGTGAGCCCGGTGGCACCTTCCATGAGATCGGCCGTGTTCTCGAACATGAAGTCGGCCACGGCCATGTCCATGAGGAAGACGCACATGGTGGGAGAGTCGGCCAGCGCGGTCCGGGCGTCTTGGTTCCACTTACAGAGTTTGCCCTTGCCTTCGATGGCTAGGCGGTCCACCGCATAGGGGATGGGGATGCCGAAGATCTCCTGGAAGGCGTAGCCTTTGTTGTGATCGGCGCCGGTAAACGCCGTGGCGTAGCTGAGGCCGTGGGCCTTCGCGCCCCGGACGTCATACGCCGGCAGCTCGAGGCCCTTCACATGCATCGCGTATTTCTCCGAGCCTTTTCCTATCTTCTCCGCCGCCACCTTGACCCCGTCGGCCAAGAGATCCCCTAGGCCCTCGCGCTCGCCCATCATGTGAAGCAGCTTGGTCATCGAGACGTCGTTACCGAAGCTCAGGTCCATCCCCCCCGTGTCTTCCAGGGTGAGGATCCCCCGCTCGAAGAGCTCCATTGCGAAGGCGATGGTGACCCCCGCCGACATGGTGTCGAGCCCCAGCTCGTCGGCCAAGCGGTCACAGGCGATGATGGCGTCGGGATTGTCGACCCCGGTCACGCCGCCAAAAGAGTACAAGGTCTCGTACTCCGGCCCCTCGGTGAAGAGACCGGTGTAGGGCGCTTCTTTGGCTATTCGGAGCTGGCTGCAACCCACCG
This sequence comes from bacterium, assembly GCA_043801935.1. Classification (GTDB taxonomy): domain Bacteria; phylum Actinomycetota; class Thermoleophilia; order RBG-16-64-13; family RBG-16-64-13; genus JAZDLO01. The sequence goes on from JAZDLO010000144.1 coordinate 3,224, forward strand.
GGCAGACGGCGCAGGCCGTCTTGCCTTTGCCCCGGGCTTCTATTGCGAATCCTCCGATCTTGTCGGCCGGGTTGAAGACGCCGGTGGCCGTCCAGTTCTTGGTCGGATAGATGCCCATGGCCTGCGTGAGATCGAGGGTGGTCGAGGTACCGTAGCGCGAGAACTCCGGGAACAGGATGGGGCTCTTGCGCATCCCCTCGAGCATCCGCTTGCGGGCGGCTGTGTACTTCTCCTTGTCGGCGATCTCCATCTGAAGGTCACCACGGAGGGCGATGGCCTTCAGGTTCTTGGAACCCATGACCGCGCCGAGACCCTTGCGGCCCGCCACCCGGCG
>JAZDLO010000171.1:0-4873 GCA_043801935.1 bacterium
TGAAAGCCACCAAGAAACCGGCGGCCAAAATCAGACTTCGACCAGCGCTGCGACGAGCGCCCGACCTCACCGCGACATCGACCTCCTCGAACTGCGACCCACCGGCGTCATCCGCGTGGAGCCTGACGCACCCGACTTCACATCGCTTCGGGCGTCTCTCCCTCGCAGGCCTCGCTGCCGCGCGCTACGTCGGGGCTTGCTGCCGGTATCTCCGGGAACCCGAACGAAGTGACCTCTTGGACGCAAGGTTGGGAAGATCGGTTCATGACGAGTCTGAGGATATCCGGCCGAGAGTAATGACCTACGGGGTCGGCGAAGTTCTTGGCGTAGGCTATTTCCGTCAGGTCGATCTCGGCCGTCACCAGAGCCTCCTCGTCTTCGCGCGGCGGCCCGGCAATAGTCGCTCCGTCTGGGCCGATGATCTGGCTGGCGCCACCTCCCACTTCGATGAGGTCCGCTCTCTCCGGCGTATCCGCCAGACGATCGACCATCTGCCTGCTGATGACGGACACGGCCGCGAGGGCGAAACAGCTTCCTTCCAAGGCGTACTGGCGGGTAGCGCCGATGTTCGTCACCTCACCCAGTCCGTACGCATACTTCCGGTAAAGGCTGAAGGCCGGCCACGAAGCGATGTGTATTTGCTGCCCCAGCGAGTACATCGCGTAGCGGGTCAGGGGCTGAAGGTGTTCCCAACAGTTCAGGCCCCCGAGCTTACCGAGCGGTGTTTCGAAGACCTGTAGATCGCTCCCATCGCCTTCTCCCCACACGGACCGCTCCACATGAGTCGGCTTCAGTTTTCGATGCCTGCCCATGATCCGACCGTCCGGATCGATGAACAGCTGCGTGCAGTACAGGCTGCTGCCTCCTCGCTCATCCATACCCATGACCACGTACATGCCCGCTACCTTCGCCGCCCGGCAGAGACGGTCGGTCGTCGGGCTGGGGATCTCCACAGAATTGGCGTATAGCTCCGCGAAGAAAGGCCCGCCCCACAGGGGGGTGCCCAAAAAGATCCACCACGGATAACCAGGGAGCCAGGCCTCCGGAAAGGCGATCAGTCGCGCACCTTCATCGGCCGCGTCGGCGATCAGGCGGCATGCCTTTTCGGTAGTAGCCTCGCGATCCAGCCATATGGGCGCCGCCTGGACGACGGTCGCCTTGAACTTCGGGAATACGTCCATCGACTAGCCTCCGTCCGTCACGGATGGGTGATCTCGTCGATGGTCTTCGGGGCGCGGCCGGACAGAGTCTCGAACACCGGCGCGTTTTGGAGTCCGCGACGATAGCAGGCGTCGAGCGGGCCTCCTTCTTCTTGGCAGTCGCGCACCATCTTCAGAAGCTGATTGGATACACCGAAAGATCCGTGCTCGCGAACCCGGCGCACCTCGTCCAGATTCAACGAGACCATCGCGAAAGACTCAGGTGATTCGAGCTCTTCAAGGATCCGACCCTCGGGGTCGCAGACCAGCGAGTGGCCCATGCCCGGAGGCGCGGCTTGGTTCACAGCTACGACGTAGCACTGGTTCTCGGTCGCCCGCACCTGGGTGAGGGGGATCCGGTGGCGGAGACCCCCGATGAAGATACCCTGGCATATCGGGTTCAGGATGACCTCAGCCCCGTTGAAAGCCAGATTGCGCGCCACTTCCGGCACGGCGTGATCGGCGCAGATCATTATGCCTATCTTCCCCACTCCTGGGATCTCATAGACCGGAAAGTCGCTTCCGCGCAGCGACGGGTCGAAGGGGTACGGCACGAAGACCTTGCTGTACTTCAGGACGACGTCACCGGTGGGCGAGATGAGCAGGGAAGTGTTGTAGGTGCCGTCTACCCCCTCGCGCTTCTCGATCAACGATCCCGGGCAGATCCATTTGCCGAGTTCGCGTGCCTTCCGGCAGAAGTACTCACTGGAAGGGCCGGGAATGGTCTCGGCGAGGCTCGTCCAATTCGCAGGATCGAAGCCACTGATCGAAGTCTCTGGAAGCACGAAAAGGTCGACCACAGGGTCGATCCCGATGATCGTGTCCAGGTACCGATCGATCTTCTCCCGCTGCTCGGCCTTGCGGGCCTCGAGGTCGGGATTCGCCACATCGGAAGCGAGCTGCACCATCGCAACGGTGAAGAAATGTGCCATTTGAACCTCCTCAGAGTGAAGCCGTGCCCGTGATCCTCAGGCCTTCCCTCCGTGTCCGAAGTGAGTACCGCTCAGTCGTCGAGTATCGCGACCAGCCTCACCATCGATCCGTCGCCCTTCTCCCAGCGGATGGGGAACCCGGAGATAGTGCAGCGCTTACCGAGGACTTCGTCGATGTCGCCCCCCACGTTCTCGAAGCCCATGATGTGATTCCCCAGCAGCAAGCGGTGCACCGGCTCCCACTCAGGATAGTCGTCGATCACCCGGCGACCTGTCTCACGCTCGTAGGCGGCGTTGACCTCGGGCAGAAGCGGTCCCCCGGGGCCATGCGGTCCGATGGCGGTGGAGAGCGGGTGGTCGAGGGCCTGCTGGTCGACGCCCACGGCCTTCACGCCCTTGGCTACCAGCCATTCCCCAGCGCTCCGCACGAGGCCCGGCGAATACCCGAAGTACTCCTGGTCGTCCGAGTACTTGGCATGCATATGGGTATGGATGATCACGATATCGCCCTTTTCGATCTTGGGGGTGGCGTTCTCCAGATCATCGGCGGTGATGTTGCCGAACCTGCCTTTGGGGATATCCACGATCACGCCGGTGCCGTAGTACCAGTCCAGAGGGCACTCGTGCGTGTACAGTTCACCGGCGATCACGTGTACCGGGGCGTCGGCATGGGTGGCGACGTGCATCGGGGCACTGATCCATTGGGTGAACACGCCGTTCCTGGCGTGGTAGTGCATGCGCGAAATGCTGATATCCGGGCAGTAAGGCCATAACGGGGCCGTATGGCTGAAGGGTTGGCTTAGGTCCACCAGTCTTACCATCGCTTCGTCTCCTTCTCGATTCGGGATTCCTTTGCCTCTCTCAAGGGAGCGTGGCGTGAGGCTGCCATCTCCCTGCCTCCAGGCGCGGATCGCCTCGGGGCTCTCTGCTACCTCGGAGTGTTTGCTGCCGCGGCGATCCGGGCGAGGTAGTCAAGAAGCCTCTCTCGGGTCGCTTTCATTTGCTCTGGGGTCCACTTCTGAAAGCCGACGCCTCCGGTCTTGAAGCCGAGCTCGTTCTTTTCCACCTTCTCGCGCAGAAGCGGAGACGCCTCGTGCGAGTCCTCCAGGTACTTGAACACGTAGCTGTGTATAGCCAGGGTGAGGTCGAGGCCACCCATGTCCGCAGTCTCCAGAGGGGCCAGCACCGGAAGTCTCATCCCAAAGCCGTATTTGATGCTCTCGTCCACGGTGGCGGCATCCGCGATGCCTCTCTCCACGATGGAGACCGCCTCGCGCCAGAGGGCGTGCTGCAAACGGTTCGCCACGAATCCAGGAACGTCTTTCTGCACGAACACCGGATGCTTGCCGATACGGCGCATGAGTTCCATCGTGAGATCGATCACCCACTCATCCGTGTCCTGGGTACGCACCACCTCCACCAGCGGGATCAGGTAGGGCGGGTTCCACCAGTGGGTGCCCAGGATGCGGTGGCGCCCGGCCGACTTGCCGGCGATCTCGGTGATGCTCATCACCGAGGTGTTGGTCGCGAGGACGGCCTCGGGGCCGACCAGTCGATCGATTTTCTGGAACAGCTCCTGCTTGAGAGCCATGTCCTCGTACACGCACTCGAGCACGAAGTCGGCGCCCGAAACGGCTTCCTCCATGCTCTGCGTGGTCTTGACGCGCGCCACGATACTGTCGACGTCCTTCGGATCGCCTACCCCGCGTTCGGCCAGGGAGGTCAGATCGGCGCGCATGGCCTCGACTGCTTTGGCCAGGGTCGTCTCCTTGCGGCTCTGCAAGGCAACATCGTAGCCGGCGGCGGCAAAGACCTGCGAGCAACCATGGCCCATCGTGCCTCCGCCGACCACTGCGATCTTCTCCACCCTCTCGGCTGTCGTCCGTCCGCCGTGCTCTGTCATCATGCTCTCCTTCGTGACGATTGCTCTACCCCTTCCACAGAGCGATATCGCCCAGGTTCTGGTCCTTCTTGGTGGCGTCGATGGGACCCAGCTTCTGGGTGAGATATCCCGGTTTCTCGATGAGAAGGGTGTAGGAGCCGTCTGCCAGGTCCTTGAGCCAGAAGTCGCCGTAGTTGTCGGTCTGGGTGGTGAGCTTCTGGCCGGTCTGGGTGTTGGTGGCCGTGACGGTGGCCCCTTCGGTACACTCATCGGCTTCGGAGTCATAGACCGCTCCGGCGATCCACTTCTTGGGAAGGTTTAGGTAGTAGACCCGGGGGCGGGTGGCCAGCTCGGGTTTGAGAAGCTCGGCCTTCTTTATCTGTTCTTGTAGGTCTTCTTCCTCTCCGAAGGTAAAAGCCCCGGTGGGGCAGGCATCGGAGCAGCGGGTGTCGGTCCAGCCCTTGTCTAGGAGGTGAGCGCAGAAGGTGCACTTCTGGGCGATGTTTAAGTCGTCGTTAAAGAAGATGACCCCCTCGTAGGGGCAGGCTTCTAAGCACAGCTGGTTACCCCGGCAGCGGTCCGGGTCGATAAGGACGATGCCGTCAGACCTTCGGTAGATGGCGTTCTGGGGGCAGGCCTCTATGCAGGGGGCGTTCTCGCAGTGCTGGCACAGGGAGTGATGATAGGTGACCTTGACCTTGGGCACCGTGCCCCGCTCCAGGTTTATGACCTTGTTCCAGAACTGGCCGGTGTCGGGCTGGGGACGAGCGATGGGGGACCAGTCGTTTCCTACGTGCTCGTCTTTACAGGCCACCTGGCAGTTGTGGCACCCGTTACAGATGGAAAGATCTATGACCATG
>JAZDLO010000177.1:0-12197 GCA_043801935.1 bacterium
GAAGGCAAGGACGCCGCTCACCGCCTCTGACAGCGTGGACGCCTTCGCGTAGAAGGCCTCGCCGGCGTTGAACACCCGCAGTGTGTGAAACGGGAAAAGAAGCAGCACCGCCAGGATCCGCAGCCAGTCGATGAAGTACACCCTGCGAACTACCGGATCGTCCACAGCTCCTCCCAGCCACGCGTGCTTCGTTGTCGACATCCCCACTTTAGATAATCGCGCCGCACTTTGCCTACGCCGCCTGGACAGTCTGCCGCCTGGCCGGGGGAACGGTCTTGGAACCTGGCTCCATTGCCAGCGAGAGTGTGTTCTCAGCTTCGGGACACATTCGTGCCCGGCCGAGCGCTTTCCACGCCATTTCCGCGCGGAGAGGCTAGAATGAATGTGAGGTCCCGGTCCACCCGCAGAGCGCTCGGGGAGACTACCCGTGAAGACTCATACCGTCTACAAGACCTTCACGACGCGCCGCCGACGGGAGTTCGTGCGCATCACGGCCGATGTCCAACAGGCTGTCGAGGAATCGGGGGTGCGCGAAGGCATGGTGCTGGTTTCGGCGATGCACATCACCGCCGCGGTATGGGTGAACGATGATGAATCGGGTATCCAAGCCGACGCGTTGGAGTGGCTCGACAAGCTGGCCCCTCCCACGTGGGCGCCGCCGGCCAACGAGGTGGCTCGGGAGCTCCTCCCCGACAACGGCGACTATCGACATCACCGCGCCGGTGAAGACAACGGCGACGCCCATCTGAAGAACCTGCTGATGCATCACCAGGTGATCGTGCCCATTACCGCCGGTCGACTGGACCTGGGGCCTTGGCAGGAGGTCTTCTATGTGGAGTTCGACGGCCTCAGGTCGAAGCGCCTGGTGATCAAGGTGATGGGCGCCTAGACGTCCGCCAGTTGACAAGCCTGACATGAAGATACTCCTTATCGAGCCGGCCAAATCGCCTTCGACCATCGGTGGGGAGGACATCTTCCTGTACGAGCCGCTCGCCCTCGAGTACCTGGCCGCAGGGTTGTCCCCAGAGCACGACACTCGCATCTTGGACCTGAGACTCGACTCCAACCTCGACCGAGCTTTGGCCGATTTCCAGCCGGACGTTGTCGGGATCACCGCGTACACCGTACACGTGAACCCCGTACGGGCGCTGTTCGAGAAAGTGAAGATCTGGAACCCAGACGTGCTCACCGTTGTGGGAGGGCACCATGCCACCCTGTCGCCCCGCGATCTCGCCACTCCTTTCGTCGATCTCATAGTGCGAGGAGAAGGGGTGGCTCCCCTTCGGGATATCGTCTGGCGGCTGCAGCGAGGCCACGGCTATGACGGTATCCCCGGCGTCTGCCACCGCATGGATGACGGGACCGTGGCCGACGAACCGGCGATGGTGACCGATCTGGACTCGCTCCCGTTTCCCCGGAGAGACCTGACTGGGGCGTACCGAAAGAGCTACTTCTCTGAGTGGATGCGACCGCTGGCGTCCATGCGCACCTCCAAGGGCTGCCCTCACCGGTGCAACTTCTGCGCGCTGTGGAAACTGAGCGACGGCCGCTATCTGAGGCGCAGCCCGGAGAGCGTCCTGGAGGAATTGGCCGGCATCGACGAGCCGTATGTGTTCTTCGCCGACGACGAGTCGCTGTACGACACGCAGCGAATGAGGCGGCTGGCGGAGCTGATCCGGAGCTCCGGGCTCAGGAAGCGCTTCTTCCTCTACGCGCGCAGCGACACGATAGTGCGAGCCCCGGACCTGCTCGAGGCGTGGCGGGAAGTCGGTCTCGAGCGGGTGTTCGTAGGTCTTGAGTTCTTCAGCGACCGAGACCTCGACTACGTGAGCAAGGGCTCCACGATCGCGGACAACGAACGGGCGGTGGCGCTCTTGAAGTCGCTGGACATCGAGATCTACGCGTCCTTCATCGTCCGGCCCGATTTCACGCGTGAGGACTTCGGGGCCTTCCAGGAGTATGTTCGCAGCCTGAAGCTGAACTTCGTCAGCTTCTCAGTGCTCACACCCCTTCCGGGGACCGACCTCTATGAGGAAGTCAAGGACCGACTGATAGACCGAGACTTCGATCACTTCGACTTCATCCACACACTTCTGCCGACGGCACTGCCGCTCAAGCAGTTCTACGAACAGTACTATCGGCTCTACACGCACGCCCTGCCTCTGCAATGCCGGCTCACCATCCTGCGCAAGATCCCCCTACGAGACCTCCCGGCGCTGCAGGTACGGAGCGCCAGACTCCTGCGCCGGCTCCGCACGGCGTACCGAGACTACTAGGCTGCCTGAACCCGGCGGTTCATGCCCTATCACGGGCACAGGTGTCACTCGCCGGCCAGCATCTTGTGAGTGGCGCCACTCAACTCCCTGCGGAGCTCCCGGTCCGAGACTCTTCGGCCCCATATCTCCCACTCCCCCACCGACCCGCCCCGCTCCAGCAGCACAGGCCGCAACTCCACCCAGCGACTCACGCGATACAGTCGACCTTCGTGTGGCAACAGCTGCCCCACCGCCCAGTCGGGCTGGCGAAAAGGCGGCTCGTGGGTGCGGAAAAGCGGGCGCTCGCGTTTCTTCAGCCAGCGCACGTCAGCCGGTCAACCTCTGGGTCTCCGTATCCACCTGCTCGTGCACCAGCTGCCCTCCCCTCGGAATGAGCTCTCGCCCTTCAGAAAGAACGTCTCACACCCGGCCCGTGGAATGCAAGGGAGGGCGCCACCGCTGGGCGACGCCCACGTCCGCGGGGACGATGCCTCAGCGTCCGCGGAGTCCGCGGAACGCCTCCAGCGCCCGGAGCCGGGCGGCTGCGTGGTCGACGATAGGTGTCTGCTCATCCGCCTGTGGGGCGACTTCGAGACGCGCCGGCCCAGACCAGCGGCGCACATAGGTGTTCTCAGCATCGAAGCGCCGGGCCTGCAGCGCTGGATTGTAGATGCGGAAGTAAGGGGCCGCATCCGGGCCTGAGCCGGCCGTCCATTGCCACCCCAGGGTGTTGTTGGCCAGGTCGGCGTCGACCAGCCGGTCCCAGAACCAGGCTGCACCCCGCTGCCAGGGGATCATGAGGTCCTTGGTGAGGAACGAGGCCACCACCATGCGCACCCGGTTGTGCATCCATCCTTCGGCCAGAAGCTGGCGCATGCCGGCATCGACCAGTGGGTAACCGGTGGCGCCACGCTGCCACGCGGCCAAGCCTTCGGGGTCGTCGGCCCACGGGAACGCAGCGAACTCTGGTCGGAACGGCTCGGCCGGCGTGGCCGGAAAATGGTAGAGAAGGTAGTGGGCGAACTCGCGCCAGCCCAGTTGGCGCAAGAAAGCCGCCCCGCCGTCGGCTCCGGCGGCCTTCCCCCGAGGGCGCTCGGCGCCACGCGCTGCGTACCAGACCTGATGAGGGCTTATCTCGCCGAAGTGGAGGTGGGGTGAAAGCCGAGACACGCCCTCTATCCCGGGAAAGTCGCGGGATGTCTCATACGTGGCCAAGGCCCGCTCGAGGAATCGCTCCAGCCGCTTTCGGGCTCCCGCCTCTCCCGGCTCCCAGGAATCGGCCGTTTCTCCGACCGTCGGAGCCCAGCTGGTGGGAGCCGGGAAACCGTCGACAGCGCCGACGGAGGCCTGGACCTCGATGCCGGGGAGCGCGCCGGAAACGAGCGCCGGTCGGGGACCCGGCTCGGCAGGCTCCGGAAGGGACTGACAGCTGCGCCAGAAAGCCCCGAACTGCACGAACGGCCGTCCGGCCCGGGACAGGTGCTCCTCGGGGTCGAACAACAGCGAGCCTGCGAGATCCCTGGAAGCCACGCCTGCGTCGCGGAGCGCGGCTTCCACTTTGCGATCGAGTTCCCGGCTGTGGGGCTCATACAGACGGTTCCAGAGCACCTCTCGAGCGCCGGTGGCGAGAGCGAGTTCGGTCAGCGCCGAGACGGGCTCCCCTCCGACGACGCGCAAGGAGGTGCCCCCTCGGGCTAGGTCATCGGCCAGGCCGGACAGGGACCTGCGCAGCCACCAACGCGCCGCTTCTCCCGGTGCCCAGAGATCGTCCCGCTCCCACTCAGCAAGGTAGACAGGAATGATCGGTCCACCCATTCTGACGGCAACCATCAGGGCGGGATTGTCGGACAAGCGCAGATCGCGCCGGAACCAAACAATCGTCGGTCGTTTGCTCATGCTTCCTCCTCGCCCCCATTCTACCCGGGCAGGCGAGCGAGACGCAGGCGACTCATCTGCCGCGACTCCATCCTTCGCACCATCGGCTATCATCTGAGCATGGAAGACTTTCCGCCCCCACCTTCGGGACCGCCAAGCCGCCGGGAGCTGCGGCAGGCTCGCACGGCAGGTCACGTGCACACTCGTTGGCGAGTGGCGGCTCTCGCGATCATCGTGGTGGCCGTGGCGGCCGTGGGGTACGGCGTTTATCGTCTCCCGAGCGACGGCCCTTTGCGCGCCGCCGAAACGACAACCAGCAGCATCGCCATCACGGCTGCCGGCCCGGTCGACAGCGGCTCCCCCACCCCCGGGGACTCTGAGGCTGGGAGCGACACCGCCGGTGGCACGACCATCGCCGGCGACACCGCCAGCTCGACTACCAGCTCCACCCTTGCGAACCTTCCCCCCCAGAAGGTCACGGTCAAGAGCAACCCTGAGGTGACGAATCTCGAGATCACCCTGCAGGACGGCACCACCGTGATCGGGAAGACGCCTTTTTCCCAGGAAGTGCCGGGGGGCCAGATCCGCCTCAAGTTCTCGAAGGGAGGTTACAACCCGGCTGCGAGGGAGGTGGCACTTGACGGTCCCCGGTCGCTGTCCGTGTGGCTCGACCCCGAGGGACTCCTCTACGAGAGCCTGGTGCGCTTCAAATGCGGTCCCAACCCCAAGCAGGTGGCTTTCACGCCCGACGGCAGAGAGATGTGGGTCTCATTGCTCGGCGGATACGGCTTGGAGGTGTTCGAACCGACCACCGGCAAGAAACTCGACCAGGTGAAGCTGGGCGAGCACGGGGCGGTGGAAGTCATATTCACGCGCGACGGCGAGACCGCCTACGCGAGCCAGATGGAGACCGCCTCGGTCTTCGAGATCGACAGGCACACGCGCACGGTCAAGCGGACCTTCAAGACCGGCGGCTCCTGGACCAAAGTCCTGCTGCTCTCCCCGGATGAGAAGACGCTCTGGGCCTCGAACTGGGTCAGCAACGACGTGTCCGAGATCGACCTCACCACCGGCAAGCTGGTGCGGCGCCTGAAGACGGTGGTCACCCCGCGCGGCCTCTACGTGACCCCCGACGCAAAGCGTCTGTTCGTGGCCGGTTTCGAGAACGGCGATATCCAGCGCATCGACCTCGCCACAGGCAAAGGAACGGTGCTCTTCAAGACCGGCGGAGCCATGCGTCACATGGTGGCCGATGACACGCGCGGCCTTCTCTACGTGGACGACATGTCCACCAAGGAGGTCTTCGTGATCGACCTGGCCACCGAGAGGGTCACCAAGCTCGCCGACACCGACGAGCGGCCGAACACCATGGACCTCTCCCCCGACGGCAAGGTCCTCTACGTCTCGAACCGAGGCAAGGACAACCCCAAGACCTACTACATCCCCGGGCCGGAGTGGGGCTCCATCCTCGCCATCGATACTGCGACAGGCAAGATCTTGGACGCCATAGTAGGAGGCAACCAGTGCACGGGCCTGGACGTCTCCCCTGACGGCACCCTGCTGGCCTTTTCCGACTTCCTGGACAACAAGATCCGTGTCTACACGATCCCTGACTACCGGACCTTGGTCGATGGCGACGGCGGCAGGGCCGTAGCCCACCTTAGAGACATAATCAAGGACTAAACCGGGTACTACCCCGTTCACCACTCAGAAGCCGCGCCGTCGCGAGAGCCCTCCCCGGCCCGCTGGCGACGCGGAAAATGTGCGAGGAGGATGCGCGATGGGTAACCCGATCGTCCACTGGGAACTCATGGTCAACGACCCGGTCAGGGCCAAAAAGTTCTACACCTCCGTCCTCGACTGGGAGTTCGACGAGAGCGCCGTCCCAGGCTACACGATGATCAAGACGGGAGCGGAGCCCGGCGGCGGGATGATGGCCAAACCCGAGATGGCACCGATGTGTGCCCTCAACACCTACTTCCACGTGGAAGACGTCGAGGCCACCCTGGCCAAAGCGACGGCCGCCGGTGCCACGATGATAGCGCCCAAGACGGCTATCCCGGGGATGGGTTATTGGGCCATGTTCGCCGACCCGGACGGCATTCCCATCGGCCTATTCCAGACAGAATAGGCACTGCAGCTGTGCCATGAGCCCAGACGCATCCTGGTTGATGCGTCTGGGCTCGCCCTACCCGGTCACATCGAGGCGATATCCCCGGGTCAGCAACTCGCTCCGCACCCCTGCATACGGCACCTGGTCGGGTTCGACCCCCAACCGGTCGGACAGGACGATGATCGCTCCCGCGGCTCCCCCCATATTGGCCCGTGTGTGTTCCATACGGACGGCAGAGCTGTAGGCGGCGTAGTCGGTGGAAACGGCCGTGGACACGAGCAAACGAGGGTGTCCCTGGGCCATGAGAGCCTCCATGGGCATGTGCACGTAGCGCGTTTGTTCGACGTGGGTGGGATAGAAGGCGTCGTGCCGGTCGTATTCCACGTAGCAGCCGAGAGCCACGGAATCACGCACGGTGCCGGCCCGGAGGTCGGCCGCCGTGTAGGTAGCGAGCCCCACGATGCGCGGACCCTCCCGTACGTAAAGCTTCTGAGGTACGGCGGCGATCCCCACCTTGGGATAGCCGTGCTCCTGTAGGTAGCGTACCCGGTTTATGGACCATTCCAGTACCCGGCGCCGGATCTCCCCGCGTTTCTCCGGGGAGAAGATCCACTGAAAGGCCAGACCTACGTCGGGCCAATCGTTCCACGCCTCGTTCAACTCCCGGTTGCCGTTGGGAAGGACGGCGATATTCATGGTCCAACTGGTGCCGAAGGCACTCACGTTACGTTGGTTCAGGGGCGCGAGGCCTGCGTACGTCGACAAGTTGTAGTTGGGATGCACGAACGTGGCGATGCGGGGAGCGTTGGTCTTCGAATACACCTTGAGGGTCAGCAGAGGTGAGAACCTCTGAGGCGCAGTCTCGTAGCCGTTGGCAGCGCTGGGATACGGGGGCTTGACCCCGGCGACGTCGTTGTAGACGGCTTCGTGACGGCCGATACGATAGCTCGCCCCGAGCATGCGGGCCAGATCGCCCTCGACGCTCGCATCGATGAAGTACCGAGTCCTGATCCGCAACGAGCCGCCGCCCTCGACCTGGATGTCCGCGTAGCGCCGGTCGTCCTCGTCGCTCGCCGCCAGTAGTCGGGCAGAGTAGAAGACCACGTTGCCGGCCTTGGGACCCTGGACGTACGACCAGAGCGCCTGAGCCGCCGCCTGCGGCTCGTAGACGAAGCGCCCGCTGGCGTTGAAGGCCTTGAGACCGCGACGCGCATAGGCGTCAATGACCGCCTGGCGCCATTCGTCGTACAAGCCGCCCTTGACCCGGCCGACGTCTCGCACGTCTTCCACGCTCAGCCCCTGGGCCAAGGGGGTCTCCAGCAGGTTCCCGCACGATATCAGAGCGACCCGCAGGTGGGGCGCCCCAAGGGCCAGCTCTCGCACGGCGGCCAGCCCGGAGGTCTGGGTGGAGAACACCACCACGTCGACGTCTACAGCGGGAGACTGCGGGGGATCGGGGACTTCCTGGGGTGCCTCCGCCGAACTGGAAACGTCCTGGGGAGACTGCGGGAGACTGGGGACTTCCTGGGGCTGCACTGCCGGGATAGGGGCCGGCTCGGCCTCTGCGGCGGCCGGCGCCATCCCGCCCTCCAACCCGGTCACAAAACCGAGAAGACAAACCAGTACGCCCGCCGCCAGCAGGCAGAGCGACCGCTTCGCGCTCACGAGGCCGTCCACCTCTCGGCGACGTATCCTAGACAAGACCCTCCTCACCCAACCTCCTCACGGCAGCCAGCGCTTCGGCCGCGTGTCCATTGGCTCGGGCACGTTCATAGGCTAGCAGAATCGTCCCGTCGCCCGATGAGCACCGTATCACGCTCGTGCGCCCCCTGCAGCCCGCTCTTGAGGGTCCCGAAGGCATCGCCGATCACCCGGTCGCCGTCGCTCGCCAGCGGGAAACGCAGGTCATGCTTGTCCCGGAACCGTTGCAGTCTCTCCAAGGAGTCGACGGAGATGCCCAGGACCTTGACTCCCAGGTCCTCGAACTCGGAAAGCAGGTGGTTGAACTCAACCGCCTCCACCGTTCAACCCGGAGTGAAGGCCTTGGGGAAGAAATACAGCACCAGCGGCCCCCCTTTCAGGAGTGCCGCCAGATCCACCGGGCCGTCTGTGCCTGGCGCCATAAAAGACGGCGCCTGATCTCCCACTGCCAGCATCGCCCCGCCTCCCCTCCGCTACTCGTCCTCCCCGGCCGGCGGCTGGAAACCCATTCTTGGTGCCGGATAGATCCCGGACCCCTTGATGGGGCCGTGGGCCGCCTCGTATTTCTTGAGGTTATCGTGGAGAGCGGCGGCGATCCGCTTGGCGTGCCCGGGGCTGGTGATTACCCGGGATACCACCGTGCCCGTGCCGCCCATCACCATGGTGAAGTCCATGACGAACTCATCGCCGGTGTGCTGCACCATCATACTGTTGGCGTAAACACCGGGCACTATCTGCTCGGGGAGGCGCACCTTGATCTCAGTGGCGCGCTTGCCATCTCCCCTGCCTCCCGGACCCCCGTGACCCGCGGTCGCCGACATCTGTACCTCCTAGCGGACGCCGGCCTTGACGGCGCCCTGTTGCATCAGCTCGGTGAACTGCCCGAACAAGTAACGACTGTCGTGCGGTCCTGGCCCCGCCTCCGGATGGTACTGCACCGAGTAGGCCGGCAGATCCAGGAGCCGCAGTCCTTCCACCGTCCCGTCGTTGAGGTTGAGGTGGGTCACCTGCGCCGGCCCAAGATCGGAGTCGAGCCCCATATCCTCGGCGCTCAACCCCACCACCCCGCCTTCGCCCACAACCGACCCCCGAGCCAACGCTTCGCGCACCACGATGGGCGGCTCGACCGCGAACCCGTGGTTCTGGCTGGTGATCTCGATCCGGCCGGTGAGATAGTTGCGCACGGGGTGATTGATGCCCCGATGACCGAACTTGAGCTTGTAGGTGGAGAAGCCCACCGCCAGCGCCAGCAGCTGGTGGCCAAGACAGATCCCGAAGACGGGCACCCTCCCGATAAGGCCGCGAATGGCCTTCACCGCGAAGCCCACCGCCGCGGGATCACCCGGTCCGTTCGACAGGAACACCCCGTCGGGTCTCATCGCCAAGACCTGTTCCGCCGTCCAATGAGCTGGAACCACGGTGACGTGACAGCCGACAGCGGCGAGATTCTTAAGAATGCTACGCTTTATCCCGTAGTCGTACGCGACCACCTGGAACCGAGCCCGGGCCGACGGTCGTGCCGCCTCCGGGCCGGCCGGACCTGGCACGCCAAGCGCTGCGGCTTCTGAGGCTGATTCATCGGAGACCCACTCATACGGCTCACGACAGGTCACCGCGCTGGCCAGATCCTGCCCCGCCATGGAGGGGAACTCGTGGGTGGCCGCCAGCAGGTCGTTGACCCGCAGGTCGGTGCCAGCTGCAACGCAGGCGGTCATGGACCCATGCTCGCGGATGCGTCTGGTGAGGGCCCGGGTGTCGATCCCGGCCACCCCCACTATGCCGCGAGTCGTCAACCAGTCTACCCAGGCCACCGGACAGGTGGCGTTCCAAGCGGTGTTCTTGATCTCGCGGACGACGATGGCCCGGGAATGGACTTCGGCCGACTCGAGCAGCTGCTCGGAGGCGCCATAGTTCCCGATCATGGGGTAGGTGAACGTGACCATCTGCCCGTGATAAGAAGGATCGGTGGCGATCTCCTGGTATCCGGTCATGCCGGTGTTAAAGACCACCTCTCCCAAGACTTGGCCCTGCGCCCCGAAGCCGAAACCCGAAAAGACAGTCCCGTCCTTAAGCACTACGTAACCAGGAATGTCGCCCCGGTACATCAGGCTTCCCCCGGGGCGCGCGCGAAGCGGCGCGCCCCATCAACCACCGTCAGCCGCACCCGGCCGGTGAGCATCTCTCCTAGAAAGGCGCAGTTGCGGCTCTTGCCCCGAAGCGTTGCGGGTGTGACCTCCCAGATCTCGTCCAGATCGGCCACACAGAAGTCGGCAGGCGCGCCCTCCGCCAGACGCGGCTCGGTCAGACCGAGCACCCGGCAGGGCGCCCCGGACATCGCTTCCACGAGCCGGGCCAGGGTAAGCTTGCCGGTGAGCACCAGACCGGTGTGCAGCGCGGCGAAGGCAGTCTCCAGGCCGGTGCTGCCGCTGCTGGCGTCCTCTATGGGTACCTCTTTCTCCTGGGGCGCGTGGGGAGCGTGGTCGGTACCGATGCAATCGATGGTACCGTCGGCCAGCGCCGCCACCAGGGCTTCGCGGTCCTCGGCCGAGCGGATGGGCGGGTTGACTTTGAGGTTCTGGTCGAAACTGCCCAGCCGCTCGTCGGTGAGCAGCAGGTGGAGAGGCGTGGCTTCGGCCGTGATGGGCAGCCTCTCCTCTTTGGCGCAGCGCACCAGCCGCACGCTCTCGGCCGCCGAGAGGTGTTGGAAGTGAACGAGGGGAGCGACCCGACCGGCTCCGGCGGAGGTAGACGCGCCGGGCGAGGCGCCGGCAACCGCCAAGGCACCGGCCCCCGAGCCCGTCGTCCGGCCCGCCGCCAACCGCACCTCCTCGGCGGCCGCGTAGCGGATGATCTCCAGGTCTCGAGCCAGCGGTCCCGACTCACACGCTGCCGGGATGCCGCGCAGGCCCAAGCGGGCGCTCCATTTGCCCTCGTGCATCACTCCGTCCAGCGACAGGCTCTTGTTCTCGAGGTGCAGCAGCAGCGGCCGCTCGGTACCCCGGGCATACCGCAAGGCGTTCAGCAGCAGATCGGCGTCCGCTAGGGGTCTGCCGTCGTCGGCGAAGGCAACGACCCCGGCATCGGCCAGTTCGCGCATCTCGGCCAGTTCTTCACCCTCGAGGTCCTTGCTGACCGAGCCCACCTGGCCCACCCGCACCACCGCTTCTTTGGAGGCCTGGTCGAGGACCCAGGAGGCGATGGGCCCGGAATCGACGACCGGGTCGGTGTTCGCCATCCCGATCACGGTCACATACCCCCCGGCAGCGGCGGCCATCGTTCCGGAGGCCAGGTCTTCCTTGTACTCATAGCCGGGAGTGCGAAGGTGTGCGTGGGGATCGACGAATCCCGGGAACACCCAGCAGCCGGCCAGGTCATCGAGGACTGGGACGCCGGTAGGCCGTTTCAACCCCGCTCCGACCGCTGCGATCTTCCCGTCCTCGACCAGCAGGTCACCCGTGGTGTCGACTCCATGCTGAGGATCGAACAGATGTACGCCGGGAAGGAGCAATCGTTCGGGAGGCGACGCGCGGCAGGCAAGTCTGGGCGCGGAAGGACGCGAGCTGGTGTCCATCCAAGTTCCTTTCGGTCTCACGGGACTCGTTTAAAGGCTGCCCTATGGTATCGCGGATGGAGAGGGCGGTCCAGACCGTGGGTCTCTGGACCCCATCGGCCGGACCCGCCGGCCTATTCCTATACAGAAACGGGAACAGGCTTCGTCGAGACCATGCAACTGCGATCTTGGAGAGAGGGAGCATGTCGATCGCGACCACGCGGCGAGTTGGGCCCATAGCTGCCGCGGCGGTCGGGCTCCTGCTCTTTTCGGCCGGCATGGGTTGCGGAGGCTCGGCCGCCAGCGACACGACAGCGGGGCCCGCGACCACCGTCGGGGCCACGACCACGGTGCCCCTGCCGACGGGAACCACCGCGGTCACGGGCACGACGATCGAGGACGGTCAAGAGCAGATGCGATCCCTCACCTTCGTCGGGCCTATGTCCCTGGCCACCTGGCTGGAACTCCGTCGGATCGTCATGGACGCGGGCGACGACGGCCAGATGGTCCTGGACAGAGTCGCGGAGATCGCTGCCGGAGATCCGATCTCCGTGGGCATGCGGGAACTGGACGCCTACAGCGGCATCGGCTTCTCCGCGGGGGCGGGAACCAGCCAGCCGATCGGTGTCGCCAGCCTCCCCGATGACGGCGAGGCCTTGGTCTATGCCTTCACGGTGCCGGCCGTGCCGGAGTCGACGACGAT
>JAZDLO010000188.1:0-2939 GCA_043801935.1 bacterium
CTTTTCTGCCCTCGAGGTCTAGCGCTGGTCACGGGGTGGGCACGGATCGTTCCCGTAGCTGTCGCTATCACGAATCCTATAGCGCCGCCGAGCGTTGGAGTGGTGGGGCTGGTGAAGCGGGCATCCGGCCAATTCGGGGATGGTCGCTTCGCATCTGTCCTCGCAGTCCAATCCGAAGCTGTTGACGCTGATGCGGTCGAAGCTCCGGCTGGGGCACCATAGCCTGCGAACCGAGCAGGCCTACGTCCGGTGAGTGATCCGGTTCGTGCGTCATCACCGGTTGCGGCATCCGGCGGAGCTGGGGGAGCAGGATGTGATGGCCTTCCTCTCCGGTTGGAGGGACACCTGCCGCGGGCGCGGACGCCGACGCGGCTGCCGGTGGTGCTGACGCGATCGGAAGTAGCGCGGGTGTTGGGGCAGCTCGAGGGGGGAGATCGGCTGGGTGGGGACGTTGTCGTATGGAAGCGGGATGCGCCTGCGTGCGATGGTGGTGGCGGTGCGCCGGTCGGGCGTGGCGAAGCGGGCCAGTTGTCACACGCTGCGGCGCAGCTTTGCCACCCATCTCCTGGAGTCCGGCTATGACATCCGGACGGTGCAGGAGCTGTTGGGGCACCGGGACGTGAGCACCACGATGGTGTACACCCATGTACTCAACCGGGGCGGGCTCGGGGTCCGGAGTCCGGCGGACCTCCTGGGCGGGGCTGGTCTTGCGGTCTTTCCGGACTCGGCTGCAGGGGGTACTGTAGGGGGGACAACCCAGACGTCGAAGTAGTAGTTGGGCCGACAAGCAGCGGAGACGAAGACGAACGAGGATCGTCTCTCCTCCTCTCGAGTCGCGCGGTCGTGCGGGAAGTCCCGATGTGAAGTTGTCCCTCCTTTAACCAACGGACGTGTCGTATGAAGACCCGAGTGCTCCTCCTCGTTTTGGCGGCTCTCCTCGTAGCCTGGGGCCTCTTTGGCCTCTTGGACCTGCGCAACATCCCATGGGGTGGGTTTGACCACTTCCATTCCGTTGTCGTCGAAGTGAACGAAGGAGGACCGGCGGACCGGGCCGGCCTGAGGGTGGGAGATCGCCTCCTCAGTCTGGGCGGGATCTCACTTGGGGACAGGGATTGGCCCCGTCGGCCGCAGCCTGAAATCGGGGATACCCGGTTGCTCGTTGTGGAGCGAACCGACGAGAGCAGCGGGGTGACCACAACGGAGAACATCGAGGTCACCTACTCGCAGGAGCCCACCACGGCCTCGGCGTTGTCGAGCGTCAACTGGGTGATCGGACTCGCCTTCCTCCTCTGCGGCATGCTCGTCTACCTGAAAGCGCCGGGCACACCCTCTCTCCTCTTCAGTATCGCCGGTCTTTGCTTTGGGGGATTCTTGCTCCCCCGTCCCCTTATCGGCTCCTTCGATCTGCGAGTGCTCGCAGGGAGCATCTTCTTCGTAGCCCTCTGCATCGGGTGCGCATGTTTCCTTCACCTATTGCTGATCTTCCCAAAGCGAAAAAGAGTGATGGAGAAGAAGAAGGCCGGGCAGCTGATCTACCTGCCGCTGGCTGCTCTCGCTCTGGTTGGGATCATCCATAGCGTCTGGGGACCTCTAGGAGGTGCCGTCCGCACCATCGGGGCAGTCCTTGTTGCGATCGTGCTCCTGGGATACTTGGTCCTCTCCATGGTCGCCCTGATCCACAGCTACGTTAAGGCCGCCCCGCATGAGAGAGCCGAGGAGGGCTTGAACACTCTGCTTGCCGGGGTTCTGCTCGGCCTCCTCCCCATAACCTCAATGGCGGTGAGCGGAATCTTCTTTTCGATAGGCCCACTTCCAGGTAGCCGGTTCTATTTTCTGCCGTTGGTCCTGATTCCGATATCCTTCGCATGGGCTCTTCTGAAGGGTGCAAGGGGCTCACGGTTGTGACCACAGGAAACGACGAGCGGCCCAACAAGCGAATGGAGCCGCCGCGCCGCTGAACTGCGACGGCGCGCGGCTCATTCGCGACGTTAGGCTGCCTCGGGGAGAGCCACGTGCCAGGAGCGTTTGGCCTCACGACACCCGCTGATCTCCTTCGCAAGCTCTCCCGCGAACTCGATCGACTGCGCGCCACGCCCAACGACGTCGATACCGCCTTCAACTTCTTCGTCACCGCCGAACACCTTCCCGATTGGCTTCATCCCGGGGATGGCGGCAAGGCCCAGCGCAGAGCCATTCGAGAAGCCGAGCCTCTGCTCCAGGTCGTATCGCATCTGGCAAGCGGGGCAAAGCACTTCGACATGCTCTCGCCGCATCACCGCTCGGTCACTTGGTCTGGTAAGGGGGGCGGCTTCTTCGCCAGTAGGATGTTCGCGAGCCGCATGTTCGCCGCCCGCTTCTTCGGTCGAGTGTCCCTTCAAGTCAGCCTCGATGGCCCTGCCGCCAACCAGCTCGGAAGCTCGACTCGTGCTATCGAGCTTGCCGAACAGGTCTATGCTTACTGGTCGGCAGTTGGTCGTGTCCCGGGCTAGGTACCGAGGCAGCCTAACCAGCGCAGAGGCCGTGTGAAAACTCGCGGCCGGCATGCGGTGATCGTGGGGTAGCCGCGTGGCGACGGAACGAGATCCAGCGCGAGCCGGCAAGTCGGTCGACGGAGTCTTCAGAGGGCGTATCCAGGCCCTCGGGGGACTCGCCGCGAGGAATGACGACGGCCAGACCCCGCTTACGCGAGGGCCGCGACCAGCTGCGGGACACCCACCAGGTTGATGACGCGCTTCAGGTTGTAGACGAGCGCCGTCAGGCTGAACTCGCCGCGCACCTTCCGCAGGCCCTTGAGCAGAAAGTAGCCCTGGTCCATCGCGCGCTTCATCGTGCCGTAGGGGTGCTCGGCCAGCTCCTTGCGCCGGGCGAAGAGCTCGGGAGCACGCCGCAGGTGAGCCGCCATCTCCTCAAGTAGGTGCTCGTGCACCCAGCGGGTGATC
>JAZDLO010000201.1:0-13881 GCA_043801935.1 bacterium
ATGGGAGCAAGACATCGCCATCGTCGGCTTGGTAGGCATGATCGATCCGGCCCGCCCGGAGGCAAGAGAAGCGGTCATGACCTCGCTTTCGGCAGGCATCCGCCCGGCCATGATCACCGGTGATCACCCCCTTACCGCGACCAGCATCGCCGTCCAGGTGGGCATCGTCACCAAGGACGAGGCAGATTCCAGCTACTTCCGGGTCCTCACGGGCACCGAGCTGGATCGCCTGTCTCCCGCGGACCTGGAACAGGCGGTAGGCGAGGTCTCGGTATATGCCCGGGTAGCACCCGAGCAGAAGCTCAAGATCGTCCAGGCCCTGCAGGAGAAGGGACATATCGTGGCCATGACCGGCGACGGGGTCAACGATGCGCCCGCTTTGCGCAAGGCGGACATCGGAGTGGCGATGGGGATCACGGGGACCGACGTCGCCAAAGAAGCGGCCGACATGGTGCTCCTCGACGATAACTTCGCCACCATCGTCGCCGCGGTCAGAGAAGGCCGCGCGATCTACGACAACATCCGCAAGTTCATCAAGTACCTCATGGCCACCAATACCGGCGAGCTCGCGGTCATGCTCGCGGCTCCTTTCTTGGGCATGCCTCTGCCCCTACTCCCTCTGCAGATCCTGTGGATGAACCTGGTCACGGACGGTCTCCCCGGTCTCGCCCTGGGGTTCGAGCCGCCGGAACGCGACGTCATGCACCGCCGTCCCCATCCACCGAAGGAGAGCATCTTCGCGCGGGGGCTGGGGACTCACATCATGTGGGCCGGGCCGCTGATGGGGGCCATCGCCCTTATGGCCGGTTGGTTCTATTGGCGCGCGGGTGACCAGACGTGGCAGACGATGCTGTTCACCGTTCTCACCCTGTCCCAGATGTTCCACGTGATGGCCATCCGCCTCGACCGTGATTCATTGTTCAAGGCGGGGCCGTTCTCGAACCGGCTTCTTTTCGGGGCGGTCGTGGTCACTATCTTGCTTCAGTTCGCGCTGATCTACGTGCCCTTCATGCAGAACGTGTTCAGAACCCAGGCCCTCTCACTCTCGCACATCCTCATCGCGTTCGCGCTCAGTTCCATCATCTTCTGGGTGATCGAGGCGCAGAAGTGGGTCATCCGGCACACGGACCGGGGGGAAGACGCAGAATGACAGCGCCCTGCCCACGAGCTCTTCTTCACATATTCGCTATTTCGATCGCCTTCTGAGGACAGGCAAGGGCACAGTCGCTACACCCCCTGCAGGGAGAGGGGTCCGTCATCGGCGTCTCGTAGGGCGCCTCTTGCGTGAGCACCTTACGAGAGCAGGCAAGAGCGGCCGTACAAATACCGCCCTCACATCTCTCGGGTTGACACTTACGGTAGTTGACTAGGGCCTTCTTCGCTGGCATGTGTCTCCTCGGTGCCGGTTCTTCCAAGCTCTTTGAGCTCGTCTTCCAGCTCTTCCAGTTCCTGCCACATCACGGGCGGGACGGAGTGAGCCGGCCATCGCGCCTTCAGTTCGGCGATCTTGCGCTCTATGTACTTGACCTTGTCTCTGTCCACCTTTTTTCCAGCATCTGCCCCGTGCTCTCCCGTCGTAGCCCCTCCCAGCGTAGGGTGATCGACCCACTCGCCTGATGGTACGCCGGCCGCGTGGCGGTCGCCCATCCGGTTCTCGATGAGATCCTTACCGTCAAGAGGCGAAAGCTCCGCCCGGGCCGGCTCCTTCGGCCGGCTCTTCACGAACTCCACGTGAGTGTACGCGACGCGGAACCCGAGCCGCTCCATATTCCTTTGTGAGGCGCCGCCCGGCGCAGCCTCAGTCACAGCCAGATCGCAGCCGGCATCAGCGGCCAACTGTATGCGGTACCGCTGGATGGCCTGCTGGATACCCTGCCTCCGATACTGAGGCAGGGTGGAATCCCCCGATAGCCAGCCCACTGCGCCATCGATCACAAGGCTTCCGGTCCCGGCGGGCTGTCCGTCTACCCAGGCCAATACGAGGATGGCTTCTTCGCGCTCCACCATGATCCTCCCGAACTCCTCGTGACCGCGCTCAGGCGGAGCCCCATCCGAGAAACCCCGGGCAGCAGTACGCGCCCACGCCTCTCGCTCTTCAGGCATGCACACGCGTACGTCCGGCCTGGGATCGCCCCGGGGGGGTGACGCACCGGCGCTCGAACGACCGCTCGGTGACCGCTCCCCGAGCTCGAGCACGAGGAGATGCTCGAACTCAGACGCCTGCCAGCCCCGCCGCCCCAGGCTTTGCAGGAGCGAGCGCTCGGCCATAGGGCACAGGCTGATGACCGCCTCGGCCCCCCGCTCGTGGTAGAAAGCCTCCAGGCGCTCCAGTTCCGCGTCGCTTACCGGGCCGCACATGCCCAGGCCGGCAGCCAAGTTGACCGGCGAGTCCTCGCCCAGCCACAGCGCCACGCCATCGGCCACATCGATGCATTCGGCGGGCACCTGTGGAAACGCCATCCGCGCGGCCTCCGCCAAGCGAGGCAACTCGGCGCGGATGAGACCTTCCAAGCGACGCGCGAGGGCATGATCGGCATGGATCATGATTGTGGTGGACCCTCAGCGCCGAGGGCCCGTGGCCGTCGGGGCGACGGTGCTTGTCAGGGGGACCGCCTTCATCGCGAAGGCCACGTTCTTCTGAAGGCTCCCGCGGCACCGATTCACCTTCGCTTCTCCCGCCTGACGCCGCTATCGATGCTTGGGCGCCCCCCGGGCGCCCCGTCTATCGTCATAAGCACTGGCCGGCGTCTTGCACCTGATCGATCGTGATCGATTGGTCCCAGTCTTCCCGCAGCGGCGCCGGGATCACCTCCGCCCACTCGCCCCGCAGCTCCTGAGATTTCTCTTTGACCGTGCCAAAAAAAGCCCGCAAAGCGTGTCCCGGGCGATCATCTTGACCGAGATGCGCCGTCGAGCGCAGGACCTCCAGGAAGTCGGTTCGACTCGGCGCTTCGGCCGTATGGTCCACCCGGTCGGGGGACCGTACGGCCTCCGTCAGTAGACCCTTCACCCCCGCCGGCAACAGGCCACTCAGGGTTTCGGCGAGCGAAGGATACGAAACGGCGAGGGCCCGGAGGACTCCCACCAGCACCTGGCGGGAATCACCGTAGGTGCAGTAGTTCCCTAGGCCCTTCGCGTAGTTCACAAACTCTCGTTCGCTGACATCCCGCGCCATATTCAGGCTCGATTACGTGGGGATCTCGGGGCGTTTCTCTTTGAACCGAGCCATCGCCCGATCGACGTATTCGGTCATCTGGATCGCGCCCCCTACACAGCCGATCGCACACTTGCCACAACCGGAACAGGCCTCGGGTTCATCCAGCCAGGGAACGAAAACGCCCTCGACGTTGGTTTCGGTCATCTTCAATCCCTGGCGCGTGCATCGCTGCACACAGTCGCCACAGCCCTCGCACATGACCGGGTTGACCCAGGGCATCTTCTTCGGTCTTCTACCTTGGCGCTGCTTCGCTTCCGCCTGCTGCACTCCGCTCCTTTCGCCCTTTGGCAAGACCTTGCCCGCTCGAGGGCCGAGTGGGCCTCTGGATCAAACAGGCTAATGTGGGCGCCGGCGGCGCCGGCAAACCAGCTTGCTAGACTCCAGGCGGGTCGACGTCCTTCCAGCGCGATATATCGTACTCGCACATGTCATCCCACTCCATAACGTCCATGCGACGCCCGGCCTCACATCCTGGCCGTGTGCAGTAGATCTGCTCCACCGTCACCACGAGGGTGTTGTCCTCGAAGCGCCCCTTGCCCTTGAACTGATAAGGAGCGCGAATCGCCCCAAGGCCACCGGGGGCTATGGCCACCCAGTCGTTCTCTGCAAGGATATCGGCAATCTGGCTCTTCTGAGCATCGCTCAAACAGAGGCACAATTGCTCGCCGGTACACTCACACGCGTTTGCGACCACGATAGTCGGCAGCTCGCCTTTCTTGGTGACCGCGATGTGAGCGCCAAGATGCATCAACCAGCTTTCCATCCGGGGGGTCAACTTACTCGCCATTCTTGTCCACCTCCGCTACGAGATTCCTTTGGCTGGTCGCGAGCTATAGAACGCGCTTACCGGCATTGTCCTGGTCGAATGTGTAGACCTCCTCGACCTTCATGGCGAGAAGACCACGCTGAGCGAGCTTCGGGGGGGCGATGTCCGGGGGCACTTCGTCCGGTGGCTCCTTGGTGGCCCAATCGCCCCATTCCTCGAGGGCCTCTCCCGCGACGATACCGTGCCACTTCTGGTTGGGTGGGGTCCCGATGGGTATGACGGTGCAGGGCCCACGGAAGACCCACGTGTGGTCTTTGACCGGATGGGCGACCGAAATGGCCCCGACCTCGTTCTCGCTGAGGTTGGTCTTGGTCTTCTGCGCCCACATGTCGGCGATCAAGATGTACTCGTCTTTGTAGTTGGTGACGAACCGCTCCGCAACGATGTTCGGGACACCTTCGGCGCTGGCCGTGGCCAGATGCACCACTGCGCCGCCCTTGCCGACAATCTTCAGAACATCCTTCATCTCGTCGGTCAGCATGACCATCTGCTCCTCCTCTCCGCCCCGCCTTCCTGGGCTCAGACTACAGTGAGGTTCTTCCGCTGATTCGTGCTGAAATCCGCAGCCGCACAACATTACCGGCCCGCGCATCCTTTGTCCATAGGCAGGGTCAAGCGCCCAACTCCTCGCCTAGCCGCCGGCCAGGTGAGACGACTCAGGCCGAACCCGGCCGGGAAAAACCCCTGTGCTATATTGGGGTATAAGCGGAGATAGCGATCCACGGGTCTGGCCTCAGGCTTCTTCATGACGCCTGCCCGGCAGGGTTCACAAGTCTCTCCAGAACGTACGCCCGACGACACCATAGCCTCGCGGCGCGGAGTGAAGCCAGGGTAAGAGCAAACAAGGAGGAAGTGCTGTGGACAGGGAGGTTCTCGCGGCGTTTCGTGCAGCGACCGCTCAGCCCGATTTCTTGAGCACCGAGAAGTTCGACGCTGTTCTCGGTGGTTTTGGAGCTTTCAACCTGGGGGTCTGGGCTGCCGCCAACGAAGTGGCCAAGCAGATGGACCGTGGTCACAAGATGAAGGTCGATGTTTCGAACGAGGAGCATGCCGACATCGAGGACGTAGCTTCGAAAGTCGTGAAGGTGCTGATGCAGAACGGTGCCGATGCTTCGAACGCCTCTCTTCTGGCGGCTACTCTACTCTACTGGGCCGGCACGAACGTGACCGCCGGCATCCCCGCTCCCAACCGCAAGCTGGGCGGAGTATGCCGGATGGCGGCGGGTGCCCCGGCGGGACGGGTGTCGACGCTACCGACCGAGAAACTGAACAACAAGATCACCGGGTTTGCGGCCGTGAAGGCGATGTACGACGCGATGGAGCGCGAGGTCTTAGCGCCCTGGCCCGGCTCGATCACGCCGCGTGGCGTGGCTGGTAGCCCGGTCACGGGCCATACGCGTGTTGGCGAAGACTTGCTCTTCCCATTGCTCGCTGAGAAGTTGGTCAAGATCGGCGTCGAAGGCATGATGAGGGCGTACAACTCGGTGGGTATCAAGCCCTGCCGCTGGATGTCATCCCTGTTCGCCTGCGCGGCGGCGCTCGAGATCCTTCACCCCGACGCCTATGTCGGCGAGGAGTGGGGGCCGTTCCTCAAGACCCGTACCCCCTATGTCTGTGGACTCGCCGCTGTTGAGGCCGCGAAGATGCCCGACAAGGTCCACATCCGGGGAACCGGCGAGGAGCTCGAAACCGCCAAAGTGATAGGCGACCTGGCCATGATCTTGAAAGACTGCGGCCAACCGACGGTCGTCGGCATGATCATGTTCAACGAAGTCTGCGCCCTGATCGCTGAGGGGCCGATACTCGGGGTCGGCCGCAGCGGAGGACCGCTGCTCCTGCCCCTTACCCACTGGTGCACCTCCGCATCACTCGCTCTCTATCTGAAAGCCAAGGGCATGCCGGAAGGAGAGGCCGCGGATGTCATCCGCAAGACCATGGATGGCTTCTTCCAGCCCGAGCATGCAACAGTGGCGACCAGCATCCTGGCTCGCAGAGCGAACTACATCAAGCGGGGGCCCATCACCCGGGTCGTCATGATGGCCACCGAACCCGGCCTCACCGCTTCGATATACAAGCGAGCGGTCAAGGCTCACGAGGGCATCAAAGCGGGCAAGACCGTCAGCCAGATAACGGCCGAGTTCGAGCGGCAGCGTGAGAGCGACTTGGGCGCAGGCGTGGCCCGTATCTTCAGCAAGGTCTTGGGCAAGAACATCGAGTACGTCAAGTACTTCAACGTCTGCCCGGGCAGCGGTCGGAGAACACACCAGTTCGCCCAGAAGTACTTCGCTTTTGACGGTCACGTCGATGTCGAGGTCAAGGTCGATGGTCAGGTCCACACGTTCCAGAACATCCTGGCTGAGATCATCCCGGACGCCCTCATGGAACAGGATGAGGAGAAGCTGGCCATCGTCGAGACGTTTGCGGCGGGCGCCGTCGATCTGTTGAATGCCGGTGCGGTCGCCATGGATGTCGTGGTTCCCGCTTTGGTCGGAGCTGCCCACGGGATGGACCCGAAGGACGCTGTCGAAAGCGCCACAGCCGGAGCCTGCACCAGCATGAGCATCCCGGTCCCGAGCATGTACGAGTCGGCCGAGCTCGCCGCCCGTATCTCCCGCGAGTTGGCCCTGCTGGAGGATGCCGCAGCCTCGTGACATCAGCCGACCATTAGACCAGACCCTGCCGGCCCCCGGCAGGGCTGACTCGGCAGACCGGGCGCCGTCGACCGATCCGGTGATGTGTGGACCGTTGCGCACGCCGGGCCGAAAGTGGGCGAAGGCACTGTCGGGACGGGGATGGTCTGACCCCCGCCTCGTGACGCGCTCTCTGGCAAGGAAGGTGACATGGCCGACCATATCTTGCTTCTCGCCCAGATCGATGACTGTTCGGGCGAGGTGTTGGGCGAAGCTCTGGAGCAGCTGGCAGCCATCGGGGTTCGCAATGTCCAGCTTCTAAGCTCCCTCACCAAGAAAGGGCGACCGGGCAATGTCCTTCTGCTTGACCTCGACCGGGACCTGGAACCTCAGGTAGCGCTCTTTCTGGCCGCCGAGCTCGGCGTGTGGGGATACCATGTGCTCCAGACCAGCCACCAGCACTTTGAGACGTCGCTCGAGGAGCGACAGGTGCATGTGATCTCGGGCGACTCGAGCCGAACGTTCACGGTGCGCTGCAAGCTATTCCGCCGGAAGGAAGAGCTTCTGCGGGTCAAGCTAGAGCACGCCGACGCTGTCGAGGTCGTCAGTTTTGTCCGTTCATTGGGCCGCCATTGTTCACTGGCGGATATACGTGGCCGAATCGAGCAAGAGGTGTGGTCTCAACCCCTCCTGCGAGAGCTCGAGCTGCGAATCTAGCGCCGGTCGCCGTGCGTATGGTCGACGATCACGGTGCGGAGCCCGGCGGCGACGCATGAAGGCTCACTCAGCCTCCCTCAAATCCGGTTGAGGAACTCGACCAAGGCCTGGGCCGCGTCTTCTGTCATTTGGGCGTGCACGGGAAGATTAGCAAGTCCCTCCTCGAGCCGTCCGGTCTCACTGGCTCCCGGGCCGGGCACCACTAGACCGTTCATTCCTGACTGATAATTCAAGTTTCACTTGGCCTTCTGGTACCCTCGTAAACAGCAAGAGTCCAACCGGCCGGGAGCTTCCTTTGGGCATGCGAGCAGCACGGGAGTCCGATCTCGAGACCATCCTGGAGATCTACAACCATGCGGTGGTCCACACGACATCCACGTTCGACCTGGAACCCCGCTCCCTCGAGGCCCAGGCGTCCTGGTTCGCCGAGCATGTCGACCCGTTCCCGGTGATCGTCTGGGAGGAAGGCGGCCGGGTCCTCGGATGGGGCTGCATCAGCCCCTACGCTCCACGGCCGGCCTACCGATTCGCGGGAGAAGTCTCGGTGTACGTGGAACCGGGCTCCAGACGCCGAGGCCTGGGTGAGGCGCTCGTGCGCGAGCTTGTCGCCTTGGGGACCGCCGGCGGCTTCCACACTCTGGTGGCGCTCATCACTGAGGAGAACTCGGGCAGCATCCGACTTGCGGAGAGAGCGGGATTTCACCGCACCGGCAAGCTCGAGGAGGTCGGCCTCAAGTTCGACCGTTGGCTCGACGTGGCTATCTATCAGCGCGCTTGCGGCCCGTGAGCGACCTCTCGCCGTCGAGTGACCCTCCGCGGACGAATGACCCCGCGCCGCCGACCGACCCCGCGCCGATGATCGGGCTCACTGGCGATGAAGTCCGCGCCCGCGTCGCGGCCGGCCAGACGAACGTCACTCCCCGCCCGGGCGGACGTTCGACGTGGGACATCGTCCGCACCAACGTCTTCACGTGGTTCAACCTCATCCTCGGCGTGCTGTTCGTGTTCATGGTGACTTTCGGGTCGTGGCGCGATGCCCTGTTCGGCATCGTCATCGTGGTCAACGCGCTCATCGGTATCGCCCAGGAGATGCGGGCCAAGATCGCCCTCGACAGACTCTCGCTCCTCACCGCCCCCGCCGCGCGGGTCATCCGGGACGGCGCCGAACGCGAGATCCCGATCGCCGATGTGGTGCTCGACGACGTGCTCCGGATATCGGCCGGTGATCAGGTGGTGGCCGACGGCGAGGCCCTCGCTTCACAGAGTCTGGAAGTGGACGAGTCCTTGCTGACCGGCGAATCCATGCCCGTGACCAAGGACGCAGGCGACCGGCTGCTGTCCGGCAGCTTCGTGGTCGCGGGGGGTGGCCTGTTCCGAGCCACTGCCGTGGGCCCTGACGCGTATGCGCAACGCGTGGTGGGCGAGGGTAAGCGCTACGTGCGCCTGCAATCCGAACTGGTGAGAGGCATCAACAACATCCTGCGGGTGGTAGGGTCGGCGATCATCCCGGTCGGAGCGCTCTTGGTGTGGGCGCAGTTCCGCATGGGAGCGAACATGGAGCAGGGGGTGACCAACACGGTGGCAGCTCTGGTGGCGATGGTGCCGCAAGGACTGGTGCTGCTGACGAGCATCGCCTTCGCCGTGTCGGCCGTCACGCTGGCCCGGCGGAACGTTCTCACCCGTGAGTTACCCGCCGTGGAAGGTCTGGCCCGCGTGGACGTGCTCTGCATCGACAAGACCGGCACCATCACCGAGCCCCAACCAGCCTTCGAGCGCTTCGAGCCGCTCGGGGCTGCTGATAGCGCCGACGAAGCCGGCGACGCGACGGAGGGTGGCGGGGGGGATGGCGAGGACGACATGGTCCCTCTGCACGCTCTCGGGGCGATGGCCGCCGGCGCCTCGGGCCGCAATTCCACCCTGGAGGCCCTGGCCGCGTCGCTTCCGGCGCCCCCAGGGTGGACCATCGAGGACGCGGTGCCCTTCTCGTCTGCACGCAAGTGGAGCGCGGCCCGGTTCACCGATCGCGGCTCCTGGGTGCTCGGCGCCCCGGAGATCGTGGGATCGGCGGCCGAGGGGTCGGCGGCCGTGGGGTCAGCGGCCGCAGATGCGCGCGCCCGGGCCGGGGGGCTGGCGGTGGAGGGGCTGCGCGTCCTCCTCCTGTCCCGCACGGAAGCGCCGCTGACCGGCGAAGCGTTGCCCCCCGGTCTAGCGCCGGTGGGATTGGTGATACTGAGCGAGCGGGTACGCTCGGACGCGCCGCAGACCCTGGATTACTTCAGAGAGCAGGGGGTGGAGATCAAAGTCATCTCCGGCGACAACCCGGCGACGGTGGCGACCATCGCCGCCAAGGCGGGGGTCCCCGGCGCCGACAAAGCGGTGGACTCGCAGACCTTGCCCGAAGGCGAGGAGCTGGCCGCATTGATGGAGAAGACGACCGTGTTCGGCAGGGTCGATCCCGACCAGAAAGCGGCCATGGTGGAGGCGCTACAGAGCCGGGGGCACGTCGTGGCCATGACGGGGGACGGTGTCAACGACGTCCTCGCCCTGAAGAAAGCAGATCTGGGTATCGCCATGGGCACCGGCACCGCAGCGGCCCAGGCCGTAGCTCAGTTGGTGCTCGTGGATTCCCGCTTCTCGACCCTGCCCGGCGTGGTGGCCGAGGGACGGCGGGTGACCGCCAATATCGAGCGCGTGGCCCACTTGTTCACCACCAAGACCGTGTGGGCGGCGCTTCTGGCCCTCGCCGTGGCTGCGATCAGCGTGCCCTACCCCCTGCTGCCGCGCCAGCTCACCCTCATGGACACGCTGGCCATCGGTGTTCCCTCGTTCTTTCTGGCCTTAGCCCCCAACCCCCGCCGCTACGTGGCCGGGTTCGTCCAACGGGTGGCCCGCTTCGTGCTGCCGACCGGCCTGCTTGCTGCCATCACCGTGCTGTCCTCCTACCTACTGATCAGGAAGGTCGGAGCCTCGGTCGACGAGGCACGCACCATGGAGACGGTCATCTTCTCCATCATCGGTCTGCGGGTGATCGCCGCCGTCGAGCGTCCCATCCGCGGGTGGCGGCTCGGACTACTCCTCTCGATGGCCTTCCTGCTCGCGCTGGCGTTCGCGGTGCCGTTCGCGCGGACTTTCTTCGCCCTCGACTTGCCCGCCTGGCCGGCCGTCGGCGTCACCGCCGGCGCGGGAGTCTTCGCTTGGTTCTTCGTAGGACTAGGCTGGCGGATCGGCCGGCGCCTCCCGTTTTGGCGTGACTACGCCGGCCGAGCCGAGAGCGACGTCGACGCCCAGCATCAAGGTTGACGAGCGCGCCAAAGACGCCGGTACTGCTTGTCCGGCCAGGCCGGGCCGAGGTGTGACTCGGTATGGCTAGCGCGGCACCTCGTTCAGCGCAAGGATGTTGCCCTCGCTGTCTTTGAACCAGGCGCCCCGCCCTCGGCCTTTGCACCGTGACCCATACGCGCTGGTTTGCCGAGAAAGACGGACGGGTAGCCAACCATAGAAAACGACAGCCTTATCCATGCATGGCCCGCGTTGGGGCCGAGGCCGCGCACCAAGGGAGAGGGGCATATGATGCTATCCCATGTACGATCGGTTCGATTGACGACTCTTGTCACCATGTTCGCGCTCGCGTGCCTGCTCGTCCTGGCCGCCGCGTTTTTTTTGGCAGGTTGCGGATCGGAAGGTAACGGCGGCATCCTACGGATAGCCACGGAGCCGGCCACCAACCGCGATCCCGCCTTCGCCAGCGCCAGAGCGGACATCCTCATCAACCAGCAGGTCTACGATTGGCTGGTCGAGATCGGCCAGAATAACGACTTGCTTCCCGGGCTCGCCACCGGCTGGGAATCCGCCGATGGCAAAGTCTGGACCTTCACGCTTCATTCGGACGTCGAGTTCTCCAACGGCACGCCGTTCACAGCCGACGATGTGGTCTACACCTTCGACCGCCTGCGCGACCCGGAGGTGGGTTCGCCGGGGGTGAGCCTCTACGCCAACGTGATCGCCATCGAGGCGGTGGATGCCACTCACGTGCGGTTCACTCTCTCCGATGCGAATCCGGAGTTCCCCAGCGCTGTGGCCGATTATCACGCGGCGGTCTTGTCCCGTAGCGTCGCCGACCCGGCCACGGAGTGGGTGGGTACCGGACCGTTCACGATCACCCTCTACTCGGGAGAGGACCGGGCAGTCCTCGAGAGGAATCCCGGCTACTGGCGGAAAGACGATCAGGGTCGGGAACTTCCCTACCTTGATGAGATCCAGTTCATCTTCTCTCCCGATGTCGCCGGGCAAGTGGAAGCCCTCCGCGGGGACCAGGTCCAGTTCGTGGCCGGCCTTACATCCGAGTTGGTCGACTCCATAGAGGCCGACTCAAAGCTCAAGGTAGTCACGGGGCCGGCGAGCGCGTTCCACTATGTCCTCCACATGCGCTCCGACAGTGGTCGTCCCACGGCCGATGCGCAGGTGCGCAAAGCGCTGCAGCTGGGCACCGACCACCAGGGCCTGATCGACCAGGTGCGACCGGGGCTCGCCGTGGTGGGCAATGGCACCCCAGTGGGTCCTGCGTACGGGGACTATTACCTCGACCAGGCCCCTGTTTACGACCCCGACCAGGCCAAGCAGCTGCTGACGGACGCGGGATACCCTGATGGTCTTACCATAACGCTCTACGCTCAGCAGGCCCTAGAAGTCCCGGCGATAGCCACCGTGTGGAAGGAGCAGATGAAAGCCATCGGGGTGACGGTCGACATCCAGACGCTACCCGCCGACGTGTATTACGGGGAAGGTGACACCAGTTGGCTGAAGGTGGACTTTGGCATAACCGAATGGGGCGCGCGGGCCACTCCCAATACCTACTTCAACGCCGCTTACGTGACCGGCGCCGCCTATAACGAGTCCCATTGGAGCGACCAGGAGTTCGACGCTCTTACCGCCCAGATCAACAGCGAGCTCGACCGGGCCAAGCGGGCCGAGCTCTATAAGAGGGCCCAGTCGATCATGATCGAGCGAGGACCGGTGATCGTGCCGTTCTTCGAGACGGCGGCCGCCGGAGTGAGCGCCGCTGTTGACGGCATCGCGCTGGCGCCCGACTGGTCCCGGACCCTGTTCCTCGCCGCCCACTACACGAGGTGACGGAGAAGGTCGAAGAAAACCCCGTTCCCGCCTCCCGCCGACGCGGAGCCGGTCTCTACTGGCGCCGGCTCCGCGGTCAACCGGTCGCCCTGGCCGGGACGGTCGTCTTCGTCCTGTTCCTGCTGATCGCTTTCGTCGGTCCGCTGATCGCCCCCTACGATTTCGCCGGCCAGAACGCCGCCGAGCGGCTCCAAGGGCCATCGCTCTCGCATCTGATGGGCACCGACAACTTCGGGCGCGACGTCTTCAGCCGGGTTTTGGTAGGCGCGCGAGAGGTCTTCTGGTTGGGCGGGGCGGGAACTCTGCTCGCGGCGATCATCGGCACCTCCCTGGGTCTGCTGGCCGGATACGTAGGCCGGCTGTGGGATGAAGCCATCATGCGGGTGCTCGACGTGCTCCTGGCCTTTCCGGCCCTGTTGCTGGCGATGGTACTCCTGGCAACGGTCGGACCCTCGAACCTCAATCTGGTCCTGGTCATCACCGTGCTGTACATCCCCATGTTCGCTCGTATCGCCCGCAGCATGGTGCTCGATCTGCGCACCCGGGAATTCGTCGAAGCCGCGCGCCTGCGCGGTGAGTCGCGCAGCTACATCCTCTTCAGGGAGATGCTGCCCAATGCCGTTCCCCCCTTGTTGGTGGAGGCCTCGATACGGTTCGCCTATTCGATCTTCCTGGTGGCCTCCTTGGGGTTCTTGGGGCTGGGAGTGCAGCCGCCCTCGCCCGACTGGGGTAGGCAGGTGAACGAGGCCCGCACGTTCTTCGACGCCGCTCCCTGGATGCTCCTCTTCCCGGCAGCGGCCATCTCGCTGCTGGTGATCGGTACCAGCCTCATGGCCGACGGGCTTCGCCACGTCTTCAGCCCTCCGGGCTCGGCGCGGAGCCGGTGACGTGGAGAGAGCGGGAAAAGCCCGGACGTGATGACGGTGGACGGGGTGAACGCATTCCAGATCGACCGCCTCTCCGTCGTCTACCATACGGAAGAGGGCGATCTGCCGGCGGTGCGCGATGTGAGCCTGACTCTCGCCTCGCGAGAGTCCCTGGGTCTAGTGGGCGAATCGGGCTCCGGCAAGACCACCCTCGCGCTGGGGGCGATCGGTTACCTCCCAGCCAACGGCAGAGTGACGAACGGGGCGGCCCGGCTCCACGGCACGGAGTTACTCACGCTCCCTCGCCGAGAGATACGGCGGGTGTGGGGGTCGAGGATCGGTCTGGTCAGCCAGAACCCCCAGGGGGCGTTGAATCCCACCTTGACCATCGGGCGACAGCTGGACGAGATGGGTCGGCTCCATCTGGGCCTCGGTCGGCGTGCGGCCCGGGATCTGACCCTCGGCATGCTCCGGCGCGTGGACATGCCCGATCCC
>JAZDLO010000205.1:0-17947 GCA_043801935.1 bacterium
CCAGTCGATGGGTCTCCGCGGCCTCCGTCAAGCTCATCGATTACCGGTCGATGCCGCACCGCGTGGTCGTCGCTGGCTGGCCCGGTGCCTACCGTGTCGAGATCCTCAAGGACTCGCCCAATGGGGCCATCGTCCTGCGGAAGATCCCCTGCACCAGCCTGGAGGAGGCCCAGGCCATCCGGGCGGCGACGATCCCTGAGGGTGGGCCCGCCTGATGGACGACTCCTGGTGGAGCTTCGCGGTGGCGGGGGAATGTCCGTCCTGCGGTGGGCCGCGTGACCGCCGTGCTGATCTCTGCCAGCCCTGCCGACGTGTCGCCAACCGCCCAGACCTTGAGACCGCCCGCCGCCGATTAGGGGCCCTCACTCGGCCGATGGGCGACTGTCTGGTATGGGTCGGCACGCGTGCCCCTCGGGGCGGCTACGGGACGATGACGCTCAAGGGCTTCCGTGGCCGCCGGACCTTCACGGTCCATCGGCTGGCTTACGAACTCGCCCATGGCCAGATCCCGCCCGGCCTCGTGGTGCGCCATCACTGCGACAACCCGCCCTGCGTAAGGCTGGACCATCTGGCGCTCGGGACTTATGCCGACAACGTCGCCGACATGATGCGACGGGGTCGGGGTCGCGGGCAGTTCGTGCCGTCCGGTTTCTGTCGACAGGGCCATCCGCTGCCTTTGGACCGACCAAACCGGCGAGCAGGGTGCCGGATCTGTCGCACCCACATGCAGCGCCTAGGCCGGGCTGTGGCACGGCAGCTAGATGGCCACCAGGACGCGCTAGGACGGCTCAGGACGGGCGATAGGCCCGAAACCATACCCGTAGGCATCCATGCCGCATCTGACGGCACCCTGGGGCTCTTCTGATGGCCACCCCCATCGGCCGCCCTCCCCTCCCCGTCACCGCGGTGATCGAGTCCGCCAGCGACCTGTGGGTTGAGGTCGACGAGGCCTTCGGACGGCATGTTGCCCGGCTGCACCTTGCGGCTCGGAGCACGCGCCTCGAGGGGATCGACGACGTGCTGGTTGGCCTCCTCGCTCACCAGGACTGCATTCGGCTGGAGTGCCGAAGGATCGCCGGACGGGCGGACGGGCTGGCCGTCTGCGCAGACGGCAAGACAGGTGCCCCTCACGGGCACGCGGCATAGAGGGCAGCCCCACCCGAGGTGTGGACCGACAGGGTGAGGCGTCCAGAAGAGGACAGGAGCCATGGTAACGAACGAACAGACCCCCGCGCAACTGCGGACCTACCCGCCGCTCCGCTCCATCTTCCCGTTCGAGGCGATGGTCGCCGCGGCCACGTGCCCGGAGTGCGGGTGCCCGAAGTCGGGGAACGCGGATGTCCCGAACAGCCGGCAGGAGTGCTGCGAGGACGCGGCCTGCCGGTGTCACGAAGACGCCTCCGATTACCCGGGCTCGGTGAGCCTGGCGGGGGACTCGTGATGTACCCCTCGCTCGATATCCGCGAGACGCCGGTCACGGACCGCTCGTGGTTCAACTCACGCATGCAACGGTCGGAGGTCGATGTGCGCGACCAGATCGACTCGGAAATCAAGTGGGCGCTCCGCTGGTACCGGGACTCCCGGGCCGAGGCGCGCAAGTCTCACCACGGTTCCTACCCCGAAGACAGGGCCCGCGAGATGCGACTGCTGCTGGGCGTGCTGTTCGAATGCCGCCATGCCGGGCTGCGAAACACCGGGGCTTGGCGATGAGCGCACCGAAGAACGCCCGCCAGACCTCTCGCGGCCGCCTGTACGAGTTCGATGGGAAGCGCTACTGGTCGGTCACCACGATCATCAAGAACGGCCTGCCCCAGCCGCAAATCAAGGAATGGGCGCAGACCTCGGTGGCGGAGTTCGCGGTCGCGAACCACCGCCAGATCGCGGCCATGCTCGGGACCGTCCGGGTCGTTCGGTTGGACAACAAGAAGGGCTCCCCGATCTACGTCGTGTCGGATCCCGATGCGGTAGCCGGGGCGATCTCGTGGCTCCGCAATGCCCCCTACCGGGAAGGCGAGCGCAAGAAGAACGTCGGGTCGGCCATCCACGAGGCGATCGAGGCAAGCATCCTCGGAACGCCCCGTTCGGAACCCGACCCCGACTTGCTCCCTCAGATGGAGGCGTTCCACCAGTGGGAGGCCGACTTCAAGCCCGAGTATCTGATGGCCGAGGCCTCGGTCTACTCGGATCAGGAACAGTACGCCGGGACGCTCGACATCATCGCTCGCATCGGCGGGCGGGTTCTCGTCACCGATACGAAGTCCGGCAAGGCGGTCTACGCCGACGCGGCCCTCCAGCTATCGGCCTATTCCCGGGCCGACTTCATCGGCCTGCGGGACGGCACGAAGGCCCCACTTCCCTCGATTGACGGGGCGGCGGTTCTACACCTGCCCTCCCTGATCGACCAGGAGATCACGGGAGCGCCGCCATACAGCTTCGTGCCCGTGCGCATCGACGACGACGTGTACAAGGCGTTTCTGTACTGCCGCGAGAACTTCCGGTGGATGGAGGAGATCAGCCGCACCGTCCTGGGAACCCCTCTGTTGGGGCCTGACGGGGTGACGTTCCTCTTCCCGGACGGATCCGCGGCCGAGGAAGAGGAGGCATACGCATGAGCATCATCACGCTCCAACAGAGCTGGCGAGAACTCGGGCGCATCCGCATGGGCGTCCAAGTCAAGACGCGCAGCGGGAAGATGGCGCCGTCAAAGCTCGACACGTTCCGCCTGACCAGCGATTCGAAAGAACTGCTCGACCACGTCGCCGCCGAGTACGGCGGGAAGGTCGAGCCCTGGACTGACGGCCGGGAAGCCTGGCAGATCGTCACTGAAGCCGTGGCGCTCGACATCGTGGTCCCGCCGCGCAACTCGTTCGAACGCTGGTACGAACTGTGGACGGCGGGCGGCTGTCAGCGTCGCTGCACGGGGGAACGGGAAGTCCTTTCCGATCAGCCCTGCATGTGCCCCTCGGATCCTTCCGAGCGGGCCGAGCTCGCCGCCAAGGGCGAGGCATGCAAGCCCTCCGTTTACCTCAACGTCATGCTGCCGCGCATCCCCGACCTGGGGGTGTGGCGGCTCGTCTCTCACGGGTATTACGCGGCCACCGAACTGGCCGGGACCGCTGAACTCCTGGCTGCCCTCGCGGCGAACGGACGCCTGATAAGCGCCCGGCTGCGACTGGATCAGCGGGTAGTCAAGCGGCCCGGGAAGCCACCGAACCACTTTGCCGTCCCGGTCATCGAACTGCCCGACACGAGGTTGGCCGACATGATCGGCGCGGCCGTCGAGATCCCCAGCCTGCCGGCCTTCAACCGCCGCGAGATGGTGGAGCGTCCCGCCCTGCCGCCCGGGCCCGAACTGCCGAGCGAGACGGCGTTCACGCGACCGGATGCCCCGATGGGCAACCCGCCCGCGTTCGGCGGCGCGCTGCAGATAGAGGATGAGGATGCGCGGTACGAACAGGAACAGGCCGACGAAGATGCCTCCTCCCTCAGGGGTGACGAGCGCAGCGTCGCCCCCTCCGCCGGCAAACCGCCGTCCGACTTCGGCGAGCAGATCATCGCAACGGGTGGACTTCCCCGGGATCTGGCAGAGCGCATCGAGGCCGTCGGCAAACCGGAGATGTCCCGCTGGAACTTCGACCGCTGGCGCCGTGACGCCAAGGTGGACGACTCCGAGATCACAGCCGCCCATGAGGCCGTCTGCCCCACGGTCACGAAGGCCAAGATGAGCGATTCCGACTGGGCGGCCATGAAGGCACACATCGAGGGACGGCGATGAGAGACCTGACCGACGACGAGGCCGCCGTCATGGCGGTCCTGTCACAGAAGCCCCTGCGCCTGGTGGATCTCCAGTACCGCACCGGCATCGAGGCACGGAGCATCCAGAAGGCCATCGAAGACCTGCGGCGGGAGTCGCTCGCCGCCATCTGCTCGGGTGGCGCGGGGTACTGGACACCCCGGACGGCAGGCGACTACGCGGGGAACATCGACGGGCGGCGGCGGCGGGCCATCCAGCAGCTGGTGAACGTCCGCGGCGAGCGGCGCCTGCTGCGCCGCTGGTACGGACAGCTGGCCATGTGGCCGGAACCGGAGCGTGCTGCATGAAACGAATGGCTACTCCTGTCGCCGCACGTCATCTCCCGCCGCCGATCCCTCCGACCGGGAATGACAAGGGCGGCCCCGTTCACTTCGAGCGGCATCAGGAGCTCGGCTGTACCGGCATGATCGGGGCCTTCGCGGGCGCCCTGACGCTCCTCGTCATCCTGCTGGCTCTCATGGGGACGGGATCGTGGTGATGAGCGATCCGTCCCTCGTCTGGCTCAATGCGAGCAGCCTTGGAACGCTGCCCCCGGGTCGCCTTGTCTTTCATCGAATGCACAACGCCGAGTGGCGGAGGACCGAGTGTGGTCTCCCGCGCATGTATGCGGGATGTATCGAATGGGAGGACAGTCGGGGCCGTCACAACCGCCTCGTTGCCATCCGCCGTGACACCGCGGAACTGATCGCCGATCCGTGCCGACGGTGCTGGCCATGAGCGACATCAATCCCAGGTACCTCGCCTACTGCCGCGCCCACGGGATGACACCTGACGAGATGCTGGCGCACGACCGACAGGAGTACCCCGGCGGGGTGAACGTCGGCTTCGTGAACTGGTTCAACGCCCAGTGGCGCGCCTGGCGCGCCTCTATCGGGCTCACCGTCCGACGGCCCCTGACGGACGCCGAGGTTGCAGCGTTCGATGCATGGCTGGGGGTGCCGAAGTGAACGCGACCGAGGTTCTCTCCGCTCTCCGAATCCACTACGGCGACGGCTATCGCCTGGTCGAGCAAGTCGCCGACCACACGGGCTACCGGGCTTCGCGCTGGCTCGATGCGATGGCGTTTGGGCTCTGGCCGAGTCGCGGGCTGGAGATTCACGGGATCGAGGTCAAGGTTAGCCGGCCCGACTTCCGTCGCGAGATTGAGAACCCGCAGAAAGCCGACGCCACCGCGGCACGATGCGACCGGTTCTTCCTCGCCGCCCCCGCGGGCATCGTAGACCCTCTCCACCTGGAGACACTCGCGCCGACATGGGGACTGCTGGAGGTTGTCGCAGACAAGACCGGCAATCGGACCGTTCGCACCACGAAACGCGCCGAGCGGATCGAGCAGCGCAAACCCATTGACCGCGATTTCCTAGCCGCGGTCCTGCGGCGCATTCCAAGCCCTACCGACGAACTCCGGGGAGAGATTCGGGCCGAGATCGAGAGTGCGAATGAGCTTGCCATCGAGCGAGCCGTTGAGAACCGACTGGCCCGATCGACAGGTGACTGTGCCGTCCTCCGGGAACTCGTGGGGACGTTCGAGGCTGCAGCCGGTATCAAGCTGACGGACTATCACAGTTTCGGTGGCGGGGCAGAGAGGTCGGGCCGTGCCTTGCGCCTTCTCGCCGACGAACTCGGCGGCTGGGAGTCGGCTCGCCACCGGCTTCGGGGTGTCGCCGACACCGCCCAGCGACGAGGAGAGGACATCGAGGCTGCCATCGGTCGCATTCGCGAACTGGTCGACGCTCTTGACGATGTGCTCGGGACAGCAGTAGGGGCGCGGCCGTGAGACGCATGATCGCCGTCACCGTCGACCCCGATGGCCCCCGTCACTCGGTATGGCAGGACGAGGGTGCGGCCCATCCCCACATGACCACCCGGACCCTCAGCGGGACGCTGGTGGCCGACCTACAGGGGCCGAGTGAATGCGAGACGCGACGCATCGCACGGCGGCGTGACAACAAGCGGCGCAGAGGAGGCATGCGGTGAGCTGGCTGATGGGCCCGGCGTACTGCCGGGACTGCCACGAGGCTGTTCTCTATTGGTCTCCGATCATGGGCTGGCGAGAGAAGGATGGACGCCGGCACAGCTCGTGGCGCTGTGTGGCCCTGCACCGCGCATACGACCGGGCCTGGTATGCCCGCCACCGGGATCGCATCTTGGCGCGGCGCCATGAACGGAGGGCGGCGTGAGCCGCGACGGCTTCCGTGTCATGGACATTGACATCGGCTGGGCCTACCACCGGAAGATGCGCCGCCTCCAGCGGCTCTACCCGGACCAGTGGCCCATGTACGCCGTCGCCTACTGGGCACTCCTAGCAGATGCGTGGAGGGCCTCATCACGCGAGGTCACGTTCGAGGAGTCCTGGTGTCCTGCCATCCCGTCGACCATCGAGGAAGCCCAGGTGGCTCTCGAGCGTTGCGGGTTCATCGACTCCGAGGGCCGCATTCCCCCCGCCTCGTGGGAAGACTGGTTCATGCCTGCGGCAGATCGAGTAGAAGCCAAGAGGGCTCGGGGAAAGCATGCGGCCGATGTGCGATGGCACTCCGTACGCAATGCAGATGCAATGCCCGAGCAATCCAATGGGTATACACCAAACCAAGCCGTACCAAGCCGTACCAAACCAATAGAGAAGTCTTCTACTCCTAGGGCTACCTCCACCCTCGCGCGCGAGAGGAGCCCGTTACAGGAACCGCGGCTGACGAAAGAGCAGCTCGATGCCTGGACCACCTTTGGCTCGGAGTGGGCAGCCTTCAAGGAAGCATGGCTGGCACGCGGCTTCCTCTTCCCACCGGCCGGCAGCCCTGATGGCGACGACACGTCACAACGCGGGCTCCTCTGGCAGGTGCTGGACGACTGCCCGACAAAGCTCCCGCAGTGGGTGAAAGAGGCGCCCGGCAAGACGGTCCGCGACGTGGTGGCCTACATCTTGGGGAAGTACCACGAGCTACGGGAAGAGGTCGGCCCGGATGAGGATGACGATCCCCGGGCGACGGCGCACCTTGACCGGACGGCGCTGACGCGCATCGGGGAGCTGTTACAGCCAGGCGGTGCCCCATGAAGCCCCTCGCCCTCGGCGCCATCTTGGGCCTTGCCCTCCTGCTGATCTGGTTTCGCCTGTTCGCACAGCGAGAGCGGCTGTGGACGCACTCCTTCGCTGCCGACTGGAACGCCCCGGGAATGGATGCCTATGACGAGCCAGAGGACGACGTACAGCCGCCGGACCCGTGGCCGGTCGACTGGTTGCAGGCCTCTGGGGTCTGCCGGTTTCATGGGCCGTTCCGGGGTCCGATATGCCCGATCCCTGCCCCGCGATGAACCTCCCCTTCCGCTACGCCGACGAGTCAGATGCCGCCCTCACCGGCGCTGTCGGGCGGAAGTGCCGGCGGCATGAATGGGAGCGCCGTTGGTTCGGAGCTGCTGGAGAGGGCTATTGGTGCCTTCGCTGCGATGCCGTCCGCAACGACCTCCGCTCCCGCACCGGCAAGAACAACCGCAAGCGCGGCAACGCCGCCGAGCTCGACGTGGCCCGGCTCCTCGGCGGGAACAAGATGGGGCCGCTCGGGCTGCCCTGGGACGTGGAACTCCCCGGCTACGCCCGGTTGCAGGTCCGCAAGCTGGCGAACCCGCCCAGCCTGCGAAAGATCATCGAGGCCCTCGACGCCATCGGGGCGAGTGACGCCATGCCGGGCTATTGCTGGGTCGAGCCGGGGCGCGGTGGAGAGCGGCTCATCATCCTGCGGCTGGCCGACTTTGCGGAGCGGCACGGGCGATGAGCGACCACACCGCCATCGCGTGGACGGACGCCACGTGGAATCCCGTCACCGGCTATCGAGAGCGACCGCTACGTCTATCGCGCCGACCTCCTCCGCGATACCCCCGCCGCCGTCCGGTTCGTATCCGCCGAACCCCTGCTCGGGCCGCTTCCCTCACTCGATCTCACCGGCATCGGCTGGCTGATCGTCGGCGGCGAGTCGGGATCGGGAGCAAGGCCGATGGACCCGGAGTGGGTGCAAGACCTGGTGGACCGCGCCGACGCTGCCGGAACGGCCGTGTTTGTGAAGCAAGCGAGCGGGCTCTACCCCGGCAAGCAAGGCAACCTCCCGGACTATCTGTGGCGGCGGAAGGAATACCCGCGATGAGCATCGACCTCCTTCTCGCTGCCGACCTCATGCGGGAGTTCGAGGCGAAGCGCGAGGCCGCACGAGCGAAATATGCCCCGATCGTCGCCCGGCTCACCGATGAGGAGTTCATGGGTCTTGTCTCTGCGGTCGCGACAGACGGCCGCCGTCGGTTCCCTGATCCGCCAGAGCCCAGTGATCGCGTACCGGCCAGCAAGCCACGGATAGGGTTGGGCAACCGATGAAGCTCCTCCGCGATATCGCCGGTCATGGTCTGCTGCGTCTGGTCGCATGATCGCCCTCCTCCTCGCCATCATCCTCTCCTTCATGGGGGCCGTCGTACCATTGTCGCCGGTCATTGACCCTGCCTCCTCGGCCGAGAGGGACGCGGCGATCACGACGGTCCCCACCCCCCTCGATTTTCTCGAGCTGCCGATGCTTGTGATCCCTCGTGAGGAGGCCCAAATCGACGTCGATTTTCTCGAGCACTCCACCGTCACCCTCTCTCCCGGCTGGCACATCAGCATCGTGACCTTCTACGATTTCAACACCTGGGGCGTCGATCGGCCCGGTGGCCGGTCCGGGGTGTTCGCCTGCGGTGGCGGCTACTACCGCGACACCATCGCCGCCGCCCACAGGACGCTTCCCTGCGGCACCCTCGTCGAGTTCCGGTACAAGGGCCGCACGCTCTTCGTGCCGGTCCGGGACCGCTTCGGCGGCTCGGGGTTCGACCTGACAAGCGCCGCAGCGGAAGCGCTCGGCCACACGTTTACCGGCCCAGTCGAGTGGCGCGTCGTGCACCCGCTGACGCTGCCGGATACGAGTATGGAAGGAACACCATGACTTTCGACATTCCAATGGGCGGTCCGCCCCACAAGTGCCCCGAGTGTGGCGTCTGGTGGGTCGGGCTGGAGCATCGCTGTCAATATCCGATCAAGGAAACCGAGCGCCAGCGCATCGCGGAGGCGGTGAAGGGGCTGGACCCATACGTCGAGCACGGCACGATCATGCGGGCCTACCTCAGTCGTGCCGCCGTCCTCGCCCTGATCGAAGGTGAGAAGTGAGCACCGCGCAGGACGCCCTCACTCGGGCGCTGCGAGAACCGCTGGCTGCCCTAGAGCACGAACAATGGATGGCATGGGCGCAATCCATCATGCAGAGCGAGGAGATCAGCAAGGACCGCACGGGGCGCTGGACTGACCTGATGGTGTCCTATACCGCGCTGACCGAACGGGAGAAGGATCAGGACCGCAAGTGGGCAGATCGTGTTCTCACCATCCTTGCCGCCCTACCCGATGATGTGCTGGTGAGCCGGGACGAACTGGCGGCTGCGCTGATTCACATTCCGTTTCAGAGATGTCGTGCTGGTGAGTCGGGACGAACTGTTGACGGGCCAGATGAGGACGGAGGGCGGAACTACATTTGGAACCCTGTGTATGCCGCCGACGCCATCCTCGCCGCGATCAGGGAGGGGCAACGATGAACTGGCCATGGACCCGGAAGCCCAGCGTGGCGCTGAGATTCAACTTCGATGATGTGCCCTGTCGGGTTCGTGGCGTGTGGGGCACCGCCCACCTGGAGAGGGGCGATGTGGATAGCGGCCCGCCTGAACGGGTGGATATCGAGTGCGGCACGGTGACGTTCACGTTCCCGGTGGGGCGGATGCCCTACAGCGGCAAGCTGGAGTGGGTCACGGTCCACATGGGCGAGATAACGGCACGATGTCGGGTCGACCCGCCCATGACCGTACTGAAGGGCGACTACCTGTACATCGTCCAGCCGGTGGCCTTTCAGGACCTCGGTTACGTGCCGGGCAAGGCTCCGGGGTGCGGGGAGGCGCAGAAGTGAGCCCCGCAGCGGTTGGCGTGCTGTTCGGCCTCGCCGCCCTCGCCGTGGCGGGCAGATGAGTACACGATGGCTACATTCGGCCCGATCTGAGCACGATGGTGCCCGCTCCCGGCTTCGGCACCAGCCCTGTTTCAGCGCCCCTTCTGATCGGCACGACGGGGTCTTGACGGGCACTGCGGGGCGCCACTTGGCTACATTCTTGGATGTCACGGCGAGGACCGTCGGGTGACTGGAGGATGCCAGATGATATTCAATGGCTGCGATCTACCTTCCCCGGGTGAACTGGTCCGCGCTCATCGAACCCTTCGGCGGCTCCACAGGGCCATTCACGCCGACTACGATGAGGTTCGGGACATCGGCGGGATGCCGGCGTGGGATGGTCTCGTGGAAGGTGAGCGGATGCTGGCGGTCACGACGGCGTACCTCGGCTCCTATGCGGACGTCCGATACGGGGCGGCATGGGAGCGGATGCTGGCTGCTGATTAGTGACCCCCAGCCCGCCGACCCCCAGGGAACTGGAGGTACTGCGGGCCTGTCTCCGCTTCGGGTCCCGGAAGTGCGCCGCTCATCATCTCGGGGTGACAGAGGCTACCGTTGCCTCCGCGCTCTCCCGCATCTACGCCCGCCTCGGCGTGGACGGGCGCGCCCAGGCAGTCGTTTGGCTGGACGATCATCTTCCCGGCTGGA
This sequence comes from bacterium, assembly GCA_043801935.1. Taxonomy (GTDB): domain Bacteria; phylum Actinomycetota; class Thermoleophilia; order RBG-16-64-13; family RBG-16-64-13; genus JAZDLO01. Next base: position 10,456 of record JAZDLO010000205.1, read on the forward strand.
GACGTAAAGCGGCCTGATTTCGCCTCGAGAGAGCATCCGAACGGATGTATCCGAACGGATACATAGCCAATCGGACCTTTCGGGCTCACGATTCCCATGTGAGCGCAGCGCGACTCGGTTTCCGTTTGTCCTGGCTCCCGCGATCATGACCGTGAACGACGGCCATCTGGGTCCCAGCGAGCGGTTCCACGGGGTGGACGAGCTGCTCGACGATCATGAGATGCGTCTGCGCAGGCTCGAAACCTGGCAGACCGAGATCCGCACGGTCCTCAGCCTTCTCCGGTGGACCTTCGGGGCGAGCGTGCTGGCCGTTCTGATCGGTCTGCTCAACCTGGTCGACATGCTGGCGAAGCACTGATGTGCGAGCACCCCGTCGCTGACTGCCTGACCTGCGCGTGGAACGCCGTTACCCGTGCGCTCCTCGACCCGACGTTCGACTACATCTGGCTGGAGGGGCCGCTGCGAGAGCCGGATGGCTCCGACTTCTTCAAGGCGACCTATGTCGGATGGGGTCTCAGCCTCGGCTCGTTCAAGGCCGAGTCGGCAACACCGGCCCGGGCGCTTTCGCTCCTGCTCGACGCGTTGAAGGAACACGGCCCGCGCATCGCTCGGTGGCGGGCACAGCAGGAGTCGAGCGTCATGCCCGCAGGGGTGACGCAATGAGCGACGAACAGATCGCCTGGATCTGCTGGGTCGCCACGATGTTCCGCGGCCTTGTCTTCCTGTGGCGCGGCAACGGCGGGCTGACACAGCCGGTGATCCTGCCGGGGTGGCTCTGGCGACAAGGGGCGATCTCGTGAGCGCCCAGGGCCGGACCATTCCCACCCGTTGCGGCAACTGCGGCACGACGCAGGGCCCATTCACGCGGAAGGCTGGGTTGGGCCCGCTCTGTAGGGACGTTCACGAGTGCATCAAGCGCCGAGACACCCGGGATCGAGCAGGCGTGAGCTCGACTGTGGCGGGTGGCTCCCGCCCCCGGCCCGCCCCGCGAGGTTATCCATGCCCTGTGGCTCAGCCAGCGGCGGTAGCAGCGGGACCTGGGGCGGGTCGGCCCAGTCGGAGGTATCGACTCGGCGATACTTCGCCCGGTGCTCGGCTTCCGCGTCTGAGCGTCGCCACCATGCTGGTGAGGGGCGATGACCGAGATCCCGAGGTGGCGGCATGAGCGACCTGCCGCTCTACATCTCCGAGTGGAAAGCGACGCGCCCGCTGGATGACTGCGGTTTGGTCAGTTGGGCCAACGCCGCTCGGGCAGCCAGCCACAACCAGTGCTTGCCGACCCGTGAACGGATGCGCGAGGTCTCCGGCATCCCTGACCACGTGGGGATCAGTGACCCGACCTGGCCCCGCCACGGCGCCCGGGCGTTGTCGATCCTCTGCCCCAAGCTCGATTCCGAGCACTCCGAGGGCACCATGCGCCTCTCCTGGCCGCAGTGGCTTGATCGGCTCAACGACTCGGCGGGCATCCTCAACGGCCTGCACGTGAAGCTCCCGCGCCACCGTTGCCACGACCCGTCCTATCGCTTCGGGCACTCGATCTGCGTGGTGCGCTACCGGGGCGACCTGCGGATGTTCGAGCCGCTGGTGAATGACGGGCCCGACTGGCAGGGCGATGTCCTCAGTGCGGCCGCGTTGCGTCCCTTCGCCGAGTCCTACATGTCCAGTGGCGATGTCTCTGGCGGGCTGGTGCGCGAGCTCCCTCCGCTCATCGCTCCCCAGGAGGGAACCGAACCCATGATCAGTGCCGGCGGTCTCACGATCACGTCTAGCCATGTCCTGCCGCTCTCAGCGGGCACGCGCATCCACCACCGTCCCGGCTCAGACGAGCTCTTCTCTGCGAAGGCGGCCATCCGCCCGCCCTACATCGGCAAGGCCGGCGGCTGGAACGCCGTCCTCATCAACACCGGCAACGTCTATCCGGACAAGGTAGCCCGGCCCACCGTCCTGTATGTGCAGGGCGGGACTCCCGAGAGGGTGTCTCATGTCTGAGACGTTCTGGCTGGTAACTCAGGCTCTGCTGCTGGCGCTCATCCCCGTCGTGATAGCGGCGGTAGGCACTCTGGCCCGCGTGCTCTGGGTCAAGTGGCGCGGCGAGATCAGCGCCGAGCAGTTGGACTACCTCGAGCGGGTCGCAGCCCAAGCCGTGCTCTTCGCTGAACAGGTCTACAAGGACGCGGATGGCGAGACGAAGAAAGCCGCCGCCATTGCCGCAGTACAGGCGAAGCTCGATGCCCGCGGGATCCACGTCGACCTCGACCAGATCGTGGCGGCCATCGAAGCCGCGGTGTATGACGAGATCACCCGCGACAAGCTGAAGGCTACAGGCTGGGGACTGGCGACGACGACGAGGACGGGCTGACGTATGGCCCCCGTCAGCTACAGCGAGGCAGAGAAGGACGCCGCTCTGGCGATCTTTGTGGAGCGGGGCCTAGCTGCGGCATGGCGGGAGACAGGGATACCGAAACCCACAGTGGCTAGGTGGGCACAGAAACAGGGGATTGTGACTGAGGCTCCGGCAAAAATGGCCGAGGCTCGGGCAGTGGCAGGCGAACAAGCCAAGACGCTACGGGCGCAACTCCGTGTCACCCTGCTGGAGAAAGCGGCCGATCTACTTGACCGCATGGATGCTGAGCATGTCGACTTCAAGGGCAAGGATTCTGATGAGGTCGTCTACCCGATTGCTCCCGCCAGCGCGGTGCAGAACTATGCCGTCTCAGTCGGCATCCTGATCGACAAGTTCCGTTTGGAGTCTGGGGAAGCGACCGGGAAGTTCGAGACGACCTCCCTGACGGCCGGGATGGATGACCATGAACGGCAGGCTCTTCGTGCCGTTCTCGACCGGGCCATCGCTGAGGCAACGGCATGACCGCTGTCGAGCAGTTGTGGTCGTTGCCCCTTCCGGTCCTTCGATCGATCCGGGCGGAACTGGGCCCCGCTGAGTTCGCCTCGGATGATCACCGCGCCTTCTTCGACTCCCACGACCCTGAGATCGTTCTGTCGGGCTGGATGGGGGCGGGCAAGAGCCGCGTCCTCTGTGAGAAGGCGTGGTGGCTGGCGCGGACCTATCCGGGCGCCACGTTCGGCTTGTTCCGCAAGGTACACAAGAGCTTAGAGGCCACGACCGAGCGGACGTTCTGGCGAGACGTAGCCGTTCCCAGCCTCATCGCTAAGCGCAACAAGAGCGAGGGCTGGGTCGAGCTCGTCAACGGCTCTCGGATCTACTTCATGGGCCTCGACCCTGATCCGGTTACCGGGGTGCCATCCAAGGTCGGCTCGCTCGACCTCGCATGGGCTGGCGTAGACGAGGCGGTGGAACTCGGAGAGGGCGACTGGATCATGCTGCTCGGTCGCCTTCGGGATCCCCGCATGCCGTGGCACCAGCTGGCGGCGGCCACCAATCCGGGCCCTCCGAAGCACTGGCTACGCATTCGGTTCAGTGAGTCTGGTCGGACCATGCTGTTCGCCAAACACAACAAGTTTCTCCAGGCCGACTACCTGGCCATGCTGGCAGGGCTGCCGGACACCGCCCAAGGCAGACGGCTGGGTCGAGGCGAATGGGCAGCGGCGGAGGGAATGATCTACGAGTTTCCCGATGCGCAGGTGTGCTCACCCGCGCCGGAGACAGCATGGAAGCGGGTAATCGCCGGCGTCGACTGGGGTTTCGTCCACGCCTTCGCCTGCGAGGTGATCGGGCAGTCGGGCTCAGGCCGCCTGGCCGTGCTGGATGAGGTGTACGAACGGGGCACCCTGCTCGACACGCTCATCCCTCGGTTGCGCAACCTTGTGCTCATCCACAAGGTGGAGGTCTTCTACGCCGACCCGTCCGAGCCCGAGTACATCGCGGCCTGTCGACGGGCTGGTCTGCCCATGCAACCCGCCACCAACGACGTGTTGCCTGGCATCGACGCAGTGGGCAAGGCCATCGGCGACGGCATGACCATCGATCCGCGCTGCTCTGGCCTCCTGGGGGAGCTGCCCGGCTACACCTGGTTGCAGAACAAGGGCATGGGGGGTGGGCTCAAGGAACAGCCGCTGAAGATGAACGACGACGCCTGTGACGCCCTCCGGTATGCCGTTATGGGCCTGACACCCGGGCAGACGGCGACGTCCAGCAGCTACATGCCCAGCACGACGCCGCCGATCATCAGGCGGGGCGACCTCGTCTTGGTGGGCGAGAGGTATCAGGACCGGGAGCCGGGGCGATGAGTACCTTGCCTTGCCATGCCGCGCCACGCCTCGCCACGCCTCGGATAGCCATGCCCCGCCGAGCCGAAACCGGCCCCGCGGGGGATAAGTGCATTCATGCCTTGCCAAGCCGAACCTTGCCGAGCTGCGCCCTGCCGAGCTTCGCCGCGCCCTGCCGCGCCGAGCCGCGCCGAGCCGCGTTAGACCAGTCCGGCCTTCCTGAGAACCTCTTCGATCTTGCGGATGCGGGACTCGTGGGCGAACACCGCCCACAAAGTGAAGGTCGTCTTCTGCTGGCTGTCCCAGCGCGACAGCGCCTCGGCCGTGAGCCGGGAGAGGTCCGTGGCGTCGAGCACGCGGATCGCGACGCCCAGTTGGCGGCGGCTCTTCCGCTTGTGCCCGGCGGAGATGCGGACATGATCGCCTGGCTCGGTCACCCGGTACCCGATGCTGGGAACCGGTTCCAGCCATCGCTTGCGCTGCTCCCCGAGTTCGGTGCAAGCCCGGTAGAGCGGTGCCCGGTTGGTACGGAAGTCGCGCCCCAGGCATTCGTCCAGCTCGGCATAGGTGATAACCGCACCGAAGAGGGCCTCGTCCAGCAGATCGTCATAGACCATCCGCCACTCGGGCTTGTCCCCCTTCGGGGTGAACTGGGCGGTCATGCAGCGACGCTCAGGGTCGCTGCGAAGCGGCCGTATCCGAGCTTGCGCGCCGTCCCGATGCCCTCTAGCCGCCCGGCCCGTTCGGCGATGCGCTCGAAGTCACTGAGGTTGAGATCTGTATCGTCGAGGTCGATATCGAAGGACATACCCCATGTCCGAAAGATCGGACGGGTTCGGGGCGTGCGGTTGCGTCCGATCTTCACGGTCTTGCGGAGCCGAAACGCGTCCTCTTTCTGGAGTTTGCGAGGGTCGGCCGGTCCGTCGTGCTTGACCGGGACGACCGGAGCGCCATCCGCGGTGAAGAGATCGGTGCTGACATGAACGAAGTCGTACACCGCCTCTCCGAGCTTCCAGACGGTCGCCGCGTCGCGCAGGCAACGGACGATGTTCTCCGCCGGGATGTATGTCCCGAGGCCCTTCTCATAGTAGAGCGACGCCAACCACTCAAAGTCCGAGATCTCCCGCTCTTCCTCCTCGGTTCGGTTCCGTTTGTCCGTGAGCCTGCTCAGTTCGATTGCCAACGGGTCCAGGGGATCTGCCAATCGGCCATTGTGCATGACCAATCCCGTCAGTCCGGTTACGTCTACATGAATGCGCATGTGTTTCCTTCCGTGTGTAAAGCCTTGACCCGCCGAGTCTACACACGGCAATACCTCATGTCAACACTGGGGGTGAGCCATGGTCGCACCTGAGATCACCGCCATCCTGAAGGATCGGATCGGCGACCGCTCTGCCCCGGTTGACCAGGACCACCTGCGCGCCATCGCCGCCTGGCCGAATGAGATGACCGCCGCCTACACGAGAGCAGAGCACTACTACGACGGTGACCAGGGGACGCAACTCACCGACCGCGCCAAGCAGTACCTCGAGCGCTCGGGCCTCGCCTACACGGAGAATTTCTGCGAGACGGTAGTGGACGCCATGTCCGACCGGCTGGCACTGGCTGGTGTGAACTGTGAGGACGAACTGCTGTCTGAGTGGCTGTGGAACGTCTGGGACCGCTCTCACATGGATGCCGGGCAAGCCACGCTGCACACCGAGACGGTGAAGCTCGGCGACGGGTACCTCCTCATCGACTGGGACGGCACCGCTGGGCGTCCCAGGTTCACGTACAACTCCCCCACCATCGTGCGCTGCGACTACCGCGACGGGCAGAAGGTGCGCGCCGTCAAGGTCTGGGACACCGACGAGCCCTCCCCGGTGAACCCGAAGGGCGCAGTCGTCAAGCGCATGAACATCTACCTTCCTGGCCGCATCGAGAAGTGGTTCCGCTTGTCGGCTGACGATCCCGGCGATTGGGTCGAATGGTTGGACGAGGGCGAGACGGTCTGGCCCAGTCCGTGGGTGACCGCCGATGGTAAGCCGCTCGGCATCCCCGTCGTGCACTTCACCAACCGCCGGGGCGCACGGCAGTACGGGGTGTCCGAGATACGCGGCACCATCCCGCAGCAGGATCGCCTCAACAAGGAGCTGCTCGACCTGTCGGCCGTGCTCGATACCATGGGCTACCCGCAGCGGTATGCCTCGGGCATCGACATCCAGACCATGCTGAAGACTGCCCCCGGGGAAGTGTGGCGCTCGGCCAATGAGAAGACCGCTTGGGGCCAGTTCGAATCCGCTGATCCCGCTGGTCCCCTGGCCGCCATCGAAGCCACGCTGTTACGCATCGCGGCGCGCTCGCGTACCCCGGCTCACATGATCGTCCTGTCCGGTGGGGCGCCTTCCGGCGAGTCGCTGAAGACGGCCGAGGCCGGCCTGGTCGCCAAGTGCAAGCGGTTCGGCACCGAGAACGGTGCCCAGTACGACGAGGCGTTCCGACTGGCCGTCAGGGTCGCTGCCACCTTCGGCACGGAGAAGCCGCCGGTCGACCCCAAGGCACTCGACAGGATCGCCATCAACCCGCGCTGGACCGACCCCGAGACGCGCAACGAGAAAGAGCACATGGAGTCGCTCCTCGTCATGCAGACGCTGGGGGTGTCGACCGACACGCTGCTCTCCATGATTCCCGGCATCGACCCGGCGGCCGAACGGGAGAAGAAGACGCTGAACGACCAGCAGGCCGGGGCGTCCCTTGTGGATGCGCTGCTGAGAGGCGGCAACGCGAACCCGGCGGAACCGGGGCAGGGCGGCATGCCGTGAAGAAGATCGGACGAGCCCGGAAGTCAAGCGAGCCCGAAGTGCGTATCCGTTTCGCCAAGAGGGAAGACGGGGTGCGCGCCGTGTACTACTCGACGCGGTTCGTGCTCGGCTACCGAGACCAGTTCGGGACTCCCATGCTCGTGACCACGGATGACGAGCTGGTCGACATCTTCCTGAAGCGGCGCGTCGCTGCGGACGTATTGGCCGATGGCTGACCTGTACGATCTCGTCGCCGAGCACAACCGCGACCTGGAGGCGGTCGACCGTCAGGCTGCCGCGCGGATGATGACCGAGTACAAGGCGGCGCTGCGATCCCTGCAAACGGAGATCGACGGGTTCACCGTGCTGATCGACACGGCTCGCAAGGCCGGTGAGGACGTACAACCCGGCTGGCTCTTCCGGCAGGCACGGTATCGCTCACTAATGGCCCAGATCGAGACGGAACTGGCGCGCTGGACTACGGCGGCGGCGGGGACCACGACGATGGCGCAACGTCAGGCCCTCGC
>JAZDLO010000215.1:0-6572 GCA_043801935.1 bacterium
GGCGGTGGTGCGGGGGTTGTTCAACTTCCTGCAAGGCTACCTCGCTGAGAAGGCCAGCCAGGGAGTGGCGTTCGACCTGCGCAACTCGCTCTTCGCCAAGCTCCAGAACCTGTCGTTCAGCTATCACGACAAGGTGCAGACCGGCCAGCTCATGACCCGGATCACTTCAGATGTGGAGAACGTGCGGCAGTTCTCGGGGCAGGGGCTGCTCAATCTGCTCTCGGCGTCGCTCACCCTGGTGGGCACGGTGATCGTGTTGGTCGTCCTGAACGCGCGCCTCGCCGGCGTGTCGTTCGCCATGGTGCCGGTCATCTTCGGGATCTTCGGCGTGCTCGTTACCCGCATCTTCCCGTTGTTCCGCCGGATCCAACAGAGGCTTGGGGCGCTCAACACCGTTCTGCAGGAGAATTTGGCCGGAGTGGCGGTTGTCAAGGCCTTCACCCGCGAGCCCTATGAGCAGGATCGCTACGAACGCGCCAACTCGGATCTCTTGGGCGAGAGCCTGCGCGTGATAGCGGCGTTGTCCGTGGCCTTCCCGGTGATCTTCTTGGTAGCGAATCTCGGTAACCTGGCCGTGGTCTGGTACGGGGGTGATCAGGTGATCGCTCAGAAGCTCAGCCTGGGGACCCTGGTGGCGTTCACCACCTATCTCTCGTTCTTGCTCATGCCGGTGTTCCAGTTAGGTTTTATCACCGCCATGATGTCCCGGGCCGGGGCGAGCGCCGCCCGGGTGTTCGAGATCATGGACGCTGAAAGCGAGGTCGTCGACCACCCGGGCGCCTCGGAGCTGGGCCCCATCGAGGGACGTATCACCTTTGACCACGTATCGTTCCGCTACGCCGGCCAGGAGAAGAACATCCTCGACGATGTCAGCTTCGAGATAGCGCCCGGCCAGACCGTGGCCCTCGTGGGGACCACCGGCTCGGGCAAGTCCAGCCTCATCAACTTGATCCCCCGGTTCTACGACGTGCGTGCGGGGGTCGTCAGCATCGACGAGGTCGATATCCGCGAGGTCACCCTGTCGTCGCTACGCTCCCGTATCGGGATAGCGCTGCAAGAATCCACTCTGTTCGGGGGGACCATCCGCGATAACATCGCCTTCGGCCGACCCCGGGCCACGATGGATGAGATCGTCGCCGCCGCCGAAGCCGCGCAGGCGCACGATTTCATCATGAGCTTTCCGGACGGGTACGAGACAGTAGTGGGCGAGCGCGGGGTCACGCTGTCGGGCGGACAGCGCCAGCGCCTTTCGATCGCCCGCACCCTCCTGGTGGATCCTCGGATATTGCTGCTGGACGACGCCACCAGTTCGGTGGACGCCGAGACCGAATACCGCCTGCAGCAGGCTCTCGAAGGACTGATGGAGGGGCGGACGTCGCTCGTCATCGCTCACAGGGTGTCCACGGTGCGGAGGGCCGACAGGATCCTGGTGCTCGACGACGGCAAGCTGGTGGCCGACGGCGCGCACGACGACCTGCTGTGCACCAGCCCGCTGTATGGAGAGATAGTGGACTCGCAGTTGGCGACGGGGGGCGGACTTCGCGCGGATCTCCCGGGGGCGCTCCGGGGCGACGCCCCGGCTGTCCCGGACGCCGACGGCGCTCACGGGGGCGGGCCATGAGAGGCGGGCACGGACCTTTCCGTGGGCTGAGCGTCGACGCCGGGACCGAGCGGCCGGCCGACACCGGCAGAGTGCTGAGGCGGCTGTGGGGCTACATGAGAGACATGCGGCCGGCCGTCATCGCCTCCCTCTTTGTGCTCTTGGTGGGCGCGGCTGCGACGGCTGCCGGACCGTATCTCATCGGGAGAGCGATCGACACCGCCATCTCGCGCGGCGATGCATCCCTGCTGGTCAAGCTGATGACCCTCCTTCTGGCTTCCTACGTGGTCGGGTACCTGGCCAATGCGGGTCAATTCCGGCTTATCGGGCGCATCGGCCAGCGTCTGTTGGCTCGCTTCCGCACCCAGGTCTTCGTCGCGGTCCAGCGCCTGGACAAGCAGTTCTTCGACCGGCACGACACCGGCGACCTGATGAGCCGTCTCGTCAACGACGTGCAGGCTCTCGACCAGTTGTTCTCACAGGGGCTCACCCAGACCGTGGGCGGACTCTTCTCCCTGTTGGGCATCATAGGTGTGATGCTGGCCCTGGAGTGGCGGCTGGCCTTAGCCTCGTTCGTGGTGATCCCATTGACCTTCGCAGTCACCGCTTTGTTCGCGCGCCTCGCCCGGCGCTCGTTCCGGCGCACCAGGCAGACCATCGGCGATGTGAGCGCCAACCTGCAGGAGGACATCGCCGCCGTGCGGGTCACCCAGGCCTTCAACCGCTCCGAGGCCACCACGGAACGTTTCCGCGAGGTCAACGCCATGAACCGGGACGCGAACGTGGCGGCTGTAGGTGTGACCAGCGCGTTCTCCCCGGTGCTCGACGTGCTGGGAGCGTTGGCCACCGCCATCGTCGCTTTCTACGGCGGCTATCTCGCGCTTCGGGACCCGCCGCTGGTGAGCGTAGGCGTGGTGGTCGCCTTCCTGGCCTACGTGCAGCAGTTCTTCCGGCCCATCCAGGCGCTCTCCTCGTTCTACGCTCAGGTACAGTCGGCGCTGGCCGCGGCGGAGCGCATCCTCGACCTGGTCGACCGGGAGCCCCAGGTGGCCGATCGGCCGGGCGCGCGTCCGCTGGATGAGGTGCTGGGCGGAGCCGCGACCGGTCCGGAGCCGACGCCCGTCAGCGGCCGGGTGACCTTCGACCACGTGTCGTTCTCATACCTGCCGGGCGAGCCGGTCCTCGACGACCTGAGTTTCGAGGCCGTCCCAGGGCAGACGGTGGCCATCGTCGGACCCACCGGTGCGGGCAAGACCACGATCATCAGCTTGCTGCTTCGCTTCTACGACGCGGACAGCGGGTCCGTCTCGATCGACGGCGTCGACGTGCGCGACGTGACCCAGGAATCGTTGCGCCGCCACATTGCGCTGGTGCTCCAGGAACCATTCCTTTTCTCGGGGAGCATCGCGGAGAACATCCGCTACGGGCGTCTGGAGGCTACCGATGCAGAGGTGGAAGAAGCGGCTCGGACCACCGGGGCGCACGCGTTCATCCTCAATCTAGCCGAGGGCTACGACCAAACAGTGGGTGAGCGGGGCGGCAATCTGAGCCAGGGACAGAGGCAGCTCATCTCCTTCGCGCGGGCCATCCTCCGCGACCCCCGGATTCTGGTGCTCGACGAGGCTACGGCCAGCGTGGACTCGCGCACGGAGGCCACCATCCAGCAGGCGCTTGAACGGATCATGGCCGGCCGGACCACCCTGGTGATCGCCCACCGTTTGTCGACCATCCGGCGCGCCGACCAGATCCTGGTCATCGACGAGCGGGGACTCAAGGAGCAAGGCACGCACGAGGAGCTCCTCGATCGCGGCGGCATGTACGCCGATCTCTATCGGAGACAGTTCCGCCTGCAAGACGGCGAAGAAGACGAAGGCGGAGGGCTGTGCGCTCCCGCGTGACGCTGCCCGCCGCGTGTGCACGCGGTCTAGCTGAACACCTCTTCACGGCTGACCATGCCCTCGTGAAGCCGGAAGGCCGCATGGAGGGCCTTGACGGCGGTCTCCATGTGCTGCCGGCGGATCACGCAGCTGAGCTTGATGGTGCTCGTAGAGATCATCTCGATGTTGATGTCGTTCTCCGCAAGGACTTCGAACATCTTGGCAGCCACGCCCGGGTAGGTCTTCATCCCCGCTCCGACCAAGGTGACCTTGGCCACCTCCTTGTCGGTGTCGAACGAGGTGAATCCGAGCTCACCCTGTAGTTCGCCGAGCACCTGGGAGATCTTAGGTAGGTCGTTTTCCGAGGCAGTGAACGAGATATCGGTGGTGCCTCCCGCGGAGACGTTCTGAATGATCACGTCGAGATTCGCGTGAACACCGGCCAGGGCGGTGAAGACCCTGGCCGCCACCCCCACTTTGTCGGGGAGATCGTGGATGGTCACCTTGGCGTCGTCGAGAGCATAGGTGACACCGGAGACTATTGCCTGTTCCATGCTTGTATCATCCTGTCCTATCCAGGTGCCGGGGGCTGTGGTGAAACTTGAACGGATGTGGAGCGGCACGTCAAAGCGGCGGGCCACCTCGACGCTGCGGGCCATCATGACCTTGGCTCCGCTCGCTGCCAGCTCGAGCAGTTCCTCGTTGGAGATGGTGTCCAGCTTGCGCGCCTCGGGTACGATGCGCGGATCGGCGGTGAAGACGCCCTCCACGTCGGTGTAGATCTCGCACACCTCCGCTCCGAGGGCGGCCGCTAAGGCGACGGCGGTCGTGTCGGAACCGCCACGTCCCAAGGTGGTGACGTCTTGGGCGGTGGACACGCCCTGAAAGCCGGCCACGAGAACGATCTTATCCTCGTCGAGTGCCTTGCGGATGCGACCGGGCTTGATGTCAAGGATCTTGGCCTTGGTGTGCACGGTGTCGGTGACGATGCCTGCCTGCGATCCGGTGAGCGAGATAGCTTCATAGCCCAGACCGGAGATGGCCATGGCCAAAAGGGCCGCCGAGATGCGTTCTCCGGTGGAGAGGAGCATGTCCATCTCCCGGGCGGGGGGATCGTCCGAGATCTCTTTGGCCATCTCGATGAGCTCGTCGGTGGTGTCGCCCCGGGCAGAGACCACGGCCACCACCGGGTGTCCGGCTTTGCGGGCCTCAACGATGCGGTCGGCCACGCGTTTGATGCAGGTGGCATCGGCTACCGAACTGCCCCCGAATTTCATCACCACGATGTTCGTGCGCTCGGCCTTGCGCTCGGGCCCGCCGATGACGATGTATTCCTCGCCTGTCAGGTCCACTGCCGCGGCCGCCTGTGCTCGCCTGGATTCCTCTTTTTCTGCCACCTGGATCAGTGCTCCGATATGGGGTTTGTGGAAGTCTGTCGAAGGATGGATTCTAGCGGATCTCTAGAGCTCTCGCCGCCCGGCCAAGGCCCGACTCAGGGTGACCTCGTCCGCGTACTCAAGATCGCTGCCCATGGGCAGGCCGGCGGCGGGCCGGGTGATGCGGAGAGGGCCGCCCGCGACGTCCGGCCTAAGTTCCTCGAGGATGTAGAGGGCGGTAGCCTCGCCGGCCATGTTGGGGTTGGTGGCCACGATGACCTCGCGCACCCCTTCCGAGGATCGCACCCGCTCGAAGAGCTCGGCGAGATGCAGCTTCTGGGGCCCGACTCCGTCCAGGGGGGAAAGCGCTCCCCCAAGAACGTGATACAGGCCTCGATACTCATGGGTGCGTTCGATGCTGATGATGTCACCCGGCTCTTCCACCACGCAGATGGTGGAAGTGTCCCGACCGGCGTCCAGGCACACCGCGCACAGCTCCTGCTCGGTGAGATTGAAGCAGGAAACGCAGAAACGCACCGTCTCTTTGACGTCGATGAGCGCGTGGGCAAGCGGCAGGGCGTCCTCGGGGGAAAGCTTGAGGAGGTGAAAGGCCAAACGTTGAGCCGTCTTTGGACCTACGCCGGGAAGTTTGCTCAGCTCGTCGATGAGCCTCTGGACGGTGGGGCTGAACATGCGCCTATTAGTGGGGGCCGACGGGGCTTGCGGCCCGGATCAGAACGGCAGACCGGGTATGTTGAGACCCGAAGTGATGCCGCCCAGCTTCTTGTTGGCCAACTCTTGCGCCGAACGGAGGGCTTCGTTGGTAGCGGCCATGATCATGTCTTCGAGCATCTCCACGTCTTCGGGATCGACCGCTGTCGGGTCGATCTTGATGCTCTTCAATTCCACGGCGCCGGTGACCTGAACCGTCACCATGCCTCCGCCCGCGGAAGCCTCTACCACCTCATCGGCCAAGTTCTCCTGCATCTTGGCCATATCGGCCTGCATCTTCTGGACCTGTCTCATCATCTTCTGGTAGTTCGGGTTCACTGGCATCTCCTCGGCTCCTCTAGCGCGCGGGCCCGTCGTCGATGACCTGGGCGTCGAACTCTTGTTTGAGCACCCTGATCAACTCGTCCTTGCTCAGGATTCTAGCATCTTCCTCTTCGTCAGCCGGCTGGGGGGCGACCCCGACCGCCATCCGGGTGGTGATGTGCAGCTCTCTGCCCGTGACCTCGCGCAGGGCGTCGGCGATCACCCGAGGATTGTCGCCCCGGGCCACCTGGTTGGCTTGAAAGCTATAGCCGGTGGGGAACTTGATGACCAACTCGTCGTCCTCGAGGCTTTCCGGGCGCCCCTCGCCAAGCACGGCGGACAGGCCGGCCTGACGCTTCTTGACCGCTTCAAGGATCAGGGGCCAGGCACGTTTGAGGTGCTCGATGTCGGGCTGTACGGTGGACGGAGCCGGGGGGGCGGTCTGGGCCTCGGGCATCGTGGGCTCGACGCCTGGGGGCGGCGAAGCGGGTGCGGACGATGGGGCCGGTGCGGACGATGGAGCCGGTGCGGGAGACGAGGTCGAGGCGGGGGCTGTCATGGGCGCGCCGGCGGCGCGCCCGACCGCAGCCGTAGTCGCCGGTGCGGTCGATGGCACGGCCGCCGTCTCCGGCTTGGCAGGGCCTCCCGTGCCCAGAGCCGTCATCTTGATCAGCGTCAGCTCCA
>JAZDLO010000189.1:0-2026 GCA_043801935.1 bacterium
TTCTGGGTCCGGGGCGGCTGAAGCCCCGCTCCCCTTTCGGCTCCTCATCGTGGACCTCGACCGCCGTGACCAGGGCTCGTTCGGGGCCTCGCCGGGTCCAGGCCAGCAGTTCCTCGACCGCATCTCGCGGGCCTTCGTACACCGCCTCCACCCGGCCGTCGGGCAGATTGCGCACCCACCCAGTCACTCCCAGACGGGTGGCCTGCTGCCCGGTACTGTCACGGAACCACACTCCCTGCACCCGTCCTTCGACTAAGACACGAACGCGGATCATCTTGGCAGGAGCGCCGTCTGGGCGGTCGTACGACCGGGAGTCCGCGGCGCCGGGCGACGGGCCGCTCATTGCCGGTATCCCTGTTCACCGATGAGAGGCACGAAGACGCAGCCGAGGATGGAGGTCTCGCGATAGCGCGGGGAGGGCTCAGGCGCGGACTCCGGTGCCGAGTTGGAGGCGGCTTGGGTCGTGCCGCCGGGGCCCATCGCGGCTGGGGCACGGGCCGCGCCCGCAGCGGGCAGGCTCGGCGCCCCCTCGTCGGGCAGTCGCTCGATGAGCTTGAGGTCTTGTGCGTACCCGGCCTCTACTGGTATGACCATCCGACCGTTGACAGCCAATTGTTCGCGTAGGCTCTCGGGTACGTAGGGAGCGGCGGCGGTCACCAGGATGCCGTCATAGGGTGCGGCTTCGGGGAAGCCCAGGGTGCCGTCGCCGGTGATCACCCTGACGTTGGCGTAGCCCAGTTGGAGGAGTAGCTCTTCCGCGCGTCGGGCCAGATCGGCGTGGCGCTCGATGGTCCATACGCCGCCGGCCAATTCGGCCAGCACGGCGGCCTGATAGCCGGAGCCTGTGCCGATCTCCAGCACCCGTGAGTCCGAAACGAGGTGGAGCAGCTCAGTCATGCGGGCCACCATGTACGGTTGGGAGATAGTCTGGCCTAGTCCGATGGGAAGCGGGCCGTCGTGGTAGGCCGACCAACGCTGGGCGGGGGGCACGAATAAGTGGCGGGGGACCCTCCCCATGGCAGCCAGCACCCGTTCGTCGGTGACGCCGCGGCTGCGCAACTGGTCCTCGACCATGCGGTGGCGGAGGTTGGCGAAATCGGTGTCGTTGAGTTCAGCGCCCATGGTCCTGCATCGGCTCCCGTGTGGCGCTCCTGGAAGGCGGAGCGGCCGATCCTGCGCTCGGGAACGAACCCTGTTTTGAAGGCTCACCCCTTAAGGATACGCAAACCCTTGTGTTTGCGCTTGCGTCTCTGCTGAAGGCGATAGGTGATCAGGAAGAGGAAGAAGGCGAGCAGCGCGCCGACGAGGGGCACGAGCACGAAGAGCAGGGTGCCGACGAGGACTGCGAGATCCTCGTAGATGCTCATGAGGACGATGGGGCCGGTGTTGGCGCCGGCGTCGGGGCGCATGGAGCGGCGGGCGCGGTCGGCGAGGCCGGCGATCACCAGTCCAAGGACGCCGGAGACGGTCATGGCGATCCAGTCGTCGGGAGCCATGGCGGCTGCGAACACCAAGCCACCCAGGATGATCTTGATGGGCCGCATGACCTGATCGCGTGTCTGGACGAGCGCGGGCATCTTGTCGACCGCTAGTTCGATGACCGCGAGCGCCAAGAGGAGGGCGATGACCCAGGTCTTTTCGAGGAAGGCAAAGGGAGTGCCGTCCAGGATCGGGGCGCTGGCGAACTCCAGCCGTGAGTAAAGGGCTAGGAAGCCGACGGGGAGGAAGGCGCGCATTCCGGTGAGAACCGCCAAGCCGGCCCCCATACAGGCGCGCGCATAGATGCTGGTGAAGACGACGTCCATAACGGAGATTCAGTCTAGCACGGGCTCTCGGGCGCCGAAATGGCGCCCAAAGGTGGTCGGGCGCGCGACTCGGGGCACCTGGCGCCGCGCGGGGTGATGGGGAACGGCAGGACTGGCCGAAAAGGGGCGACCGCGTGGGGGGGGGAACCCCCCCCCCCCCCCCCCCCCAAAGCCGGACGGGCAAAAAAACATGGAGGGAACCCGGGAGGGAGTTTTTGGGG
>JAZDLO010000029.1:0-39552 GCA_043801935.1 bacterium
AACCCACCGACCCACGACTTGATCGGGGTATCGGGTCTGGGGATCAAAGGCCAGATCGTGGAGATAGCCTGCATCGCCGTGCTGCCCGACGAATAGGTATTAGGGAGGCTGAATGGTAACCGTCGTCAGGACCGTCTGCCAGTCGTGCCACAGTGAATGCGGCGTACTGGTGCATGTGGAGGACGGCCGGGTGGTGCGGGTGCAGGGCGATCCGGACCATCCCAACAACAAGGGCTACATCTGCACGAAAGGCAAAGCGGAACCCGGACGGCTGTACCATCCCGACCGGCTGCGCCATCCCCTGAAGCGCGCGGGCGAGCGGGGCGAGGGCAAGTGGGAGCAGATCTCCTGGGACGAGGCTCTGAACGGGATCGCCGCCGGGCTCACGGCCGTGAAGGACACGTACGGTCCGGAGGCCATCTGCGGGATGCGGGGCACGGGCCCGCGGGCTGGAGGGGTAGCGTCGCTCGTGCCCTATGCCCTCGGTAGCCCCAACGCCATCAGCGTGGATTTGCACATCTGTTACGCTCCCTCGCTGATCGCCGAGAACGTGACCATCGGCACCTCTACCCTTATGGAGCGGGGCCCGGACTACGAAAACTCTCATTGCATCCTGGTGTTCGGGGCTCATCCCTTGGTCTCGCATCCACCGCGGGGTAGGGATCTGCTGCGGGGCAAGGCCAAGAACGGGGCGAAAGTGATCGTGGTCGACCCCCGGAGGACGCAGCTGGCCGGGAAGGCCGACCTCTGGCTGCAGATCCGGCCGGGAACCGACGCGGCTCTCGTGCTGGGGATGATCAACGTGGTCATCGCCGAGGGGTTGTACGACAAGGCGTTCGTGGAGCGCTGGTGCATCGGTTTTGACGCCCTGGCCGCGCGGGCGGCCGAGTACCCCCTCGGGAGAGTGGCCGAGATCACGTGGCTACCGGCGGAGAAGATGCGCGAAGCGGCGCGGCTCTACGCGAGTACCAAGCCGGCGGTGCTTCATCATCGGGTGGCCATGGACCAGAACATCACCTCCACCCAGGCCAGCCGGGCCATGATCGACCTGGTAGCCATCACCGGCAACCTCGACGTCAAGGGAGGCAATCTTCTGCCGCCCAAGATCGAGGGCTATTTCCGGAGCGGGATCCTGTCCGGGGGCGCCGTGTGCAAACCGCCTGTCGAAGTGGAAGAGCGCCGGCTCGGGGCCGGGCAATTCCCCCTCATCTCCAGTCCCAAGGGTCGCTTCTGCGGAGGTCCCACCCTCATCTTCGTCCATCCGGCCCTGGCCATGCAGGCCATGGAGGGTAGCGGGCCCTATCCGCTCAAGGCCATGTATTGCTCGGGCGGCAACCCGATCATCAACACCATGGACGTTCGTCGATTCGCGGAAGCTCTCAAGAAGTTGGATCTGCTGGTGGTGGCAGACTACTTCATGACCCCTACCGCCGAGCTGGCCGATTACGTGTTGCCCGCCACGACCTGGCTGGAGCGCGACGAGCTGTGCGACGACGGTTACACCGACTACATCGCCACCCGGCAGAAAGCCGTGGAGCCACAGGGCGAAGCCTGGGATGACCTGAAGATCGTCATCGAGCTGGTCAAGCGCATCCCCTGGGCCGACCGGGCGCGCATCCCCTGGGGCAGTCCAGGCGAGTGCTACGATTGGATGGTGGCTGGGATGGGTCTCACCTTCGCCGACCTCAACAAGATGGGCTACTACCAGAGTCCGCGCACCTACCGCAAGTACGAGCAGAGCGGGTTCGACACGCCGTCGGGTAAGGTGGAGCTCTCCGCCAGCCGCTTCGCGCAGCTGGGTTACGATCCGTTGCCTGGCTACACCGAGCCTCCCGAGAGTCCCGTCAGCTCGCCGCTGCTCCTGGCCGATTATCCCTTGATCCTCATCACCGGCTCGAGGCAGATCGAGTATTTCTGCTCCGAGGGCCGGCAAGTGGCGGCCCTGCGTGACCAACGCCCGGATCCGGAGATCGAGATCCACCCCGAGACGGCGGCGCGCTACGAGGTCGCGGACGGCCGCTGGGTGTGGCTGGAGACGCCGCGGAAACCGGGGGAGAGGGTCAGGCTGAAGGCGAAGCTCACCGAGGGGATCGACCCCCGGGTGGTCAACGCGGCTTACGGTTGGTGGTTCCCGGAAAAGCCGGGTCCTGAGCACGGCTGCTTCGACTCGAACGTGAACGTCGTATTGACGATGGATCCCCCTTGGGAGGAGATCTGCGGATCCGTTCCTTTGAAGGGGACCCTCTGTCGGGTGATCCCAGAACGATGATCGAGCTCGATCTCGGCATTCAACGTCTTCTTGGAGGTAGAGCCTTATGAGAGATTTCGAGTATGCAGCGCCCAAGAGCGTCGATGAGGCTCTGGCGCTGATGGAGCGGTATGGCTCCAAGGCGATCGTCATGGCAGGCGGTACCGACGTCCTGGTCTGGATGAACAAGCGCGAGATCAGCCCCGAGTACGTGGTTCATGTGGGTGATCTGGAAGAGCTGCGCTACATCCGCGAAGAGGACGGCTATCTACGGGTTGGCGCTCTGGCAACGCAAGCGGAGCTTGCTTCTTCAGAGCTGGTCCTGAGCAGGGCCGCCGCGCTGGCCATAGCCGCGCGGAGCTGCGCCGGTCCTCCGGTGCGTAACCTCGCTACCATCGGGGGCAACCTGGGCACGGCGACGCCGGCCGGCGACCTCATCCTCGCCGTGGCGGCGCTTGACGGCGAGATCAAGGTGCGCGGGCCTCGAGGCGCGCGAGAGTTGACATTGGATGAGTTCCTGGTCGGACCGCAACAGAACTCGCTGGCGCCCGACGAATTGATCATCGAGGTGGTGATCCCCCTGCCCGCGGCGAAATGCGGCTCCGGCTTCCATAAGCTGGGCAAGCGCAAGGCGATGACCATCTCCACTGCTTCAGCCGCGGCCAGCGTGGTGCTGAGCGTAGACGGCAAGACCTTCGAGAAGGTCAATGTGGTCCTGGGGTCGCTGGGCGCCACGGTCATCCATTCCACCAGCTTCGAAGAAGCGTTGCGGGGTAAGCCGGCCGTCTTGGGTGAGATCGCCAAGGTGTGTTACCTCGCCGGCGGCGACGCTTGTCCAAGCCCACGGGCCCGGCGCGCGAGCGCGTGGTACCGCTGCGAGGTGGCGGCGGTTCTCGCGGCACGAGCCGTCGAAGACGCGCTCGCCGCCGCCACCGGCCAGGATCTCTCCGCCGTTAGAGCGGCCAAGAAGAAGAAGGGCAAAGGGATCGCCGGCTGTATCTATTCCTCCACCGTCCCGGGATTCCCCAACCCATGCGCCGTCAATATGCAGATGCGTGAGGACGGAAGCGTCGTCGTCCAGACGGGCTTGACCGAGATCGGACAGGGTTCCACGACCGTTCTCACGCAGATGACGGCCGAGGCGTTGGCCGTTCCCTATGAACAGGTGACTGTCTACACGGCGGACACCGGCACGACGCCGTACGACTTTGGGACCGTCAGCTCGCGGGGCACCTTCGTCGGCGGCAACGCGGTGCTCAAAGCCGCGGCGCAGGTGAAGGACGTGTTGATCGAAGCGGCCGCAGCGAAGCTCGGGGTACATGTCGAGAACCTCATTCTCGAGACCGGCCACGTGCGGGACAAGTATGACCCGGAGCGCTCCATGCCCATCGGGGAGGCGGCTCGCTTCGCTCACTTCGGCCTGAAGAAGCTGCCGATCGGCGCAGCCTACTATTTTCCCAAGAGCTTCGCCGCCGACGAGCAAGGGCAGGGCGAGCCCATCGCGGCGTTCTACTATCACGCGACGGTGGCAGAGGTGGAAGTGGACACAGAGACGGGTGTCGCCGAGGTCACCAAGCTATACGCTGCCGTCGATTGTGGAACGGCGATCAACCCGGCTCTGGTCGAGGGACAGGTGCAGGGCGGCGCCATGCAGGCCGTGGGCTGGGCGCTCCGTGAAGACGGTCACCCCGGGCTGGTCGACGTGAATGGGCCGCCGGAGAACTACAATCCCGACTTCATGCCCGTCGATCTCGAGAACTACGCGATCGCCACCGCGATGGACATGCCCGAGTTGTACGGCACGTATGTGGAGGTGTACGAGCCCGAGGGGCCTTTCGGAGCGAAAGCGGCCGGCGAGATCTCCGCCAATAGCGGAGCGCCGGCGGTATTCAATGCCATCTACAATGCGGTCGGGGTCCGGCTTTTCGACATGCCCGCCTCGCCGGAGAAGATCCTTTGGGCTCTGCAGCAAAAAGCCCAGGCCGGGCAAGCCTCGGCTTCGCTCTAGAAAGAAGGGGACATGAAACACGAGATACGCTTCGTGCTCAATGATGAGGAGCAGGTTCTGACCGTAGAGCCCAACCTGACCCTTCTTGAGCTACTGCGCGACCGTCTGCACGTGACCAGTCCGAAGAAATCGTGCGAGCAGGGGGAGTGTGGGGCCTGCACCGTCATCGTGAACGGCAAGGCCGTGAATTCGTGCCTGATCCTGGCTGTGAGCATCGGCGGCAAGGTGGTCGAGACCGTGGACGGTTTGGGTAAGACCGAGCTGCATCCGCTTCAGAAGCACTTCTATGAGCTGGCGGCCAGCCAGTGCGGCTACTGCACGCCGGGGATGATCTTGGCGGCGAAGGCTCTCATCGACGCCAACCCCGATCCGACGTACGAGGAAGTCAAAGAGGGCCTATCCGGCAACATATGCCGCTGCACCGGCTACGTGAAGCCCGTGGAAGCGGTTCTGGCGGCGGCTAAGGAAATACGCGAAGCGGCCACCGGCCGGTAGAGGAGGAAGTGGCCATGAGTCACGCGGAAGTAGGAACACGTCGTCCGCGCGTCGATGCCCGCGAGCAGGTGACCGGAAAGGTGGAGTACACCGGCGACTTGTACCTGCCCGGGATGCTCTACGCGAAACCGCTGCTGAGCACCGAGCACCACGCTCGTATCCTCGAGTTGGACACGAGCGCGGCCGAGCGGCTGCCGGGAGTGAAGGCCGTAGCCACCGCGAAGGACGCCCCGGACAACATCAACGGTCTCATCATCCCCGACCAGCCGGTGTTCGCCGACGATAAGGTGCGCTACTGCGGGGAGATAGTCGCCCTTGTGGCTGCGGAGACCGAGGAGATCGCCCAGCAGGCGGTCGAGCTTATCAGAGTGAAGTATGAGCGCCTGCCTGCGGTCTTCGATCCTCGAGAGGCGATGAAGCCGGAGGCCCCCGTCATTCACGAAGAAGGTCAGGGGAAATGGTGCAAGGGGAACCAGGTGCTACCCCACGGCCACGACCATATGCTGCTGCTCCACGGCGACGTGGAGAAGGCCTTTGCCGAATCCGACCTCATCGTGGAGCACTCCTTTGGTACGTCCGCCCAGCGATGCGTTCCCATAGAGCCGCATGCCTGCATCGCCAAGCCCGAGGGGCCGGACCGGGTGACTATCATCGGAAACACGCAGATGCCGTTCTGGCATCAGCCGGCGATAGCCAAAGCCCTCAAGCTGCCCTTCAACCGGGTGCGCGTCAGCGTTCCTCCCATGGGGGGAGGCTTCGGTCAGAAGAACAACATCACCATCGAGCCTAATGTGGCCATCCTTGCCATGAAAGCCGGCCGGCCGGTGAGGTGGGCCCTCACCACCTATGAGGACTTCCGTTACAGTTCCACCAAGATCCCCGTCTACCACACTTACAAGATGGGGCTCAAGTCCGACGGGACCCTGCTGGCCGTTCACCGCAAGCACATAGGCAATACCGGTGCCTACGCCTCGACCGCCATGATAACCATGGGCAAGTGCACCATGATCGGTTCGGGGCCGTACCGCATCCCTAACCAGTTGGCGGAGACCTGGGTCGTCTACACGAACAAGTGCCAGAGCGCGGCCTTCCGTGGTTTCGGTATGTCGCAACCCACGTTCGCTGTCGAGTTGATGATGGACATCATCGCCGAGAAGCTGGGTATGGACCCGCTGGAGTTGCGCATGAAGAACATCATGAAGGACGGCGATCGCGCGGGGACCGGTCAAGCCATGCGCTCGGTGGGCATCAAGGCGTGCCTGGACAAGGTGGCCGAGTTGAGCGGCTGGGAGGTCACTTCAACCCGGTGACCCGCGATCGACGTCCGGTGACCGTCCGAGCGGAGGACTGGTGGGGAACGATACTGAGAGCTTCGAAATAGGGATGATGGTCGATCTGACGCGCTGCAACGGCTGCAGATCGTGCGAGCTCGCCTGCTCCTTCCACCACACGGGTTCGATGCAGCCTGGCGCCTCGAGCATCAAGATCTCGCGGTCGAACCGAACGGCCGAGCTCGCGTGGCAGGTCGACGCCACGTGCGACCTCTGTGCCGGCGAGCGAGAACCATATTGTGCGAGGTACTGCGCGACGGGTGCCGTTAGGACTGGAGCGCGGCCATGAGCGCGTATGAGATCCGGGGTGGACTCGCAGGCGAGATCCTGAGGGTCGACCTTAGCCGGAACAAGATATGGACGGAAGATACGCGGGTCTACGCGCGGCGCCTTCTGGGCGGAAGAGCCGTCAACAGCCTGATACTACTGAACGAGATGTCACCTGAGACGAAATGGTCCGATCCTGAGAACATGCTCATCTTCGGGGTCGGGTGTCTCGTCGGCACCATGGCTCCGGGAGCCAACCGCGTATCCATCGAGACGAAGAACGTCTACTCCGGAGGCAAGGGGTCTGCCAATTTCGGCGGCCATTTCGGCCCGGAGCTCAAATACGCGGGCTTCGATCACGTGGTCATCACGGGGAGGGCTGAGACGCCCGTCTATTTGTGGATCCACGATGGGCGAGCGGAGATCCGGGATGCGGGCAGTGTCTGGGGTAGGACCACGTATGAGACCGAGGCGATGCTGCAAGCCGAGTTGGGCGACGACCGCATCGAAGTAGCGGCCATCGGCCCCGCTGGAGAGAACCTGGTGAAGGGCGCCTGCGTCATCGGCGATCTCTCCAAGGTCGCGGGTGGATCGGGCGTCGGCTGCGTTATGGGCGGCAAGAACCTGAAGGCTCTCGTGGCCCGCGGGCATGGATCGATCGAAGTGGCGGATCCTGCGCGGTTCATGGAGGCTGTGGATGATTGTCTGACCAGAATATGCGGGTCGCCCCGGACGGCTCGATGGCGAAAGGGGATCATCGAGGCGGGCGCTCTTCCCGAAAGCCCTTTTTGGGACATAGGAGCCGAGACGATCCGCAATGGGCAGATCGGCCACTGGCCCATGGAGAAAAGGATGAACCTGGTGGGCCACCAGGCGGGTGTACCGAAATATCGGCAGAGGATGCTCGGCTGCTTCAACTGCCCCGCCGGCTGCATGCCCTATTTCGAGATCGGTGAGGGCCCCTTCGCAGGTACCAAGGGAGTGGGTTACTGGATCGGTTCCGCGATGTACTCGACCCGGTTCGATGTCGACGACGCGGCGGCCTCGATCAAGTTCCATCTTCTCTGCAATGAGTTCGGCCTTGACGGTGATATGGCTGCTACCGTCCTCTCCTGGGCCTTTGAATGTTACGAACGGGACCTGATCTCCAGGGAAGACACCGGCGGTCTGGCGCTGGAGTGGGGCGACGGTGTCGCCATGAACGCGATGGTGGAGAAGCTCGCTTA
The DNA here is from genome assembly GCA_043801935.1 of bacterium. Taxonomy (GTDB): domain Bacteria; phylum Actinomycetota; class Thermoleophilia; order RBG-16-64-13; family RBG-16-64-13; genus JAZDLO01. The sequence goes on from JAZDLO010000029.1 coordinate 7,576, forward strand.
TCGCGAAGGTATTGGGGACCTGTTGGCCGACGGCGTCAAGGAAGCGGCTCGCAGGCTGGGCAAAGGTTCGGACGATTTCGCCGTCCACATCAAGGGGCAGGACACCTCTGATGCTTTCAGGATCCAGAAGGGCTGGGGGTTAGGTTGTTCGACGTCAGCCTGCGGTCCCCGGCATCTAAGGGGCGCCGTAGGCAACGTGCATCACTCCGGTCCCAAGAATCTGCCTCGGGAAACGAGTGCGTACGAGAATCAACCTGAGGCGGTTTTCTGGCAGGTGCGGGCCAAGGAGATAGAAGACCTCACCGGTTTCTGCAACTTCATGGGAACGTATTCTGGGCCGCACGCGTTGGAGATAGCGGACTACGCCGAGCTGACCAGTGCAGCCCTCGGGATAGAGATCGCTGAAGAGGAGCTGATGTGGCTTGCTCAGGCTGGGTGCAACCTGGAGAAAGCCTTCAACACGCTACATGCGGGCTTCACCCGGGCCGACGACTATCCACCCAAGAGATACATGGACGTGCCGATCGATGCCGGGCCTTACGCCGGACACAAGTGCGACAGGGACGAATGGGACCGGATGTTGGACCGGCTCTACGACCTGCACGGCTGGGACGTCGCCACGGGGCTACAGACGCGCTCCGGTCTCGAGGAGTTGGGACTCGGGGATATCGCGGACCGGTTGGAGCAAGCGGGGAGACTCGTTGCCACCGGGGCGTCGATCGAGAGGGATCGAGCGCTGGAAGGTATCGTGCTCGACCCCCGGGCGTGAGATGATGCTAAAGGTGGAAAAAGCGAGTCCCGCTTGGGCTCTATGGAAGGGGGTTGCGGCCCATAACCAATGACCAGCGATTGTTAGTCGGATAGAAACCAGATAACACACAGCATTGAATGGACAGGGTCCAGCTACTTTGGAGGGAAAAGAAATGTCGGAAGCAGTAAGTCGCCGCGAGTTCCTTAAGATCGCCGGTATCGCCGGGGCCACCGTGGGCGTGGGCGCCGGTCTGGGCGGTCTGATCGCGGCATGCGGTGAGGAAACCACGACCACCACCGCAGGCGTCACCACCACCGCAGGCGCCACCACCACCACAGCAGCGGGGGCCACGACGACCGTCAGCGCGGCTCCGGAAGCAGGCCGTGAGGTCAAGATCGGGTTTGTGACGCCGCAGACCGGGCCCTTGGCCTCGTTCGGGATCGCCGATAAGTACTGCGTCGATCATTTCAAGGAGATCATCGGCGACGGGGTCGTGCTTGGCGACGGCAAGATGCACCCGATCAACATCCTGCTCGAAGACGGCCAGTCGAACTCCAACCGCGCGTCCCAGGTCGCTGGCGACCTGATCCTGAACAGTAAGGTGGACATCCTGATGGCTGCCTCCAGCGGGGACAACGTCGTGCCCGTCTCCGATCAGGCCGAGGCCAATGAGATCCCCTGTATCTCATGCGACACCCCGTGGCAGGCGTGGTTCATGGGCCGCGGTGGCGATCCCAAAGTCGGCTTCAAGTGGACCTATCATGCCTTCTGGGGCCAGGAAGACAACTTCGGCATCTACTTCGACATGTGGCCGCAGGTGCCGAACAACAAGATCGTGGGCGTGTTGTGGCCCAACGATGTTGACGGCAACAATTACCGTAACCAATGGCCCGATCCCATGACAAAGGCCGGATATACGTATATCGACGGGGGGTCCTTCCAGGACGGCATGGAGGACTACACGTCCATCATCGACGCGTTCAAGAAAGGTGGGGCGGAGGTGCTCTCGGGGGTCATGAGCCCGCCTGACTTCACCAACTTCTGGAAACAGTGCAAGCAGCAGGGCTACACTCCTAAGCTCTGCGGTATCGGTAAGGCCCTGCTTTTCCCGCAGACGGGAGACGCCCTTGGTGACATCGGTGAGGGTCTCTGCACCACGTGCTGGTGGCATCCCACCTATCCGTTCACCTCGCCGCTTAGTGGTGAGACGTGCCAGCAGTTCGCCGACAACTACGAGACCGCGAGCAGCAAGCAGTGGACTCAGCCTCTGCTCCACTTCATGATGTTCGAGTGGGCCGTGGACGTGCTGAAACGGACCACGGACGTCGATGACAAGAACGTGATTATCGAGGCCATAAAGACCACCAATGTTGAGACCATAGCAGGCCCGATAGACTTCACTCAGGAAGTCGGTGCGGCGGACAGCACGCGTCCGGTGCCCAACGTGGTCCGCCTCCCGCTCTCGGGCGGTCAGTGGCGCAAGTCGCCCAAGTGGACCTTCGACTTGGTCCTCTGCAGCAACAAGAACTGGCCGATGATCCCGACTGTGAGCAAGCTGGAGCCTCTTCCCGGGTCGACCGCCTAGGCCGCATCGCTCAGGTGCGCGCCAGCTTATGCGCTTGGCGCCTGCTCGCTACCTGCGGACAGGTCTGACCGGCTGCAAGGTCACGGGGGCCCCATCTCCAGCGGAGACGGGGCCCCGCTGTATCGGAATAGCATGCTCGACCGGGACGGCCGCCACCGCTCGGATGCTAGGCGTTACACTGTGGCATGCAAAGAACGTCCAGGGGGGTCCAGATCCCCGAAGGCAGGAGGATACACATGGATTCTGAGCAGGCGCAGAAGCTGGTGAGGATCAACGCCAAGCCGCAGCCACTCGAGATCGACCTCGCCCGTACGGCTGTCGTCGTGGTGGACATGCAGAACGCCTTTGTCAGCGAGGGTGGGATGTTCGACCACGCCGGCTATGACATCTCCGGCGCCCCTGCGGTCATCCAGAAGAACGCCGAACTTCTGCCCGCTCTTCGGGAGGCGGGGGTCAAGATCGTCTACCTCAAGATGAGTTACTCCGAAGACTATTCCGACGCGGGGGGTCCGCAGTCCCCTAATTGGCACAAGGAGTTGGGCCTCGTCATGATGCAGGACCGCCCCGAGACGTGGGGAAAGTACGTGACCCGGAACTCCTGGGATGAAGAGGTCTGTGAGGAACTGGCGCCCTGCGCGGGCGACGTGGTCGTGCGCAAACAGCGCTACAGTGGCTTTGCCGGCACCAATTTGGATATGGTGCTCAAGACCTATGGGATCCGGTATTGCCTCTACACCGGCGTGGCTACCAACGTGTGTGTGGAAACGACTCTCAGGGACGGGTACCTGCTCGACTACTGGCCCATATTGGTTGCGGACGCCTGCAACAACTCCGGGCCCGAGCACACCCAGCTTGCGACCGAGTGGAACGTCGAGCACGCTTTCGGCTGGGTTACGACGACACGGGACGTCCTCAAGGCGCTTGCGACTGATTAAGTAGGTCCGGCGCGTTAGGAAAGCGCTACCTACAGGGTATGGTCAACCCAGGATCTCGACCCGCCGACCCGCATCGCGCGAAAGGGGTGGCAAGCATGCCCTACGTGCTCATCCAACACAACGTGAAGAACTACTCGAACTTCGAGACGGTGTTCAAAGACGACGAGAAGCGGCGACTGAGGAGCGGCTCGAAGAGTGGAAGGGTCTTCAGGAACCTTTCTGACCCCGGCAACATCTTTGCGCTTTTCGAGTGGGACGACGCCGAGAAGGCTCAGAAGTTCGCTAACTCCTACGAACTGCGTGAGGCTGTCGAGTGGGCCGGCGACTCCACGCCGCCCCGGGTGACGGTGATCGAAGAGATCCTACAGACCGACGCTTAGAGCGCTTGTAAGGCAAGATCAAACCGGCGAAGCTTTGGCCACAGATAAGGCCTCGACCCGTGGGAGGGCATAGATGAGCGGTCCCAGTCATATCACCGCCGAAGAAGCGAAAGCAGTGGGCGAGAAACTGGGCATCACGTGGAAGGATTTCGATGTCGAGCAGTTTCGCATGGGGATGGACGTGGAACTCGAGCATGGGGTCCACGATCCCGAGACCAACGTCACCAACGACGACATCTTGATGACGGGTAAGATCGCCTGGGCCCATCTCAAGGAATTCCCCGACTACTACGATCGCTTGGAACAGATGGAAGAAGAGGCCGAAAGCTACTGGGACGCGAAGAAGGCCGAATAGGAGTTCTGGATGATCGTCACCACCAAGGAACTGTTCAGGGTCGCGTACGGGACGTTCGCCGTAGGGGCCTACAACATCAACAACATGGAGCAGACCCTGGGCCTGTTCCGGGGAAACCTGGAATCTCAAGCCCCCTTCATCATCCAGATCTCGCGGGGCGCCCGCTCCTACGCCGACAAACGCATGTTGGAGGCCATGATCAAGGCCGCCGACGAGATCTTCCCCGAAGCCATCTTCGCCGTGCATCTCGATCACGGCGATCTGGCCACCGCGCTCGACTGCATCGAGAGCGGCTTCTACTCCTCGGTGATGATCGATGCTTCCGGTGAGCCTCTTGAAGAGAACATCCGCATCACCCGCCAGGTGGCGGACGCCGCCCATGCGCGCGGCATCTCGGTGGAAGCCGAATTAGGCCAATTGGGCGGGGTAGAGGAGCACGTGCAGGTAGATGAGAAGAACGCCAACCTGACCGATCCGGACGAGGCCGAGGTCTTCGTGCGCGAATCAGGGTGTGACAGCCTGGCGGTGGCTATTGGTACCAGCCACGGCGCGTATAAGTTCAGCGGCCATCAGGCCCTGCGCCTGGACGTGGCCGCCGAGATCCAGAGGCGTCTGCCCGGATTTCCCCTGGTCATGCATGGCTCAAGCTCGGTGCCGCAAGGGGAGATCGAGCGCATCAACTCCGCCGGTGGCTCTATCAAAGGGGCCAAAGGGGTGGATGAGAACGAGTTTGCCAAGGCGGCGCCTCTGGGAGTGACCAAGGTCAACATCGACACCGACGGTCGTTTGGTGTGGACGCGGGTGCATCGGGAGTTCTTCAGAGACAATCCGGAGAAGTTCGACCTGCGCGACCCCGGCAAAGTGTTCATCGCCGAGTATGCCAAGTTCATCGCGCATAAGAACGAGAAGCTGGGCTCGGCCGGCACCCTGGAGCGCGTGCGGGACGCGGTTCTAGGGTAGAGGGCGTTGCGTACTCTAGGCGGACAGGAATTCGCTCAGGTGGTGCGCGCCGGCGCTTTCGCGGTGGTGAGGTCACAGAGTGCACTCGACCGGATCAACGTCTTTCCTGTTGCCGATGCCGATACCGGGACCAATCTTGTAGCCACGCTCAGCGCCGCGGCTGCCGCTCTGGGCCGTACTCCACCATCTGCCATCGGGTCGGCCGCGCGCGTAGCGGCAGACGCTGCGCTTATCGGCGCACGTGGGAACTCGGGGGCGATCTTTGCTCAGTTCCTGCATGGACTTGCGGAAGGTCTTCGTTTGAAAAAAGGTGTGGCCACCGGTGAGTTCGCCCTGGCTGCCACCGCCGGCGTGGATGCGGCCTATTCGGCTGTTCAGCACCCGCGCGAGGGCACCATTCTGTCCGTCCTTCGGGCCTGGGTCAGCGAGATGAGCGACCATGCTCCTGCCTTGCCCGATTTCCGGGAGCTCATGGATCGCGCCCTGGAGGCCGCCAGGGTCGCTCTTGCCGATACGCCCAACCAACTGGAAGTGTTGGCCCGCAACAACGTGGTCGACGCGGGTGGACAGGGATTCGTCCATTTCCTCGAGGGCATGCTGGACCCGCTTCGGGGAGGTCGCGCGTTGGACGCGGCGGCTCTCGAGGCGCTCACCTTTCCTGCCGAGTATCAGCGATTGGCCAGGGCAGACGGGTGGGTGGCCGGGGGCTTTGTCGCCAGCGGGGCTGCCGGAGCGCCCATGGCTCAGGCGCGCGAGATCGACGAGCTCTTCCGCTATTGTGCCGAAGGTCTGCTCAGCGGTAAAGACCTTGACCGGGTGGCGATAGAGCGAGCCATAGGTCCACTGGGTGAATCGTTGGTCGTGGCGGGAGGGGGTGCGCACATGCGCGTGCATCTGCACACCGATGAGCCCGAGGTATTCCGCCAGGCACTCGAGCACCTCGGGGTGCTGGAGAGCTACAAGGTCGACGACATGGTCGAGCAGCAGGCGGCCGCCCGGACCGCGACCATCGCCCTGGTCACCGACTCGACTTTCGATCTCTCGGAGGCCCAGCAATTGCGCTTCGGGACAGTGATGGTCCCCCTGACGATCTCCATCGGCGGCAAGAGCTACCTGGATCGGGTCGAGCTGAGCTCGCCGGCCTTCTACCAACTGGTGCGGCAAAGCGATGAGCTACCCCGTTCTTCCCAGCCCAACCGCGCGGATTTCCGGCGCGTCTATGAGGCTCTGCTCGAGGATCACGAGGCTGTGGTCTCCGTGCACATCTCGGCTCGTCTGTCCGGGACTCACCAATCTGCGCTGGGGGCGGCCCGGGAGGTGGACCCGCGCAGGATACGGGTGGTGGACGCACGGCATGTCTCTGTGGGATTGGGCCTGGTGGTGGAGGCCGCTGGGGAGGCCATAGTGGCAAGACGGAGCTTGGATGAGGTGGCGGCCGCCGCGGAATCCGCGGCGGCCAACACCAGAGTGTACGGAGCCACCCCTTCGCTGGAGTTCGCCGTTAAGGGGGGCCGAGTCAATTCCAAGGTGGCGTACATGGCCGGTCTGATCAAGCTGAAGCCCGTCATCTTGTTCGACGAAGAAGGCGGCGCCCACGCCGACGGCGGCCACCTCGGCTACTCACGGACGATCAGAGGCATCGCCCGGCGGGCCGCAGGGTTTGCGGAGGGTCACCGAGTCAGGCTGGCCATCACCCATGCCGACTCACCGGCTGCCGCCGGGTATCTTCTGCAGCAGCTTCGCAAGCGATTCGGGCAACAACAGGACATTCCCATGATGGAATCGGGGGCGGTCCTGGCTACCCACACCGGGCTGGGAGCGGTAGCGGTAGCTGTGCGGCGGCTCCCCGGCGAACCGCCGGCAGCATCAGATACGACACACGCTGTGGGAGAAGCACTATGACCATCCCCGCGGCGATGGGCGTCACCCTCGCTATCCTGCTCGTCTACATGACCCTGGTCTGGCTGCTCAGTCTGGTCCGGCGGGATGCCGGCGTCGTCGATTCGTTCTGGGGCATCGGCTTTGTCGTCGCGGTCGCGGCCTATTTCGTCCTCACGGAGGGCTTCGCCGGACGCAGGATCCTGGTCATCGCGCTCACCTGCCTTTGGGGGCTACGCCTGGCGGTATACGTCACCTGGAGGAATCGGGGCAAGGGGGAGGATCCTCGCTACCGGGCGATGAGAGCCAAGCGACCGGATAGCTTCTGGTGGTACAGCTACCTGCAGGTCTTTCTCATGCAGGCGGCGCTTCTCTGGCTGGTGGCGGCTCCGTTGGCCGCGTCGGAAGGCGGAGCAGAGCCGGCCCGGCTGGTCGCCCTTGACTTCGTCGGCCTTGCCGTCTGGGTGGTGGGCTTCTCGTTCGAAGTGGCCGGTGACACTCACCTTGCCCTCTTCAAGCGGGATCCGGCCAACAAGGGGCAGGTGCTCCGATCAGGAGTGTGGAGATACACCCGCCATCCCAACTACTTCGGCGAGGCGCTCTTGTGGTGGGGCATGTGGCTGATCGCCGCGGCGGCCCACGGTTACTGGTCGGCCTATGGGCCGGTGGTGATCACACTGCTGCTCCTGCGGGTGTCGGGAGTCACGCTCCTGGAGAAGAACCTCAAAGAGTCGAAGCCCGGCTACGCCGAGTACGTCGAGCGTACCAGCTCTTTCATCCCCTGGTTTCCTCGAAAGCGTCTCTAGACCGCTCGGACCTTTCCGCCGGACCCATCCTCCGCGTCGGGCGCCTGCGGGGCACACGGAAGCACGGATACATGGTATTTTCTCCAGGGCAGACTGGCGGAGGATGGAGTTGTTCCATCAGCCGCGTTGAGAGGCCGGCTGCGAGACTCGGAAAGAGCGTACGCCGGCTTTGCCTGTCTTTGAGCGTTGTTACGACCGCTGATGCAGACGGAAGGAGAAACGATGGCGGCCGCACTTGACGCACTTACCCAAAACGGGGAACTGCTTGCGTGGTTACGTGATGTGGTCGAGCTCTGCAAACCGGAGAACGTCTACACGTGTGACGGGTCGCAAGAAGACTATGAACACATGTGCGACCTACTCATCAAGCAGGGGACGTTCACGCGGCTGAACGATTCTCTCAGGCCAGGGTGCTACTTGGCCCGCTCCCATCCCAGCGATGTGGCTCGGGTTGAGGACCGCACGTACATCTGCACCACCGATCAAGTAGAGGCCGGCCCCACCAACAACTGGGCCCCGGCTCGCGAGATGAAGCTCAAGATGGGCCGGCTCTTCAAACGGTGCATGGAAGGGCGGACGATGTACATCATCCCCTTCTCCATGGGTCCCGTGGGCTCGCCCTTCTCCAAGATCGGCATCGAGGTGACCGATTCACCCTACGTGGTCGTCAACATGATGATCATGACCCGCACAGGGGTGGAAGTGCTCGAGGCGCTGGGCAAGGATGGTAAGTTCATCCCGTGTCTTCACACGGTGGGGGCGCCGCTCGCGCCATTCCAGGGAGATGTGCCGTGGCCGTGCGAGCGCGATCCCAAGCACAAGTACATCGTTCACTTCCCTGACGATCCGTCCATCTGGTCGTATGGGTCGGGCTACGGCGGCAACGCCCTTCTTGGGAAGAAGTGTCTGGCTCTGCGCATCGCCTCGGCCGTCGCCCACGAAGAAGGCTGGCTGGCCGAGCACATGCTGATCCTGGCCCTCACCTCGCCCGAGGGCAAGAAGCACTATATCGCCGGAGCCTTTCCCAGCGCCTGTGGCAAGACCAACTTGGCTATGATGCAGCCCACACTGCCCGGCTGGACCGTGAGCACCATCGGCGACGACATCGCCTGGATGCGGATAGGTGAAGACGGCCGCCTGTGGGCCATGAACCCCGAGACTGGGTTCTTCGGCGTGGCTCCCGGGACCTCGCACCAATCGAATCCTAACGCCATGGGCACGTTCACGCGTAACACCATCTTCACCAACGTGGCCCTGACCGACGAGGGCGACGTGTGGTGGGAGGATATGGGAGTCGACGCCCCCGCCCACCTCATCGACTGGGAAGGCGACGATTGGACGCCCGACTCGGGACGCAAGGCTGCCCATCCTAACTCGCGCTTCACCGCTCCGGCGGCACAGTGCCCGGTGATAGACCCCGATTGGGAGAACCCGCAGGGCGTGCCCATCTCGGCCATCCTGGTCGGGGGCCGGCGGGCGAATACGATCCCGTTGGTGAACGAGGCCTTCGATTGGGAACACGGAGTCTTCATGGGCTCCGCCGCCGGCTCAGAGACCACAGCCGCCAATCTGAGCAAGACCGGCGTGCTGCGGCACGACCCCTTCGCCATGCTGCCTTTCTGCGGCTACAACATGGGAGACTACTTCACCCACTGGCTTTCCATGGCCGAGCGGACGGACGAGAGCAAGCTGCCGCGCGTCTTCTTCGTCAACTGGTTCCGCAAGGGCGAGGATGACCACTGGCTTTGGCCGGGCTACGGAGAGAACAGCAGGGTTCTGAAGTGGATCTTCGAGCGTGTCGAAGGCGGGGGCGAGGCGGTGCGGACTCCCATCGGCAACTTGCCGACTCCTGGTGCTCTTGACCTCTCGGGGCTTGATCTGCCCGCGGAAGACCTGGACCGGCTCCTTACGGTGGAGATCGAGGGTTGGAAGCAGGAGGCGGAGAACTTAGCCACCTACTACGATGAGTTCGGCGATCGCCTTCCCGAAGCGCTGCGCAGGCAACTGGCGGCCCTTCAGGAACGGCTGGCCAAGGCCTGACCCGGTCGGATCCGTGACGCCTGCGACGCTGTGAGGAGCGAGATATGAACCCGTTGGCCGCTGAGCTCAACCAGATCATCGAACAGCACGCGCCCGCCGTGATGCGGGTCCTCTCCGACCTCGGCCAGAAGCTGTACTATCCCAAGGGGATCCTGACGCAGTCGGCGGAGGCCAAGCAAAAGGCTACCCGTTACGACGCCACGATCGGGGAAGCGCGTGAACAACACCGTTCTATGGGGCTTCCCGCCATCATGCGCCACTTCTCCGATCTGAGCCCCGACCAAGTATTGCCCTATGCCCCCTCCGCGGGCCGGGCAGATCTGCGGGCTGCATGGCGGGACGAGATCAGGGAGAAGAACCCGTCTCTGGGGAGCACGCCTATCAGCCTGCCGGTGGTCACCAGTGGGATCACTCATGGGTTGAGCACGGTGGCGGACATGTTCGTGAACGTCGGCGACATGGTGCTGATGCCCGACCAACTCTGGGGCAACTATCTCCTCGTCTTTGCGGTCAAGCGCGGCGCCAATGTCGGGCGATACCCGCTGCTCGATCTCGAAAGCGGCTTCGACATCGAGGGCTTCCGGCGAGTGCTGGCCGAGAATGCCGGCCTGGGTAAAATACTCGTGCTCTTCAACTTCCCGAACAATCCTACTGGATACTCCATCACTCCGGCGGAGGCCGATGCCATTAAGGACTCGCTGGTGGGCGTGGCGGAGGGAGGCTGCGACGTCGTAGCCGTTTGCGACGATGCCTATTTCGGCCTCTTTTACGATGAAGAAGTCATGAAGGAGTCCTTGTTCACCCGGCTTGCGGCCGCTCATCCCCGCATTCTGGCCATCAAGCTGGACGGCGCCTCCAAGGAGGATTTCGCCTGGGGGCTCAGAGTCGCTTTCATCACCTACGGCGTCGCCGGGGGAGCCGAAACGTACGAGGCTTTGGAGAAGAAGACAGCCGGCTGCATTCGGGGGACGATCTCCAATTCCCCGAACGTGTCCCAGGAATTGGTGCTAAGAGCCATGTCCGATCCGGACTACCGGGCCCAGAAGGAGGAGAAATTCGCCGTCCTGGAGCGGCGGGCCGCCAAGGTCAGAGAGGTGCTGGTCGAGCCCCGGTTTGCGGCGGCCTGGAAGCCCTACCCGTTCAACTCCGGTTACTTCCTCTGCCTGCAACTCAACGATCTCAACGCTGAGGCTTACCGCGTGCGGCTGCTGAACCAGTACGGTGTGGGGGTCATCTCCACGAGCGATAGCGATATTCGGGTAGCGCTCTCGTGTGTCGATGAAGCCGATATCTCCGATCTGTTCGACGTGATGCTCACCTGTGCTTTGGAGATGGCGGCGGAGTAAGTCGACGACGGGGGATAGGGTATGTCCAAGACCAGGGGCCAGCTTGAAGCGGAGATCAGCGACGCCATGGTCAGGTTCGAACTGGACTACATGGGCCGTGGGCCCGAGGAAGCTCGGACCTACATCATCGAAGACCTGGTCGTCGTACGGCTGCGCGGGGTGCTCACCCAGGCGGAGAAGCAACTGGCCGGGGTCGACGGCACCATCCAGGGCTGGGCGCTTGTCAAAGAGATCCGCCGGGAGTTGATCGAGAAAGCCAGACCTCTGCTGGAAACGATCGTTCATGATGTGACCGGTCAGGAAGTCCGGAGCCTTCACACCGACATCAGCACCCGCATAGGCGAGCGTATCATCGTGTTCTCCTTGGCCGGCCCCGTGCGCCTGACGATTGACACATAGGTCGAGTCCGGTAGGAATGACGTCGGTAGCCGCGCAGCCGGCCGGCGCGGCGGTCATAATCCGGGACACCGTGGCAGCGAAGGTGGGTCCACCCCGAGGTCGTTCGCGATGAGCAACGTCCACATTCGTTTCTATGCCGAACTAGGCGATCTTCTGCCACCACGCCGGCGGGGCCGAGAGTTCGAGCATCGCTTCCCAGCGGGGGGAGCGGTCAAAGACCTGGTCGAGGGATTGGGGGTCCCGCACACCGAGGTCGACCTGATCCTTGTGGACGGTCGATCCGTCGACTTCGCCTACCCGGTGCCTGACGGCGCGCGGGTGAGCGTCTACCCGATGTTCGAAGCTCTGGATATCTCCAGTGTCACGCGCGTCCGTCCCAAGCCTCTCCGAGAACTCCGCTTCGTGGCCGATGTGCACCTGGGCAGGCTGGCCGGCTTCCTGCGTCTCGCCGGATTCGACACGCTCTACCGGAACGACTGGGACGACCGCGCGCTCGCAGAGGTCGCTCACCGCGAGCGGCGTGTTGTGCTCACCCGCGATCGAGGTCTTCTGATGCGCACGCAGGTCACGCATGGTCACCTCGTGCGCTGCACCGCGCCCCGGGGCCAACTGAACGAAGTCCTTGAGCGGTTCGATCTCTGGGGATCGCTTCGGCCGTTCGGCCGCTGCTCGTTATGCAACAGCCTCGTCGAGACGGTAGCGAAAGACGAAGTCGCGGCACGGCTTCCGGTCGGTACGGTACGGAATCACGACGAGTTCTGGCGGTGTACCGGGTGTGAACAGGTGTACTGGCAGGGTGCCCACTACAGATCGTTGCAGGACCTGTTTGCGCCTCCGCGCGAGGGGTCCGCGACCCGACGGGACGGATGAGCGCTACGGCGGATCCTGGTGAGTGGGAGAGGCAGAACGGTCGTCTTCGGGTTGACCGATCACCGGCGAGTCGACTATGCGCCAGCGGGCAAACAAGGGGACCCCGATGAGTGCGAGCACTCCCATGGCTGCGATACCGGCCGCTGTGGCTCGAGGTCCGCTGGCGGCGCTGCTCGCCAGAGGCGAGAGCGCCGCTCCCAACCCCTGCGACACCCGTTGTACGGCGCCGAACAGGCCAAAAGCCAACGCCTGATAATCCGAGCGGAAGGTCTGCGCGAAAGCTCCGCGGACGGTGGGCACCAAGGCTCCGGAGAAGAGTCCGTGTAGGCACGAGCAGAGCACTACCAGGGGCAGCGCCGACACGAGGCTGAAGGCGAAAGCGTTCACCGCCCAAAGCGTGAGGCCTACCAGGATGATGCGTCTTACCATGCGCCTGTCGGGCCGAAGAAAGGCCACGATCCCGGCGCCGGCGGCCGAAGAGAGGACCACTCCCAGAAGCACCGCCCAGAGTCGCATCCCCCGCAGGTCGGTGACCGCTTGGAGGTGGAGCGTGAGATAAAGGGTGAGCCCCATGATGGCGGAGTTGAGGGCGAAGTAGCCGGCCAGGAACCAACCGGCGTGGTATTCGCGGGAAGCCTCTTGCCACAGTTCTTTCATGCGGTGGTGCAACTTGCCCTGAGGAAGCGCCACCTCCGCGGATTTCGTCTGCCACAGCTTCTTGGCGAAGATGCTGGGAATGGTACAGGCGAGGAAGACCGCTGCGGCCGGCATCAGGGCGTAACCCTGGCCGCTGATTCCCGGGATCACCCGGCCGGATATGAACAACTGGATGACGCCCACCCCTACCACTCCGCCTAAGAAACTGAGGCCCATGCCCAGCGACGACACGCTGACGACGTTCGCGCCACTTGCTGCACTGAGCATGGAGGCGTTGTAGATCAGGCTCGAGAGTTGAAAGAAGTAGTTGGCCACCATGGCGGCGACGAGCACGCCCGCCACGGCCAGGGTGCCCGTGCGGGGGAGGACGTTGAGTGTCGCCAGCAGCACAGCGGCGATGACTGCTGAGATCATGAACCACTGCCGGCGACGGTGTTTCTCGTCGGCGTTGACCCCGATATAGGGGCCACTCAGGCCGATGGCCCAGGAGGAAGCCGCCGAGGCCAGGCCGAAAACCACTGCCGGCACCCCGAGGTCGTTCACCATCCACGGGGTAAGGTAATAGGGGATGGCGAACTCCACCGAGGTATTGCCGAAATCGTAGGTATACCAGGCCCAGCGAGCGCGTTTTGTTGAGGCCCGCTGGTCCGTCTGCTCGTCTGTGTGCATCGCTGCACTAGTGTACCTAGTATGAAGCCGGGGTTTGAGGTGCGTGATGGGGCGTTCGCGGCGCAGCGGCGCGGTCGCGCGGCCGGTTGGCCAAAACCCCGCCGGTGGTCTAACCTTGTCCTTCGGCTCGCAGAGCGCACGAAACCGGGTGGGGTGGGATGACATGAGGTCGAAGACATGAACGCCAGTGACGACGCCGGGGTCGCTGGCGGCACGGCGGCTCTTCCTCTGTTCCAGGAGGTCCAGCGATTCCGTCAATGGTTCTTCTACGTTCCCCTCTTGATCGCCACCGGGGTCGTTTGGTGGCTATTCGCGGAGCAGATCATCTTGGGCCATCCCCGGGGATCTCGGCCCATACCGGATTCGGCCGCGTGGATCCTGGCTATCCTATTCGGATTTGGCTTCCCGGTGTTCGCGCTGGTGGTTCGACTGATCACTGAGGTGAGGCCCGGGCTGCTGTGGGTGAGACTGATCCCTTTCGGCTCGAAGCGCATCTCCACGGGGGAAATCGAGAGAGCCCAGACTCGTGAGTACTCGCCGCTGCGCGAGTTCGGCGGCTGGGGCATCCGCATCTCCAGGAACGGCAGAGCTTACAACGCGTATGGCAACACCGGAGTACAACTCGTGCTCACCGACGGGAGCCGTGTCCTGATTGGTACGCAGAAGCCGGAAGAGCTGCTCGACGCGCTCCGCTTGGCGGGCGCCGACTTCGACTAGGGCGGTCGGCGGATGAGGCGGTCGGAGTCATGAGGATCGTAGTGGCGTTGGGCGGCAACGCTCTGCTCAAGCGGGGGGAGCCGCTCACCGAACAGAACCAACGTGCGAACGTCAAGGTGGCGGCTCGGGCGCTGGCTCCGCTGGCGCGCGACCACAGCCTCATAATCACCCACGGCAACGGACCACAAGTGGGGTTGCTCGCGCTCGAGGCCGCCGCATTCACCGGAGTCGAGCCGTACGCACTGGACGTTCTCAGCGCCGAATCCGAAGGGATGATCGGCTACATGATCGAGCAGGAACTGGGCAACATTCTGCCCGAGGACGTGCCGTTCGCGACTATTCTCACGCAGGTGGAGGTGGATCCCAACGATCCGGCTTTCCAGAATCCGACCAAACCCATCGGACCCCAATACACCCAGGAAGAGGCCGAGCGCTTTGCCCGGGAGCATGGCTGGACCGTGGGGCCCGACAACAGCATGTACCGGCGGCTGGTGCCTTCGCCACGGCCCAAGCGGATCTTCGAGATACGAGTGGTGGAATGGTTGGTGGAGCGGGGAGTGGTCGTGATTTGCACTGGGGGAGGTGGCATCCCCACTATGCTCACCCCGGACGGGGTGTTGGTGGGGGTGGAGGCGGTTATCGACAAGGATCACGCCGGCGCCCTTCTGGCGACGTCGCTCGGGGCGGAGATCTTTCTCATGCTCACCGACGCGGAGGCTGTCTGGGAGAACTGGGGGACGGCCGAGGCCCGGGCCATACGTCGGGCCACACCGGAGGTCCTGGAGAAGCTCCGATTCGCGGCCGGGTCGATGGGACCCAAGGTGGAGGCGGCCTGCGACTTTGCTCGGGCGACGGGTGGGCGGGCAGGCATCGGCTCACTCGAGGATGCGGTGGCGATTATAGAGGGGCGGGCAGGGACGTTGGTGTCGACCGGGTTCGAGGGCATGGAGTACTGGCCTTCGCTGTTCCATCAGTCCGAGTAGCGGCGGACGGCGGCGGCTCACAGCAGAGTGTGGCAATGGCGTGCGCGACTTTGACGGAGGTAGGGAATGCGGATCGCTTTGATCGGGCAGGCGGCGTTTGGGGAGAAGGCCCTCGAAGCGCTGCTGGGCGAAGGGGAGCAGGTTTCGGTGGCCTACATGCCACCCGACCCCCCGGGCGGCAAGGGCAACAGCTTCAAGGAGTTGGCCGAAAAGAACGGCATTCCTGTGCGTCAGCCTCCGCGGATGCGTGACCCCGAGGTCTTCGAGGAGTACAAGACGTTTGCGCCGGACCTTGCCGTCATGGCATTCGTGACGGACATCGTGCCGCCGACGATCCTCGGCTACTCCGATCTGGGAACTATCCAGTACCATCCTTCGTTGCTCCCTCGTCACAGAGGGGGTAGTGCTATCAACTGGGCGGTGATCAACGGCGAGACCAAGACCGGGCTGTCCATCTTCTGGCCGGACGAAGGATTGGACACGGGGCCGATCCTTCTTCAGAAAGAGGTCACGATCGAGCCCGACGACACCATAGGCACGGTCTATTTCAACAAGCTCTTCCCGTTGGGCGTCGAGGCGCTGTTGGAATCGGTCCGCCTGGTCAAGGAGGGCAAGGCCCCGAGGATCCCGCAGAACCTGAGCGACGGGGAATACGAGCCGCTCTGCAAGCGCATGACGATCGACTGGATGTATCCGGTCAACATCGTCTACAACGTCATTCGCGGCTGCAATCCGTCGCCTGGGGCCGCAACCTCCTACAAGGGGCAGCAGATCAAGATCTTCGACTGCGAGAAGAGAAACGTCAGCGGCCTGGAGACCCCGGGGACGATCACGCAGGTGTCGGAGGATGGTTTCCTGGTGGCCGCCAACGGCGGGAGCATCTTCGTCAGGCGGCTTCAGCCCGTCGGGTCGGCCAAAGCGAAAGCCGCGGAGTTCGTGGCTTCGGCCGGTGTCCTGGTGGGGGACAGGCTGGGCTGAGCAGTCGGGCGGAGTAGGTCTTGTGGTAAACGGCTATTTCATGGCGGCGCTCAGCGGGCTCGTTGTGGTGGAGGCGATCCACCTGGCTGCCGAGCTCTTGAATCTACGTGCCCTCAGCCTCGAGCTACCCCAGGAGTTCGCGGACGTCTACGACGCTGAGACCTATCGGGGCTCCCAGACATACACGCGGGTGAAGACGCGCTTTGGCCTGTCGGCCTCCCTCTTCGACCTGGTGGTCCTGCTCGTTTTTTGGCTGGCCGGTGGATTCGGTTGGCTGGACGGCCTGGTTCGGGGCTGGGGGCTGAGCCCCATCTGGACCGGTTTGGTGTTCCTGCTGATACTGGTCGTCGGCCGCGCGATCCTAAGCCTGCCGTTCAGTATCTGGGGCGTGTTCGTCATCGAGGAGAGGTTCGGCTTCAACCGCACCTCAGCGCGGACGTTCGTTCTCGATCTCGTGAGAGGGCTGGGCATCTCGGTCGTCCTGGGGGTGCCGCTTGCTGTCGGGTTCTTGGCCTTGTTCGAATACGCCGGTGGGCTCGCTTGGATCTACGCCTGGGCAGCCGTGGTCGCTTTTTCCTTCGTGATGCAGATCCTGGCACCAAGACTGATCATGCCGCTCTTCAACAAGTTCACGCCGCTGGAGGACGGCGATCTCAAAGACGCCATCATGGCCTATGCTCAGAAGGCGGGATTTCCCCTCAAGGACGTGTTCTCGATCGACGCCTCCCGCCGGTCGACGAAGGGCAACGCCTTCTTCACAGGATTCGGCAACAGTAGAAGGATCGCGCTTTTCGACACGCTGATACAGCGGCACAGTACCGAGGAGTTGGTAGCGGTGCTCGCCCACGAAGTCGGCCACTACAAAAAGCGCCACGTGCTCATCGGCACAGTGACGTCGGCCTTGGAAACCGGGCTGTTCGTCGGCTTGTTCGCTCTACTCGTACAGCAGACCGGACTGTTCGTTGCCTTTAGCGTGGCCTCGCCGTCGTATTATGCGGGTGTGCTGTTCGTCGCCGTTCTTCTACGGCCTCTGCAGTTCGTCCTATCGGTGGGGGCGGCGGCGCTGTCGCGGCATCACGAGCGTCAAGCCGATGTCTTCGCCGCGACCACCACGGGCCGCGGCGATTTGCTTGCCGGCGGGCTCAGGCGCCTGTCCAAAGACAATCTATCCAACCTCACCCCGCATCCCTTCTATGTGTTCCTCAATTACTCGCACCCGCCTGTGCTCCAGAGGGTGCGGTCGTTGGATTCGAACGCCTCCGGATGAAGAATACCCCCGGTCCCCGTCGCGTCAGCATGTCCGCCGTTCTTTGGGTCTCGAATGCCGCCTCAGACCTTCGCGATCTTGACCGCGCAGACTTTGTATTCCGCCGTGTTGGAGATGGGGTCGTAGGCGGAATTGGTCAACTCGTTCACCGCGGTCTCCCGGAAGTGAAACGTCATGAACAGAGTGCCCGGAGGCACGCGGTCGGTCACCGTCACCCTTGTGATCACCGAGCCGCGCCGCGAACTGACCCGCATCTCTTCTCCTTCGGACACCCCGATGGCGGCGGCGTCCACCGGGTTGATCTCGGCCAGCTCATGCGGGGCCAGTGAATCCAGGATACCGGACTGTCTGGTGGAGACGTTGTACTGATAAAGCATGCGCCCGGTGGTCAGCAGGATCGGATACTCCTCGTTCGTGAGCTCGGCCGGCGCTTCGTACTCGATGCCCAGCAGCCGCCCCCGGCCGCGGGGGAAGGTGTCCCCATGCAGGTATGGTGTTCCCGGATGATCTTCGTCGGGGCACGGCCATTGCAGGCCGCAGGAATCGACCCGGTCGTAGGTCATGCCGGCGTAGGTGGGCGTCAGGGTCCTGACCTCCTCGAAGATATCTCTCGGGGAATCATAGTCCATCGGATAACCCATGCGAGTGGAGAGGTCGCAAATGATCTCCCAGTCGGGACGCGCTTCGCCCGGAGGCTCCACGGCCTTGCGCACCCGCTGCACCCGACGCTCGGTGTTGGTGAAAGTGCCGTCTTTTTCCGCGTAGCAGGCGGCCGGCAGGACCACATCCGCGTACGCGGCTGTTTCCGTCAGGAATATGTCCTGGACTACCAGGAACTCGAGGCCGTCGATGGCTCTGCGGACATGGTTGGCGTCGGCATCGGTGAGCACCGGATCTTCACCCATGATGTACATCGCCTTCAGATCGCCGTCGGTGATCGCGTCGAACATCTCCGGGATACGCAGGCCCGGCGTACCGTTGAGCTTGGCCCCCCACGCCTGCTCGAACTGGGCCAGGGTTTCCGGATCGGAGACAGGCCGGTAGCCGGAGAACACGTTGGGAAGGGCGGCCAGGTCGCAGGCCCCTTGCACGTTGTTCTGTCCCCGCAAGGGATTGACGCCGGAATGCTCGACGCCGACGTGCCCGGTGACCATGGCCAGGTTGGCCAGGTTCATGACGTTGGCCGTGCCGGTGGTGTGCTCGGTGATGCCAAGGGTATAGAAGATGCCCGTGCGTGGGGTGCGCGCGTAGATCTCCGCCGCGGCGCGAAGCTTGTCCTCGGGAACGCTCGTGATATCGCTGACCACCGCCGGGGTGTATCTCTCCACGACGGCCCACAGGTCGTCGTAGTTCTCGCAGCGCTCGGCAATGAATCTCTGGTCGGCCCATCCCTCGTTGATGATGATGTTCATCATGCCGTTGACCAAGGCCGCGTCGGTGCCCGGGATGAGCTGCAGCCAGAGTTCTGCGAAGTCGACCAGCTCGATGCGCCGGGGATCGGCCACTATCAGCCGGGCCCCGCGCCGGGCGGCGCGCTTCATCTTGCCGCCGATGATGGGATGCGCTTCCGTTGTGTTGGAACCGATGATGAGCATGGCGTCGTACAACTCGACCTCGCTCAGGGAGTTCGTCATCGCGGCGCTTCCGAACGATGTGGCCAGACCGGCCACGGTAGGAGCGTGTCAGGTTCGGGCGCAGTGATCGAGATTGTTGGTGCCCATCACCACCCTGACGAATTTCTGCATGAGCCAGTTATCTTCATTGGTGCAGCGGGCCGAGCTCAGTGCGGCGAAGGCGCCGACGCCGTCCCGGTCGCGTATCTCCTGGAAACGAGCGGCTACGAGACTCAGGGCCTCTTCCCAGGAGGACTCCTGTAACACGCCGTCTTTCCTGATCAGCGGGGTGGTGAGGCGGTCTGGGCTGTGGATCATGTCCGTGTGGAAGCGGCCCTTCACGCAGAGGGCATGGCCGTTGACCGGCGCATCCGCAGCCGTCGTTACCCCTATGACCCTACCGTCCTTGACGTTCAGATCGAAATTACAGCCGGTGCCGCAAAGCGGACACGTGGTGCGCACCCGGCTGATCTCCCATTCGCGCACGCCCTTCATCTGTGCGTTGACCAGAGCGCCGGTGGGACAGGCGTCTATACATTGGCCGCAGGACACACACCCGGAATCCCTGTAGGTGCCTGCGTTGAGCGCGGGATACTCAGCCTCGTCCACCTGGTAGACACGGTACTGTTCCAGCTCGTTGCAGACGCGGACGCACGTGTGGCACTTGATGCAGCGTTTGCGGTCCAGTTCCAGGATGGGCGACCCGTCGAATGGCTCGAATTGCCCCTGCTCGCCTTTGAACTCGGTCGTACCCGCGCCGTAGAGGATGGACAGGCGCTGTAACTCGCAGGCGGAGGCCGCATGGCAGGTGCACTGTAGACAGCGGGCGGCCTCCCTCCGGGCGGCCGCCTCGTCGAAGCCCAGCTCGACCTCGTCGAAGTTCGCCCGCTCCGAGACGGCGAGCTCGGGCATGTGGCTGCGCTTGTCGTAGGACAGCGGCTTGGCGCCGATATCGAACAGCTCCGGGCGGCGAGGCTCAAGGTCGGCCCACGGTGCCGCGCAGGCTGCGTCGCAGTCCTTCCCGGAAACATATGCCTCGATGGCGACCGCAGCTCGGCGGCCGGCGGCGATAGCCTCGACCACCGTGGCGGGGCCGGTCTCGCAGTCACCCCCGGCAAAGACCCCGTCTCTGCTGGTCACCAGGGTGCGCCGGTCGGCCTCGATAGTGCCCCACCGGCTCAGGGTGCAGGCATCATCCAGGCAGCCATCGTCGACCTCCTGGCCGATGGCCAGGATGATCGTATCCGCCGCGATGGTGAATTCAGAACCCGGCACCGGTTCGGGTCGCCGCCTGCCGCTGTCGTCGGGCTCTCCCAATACCATCTTCTGACAGACCACGCCGGTGACCCTGCCGTCCTCGCGGACCACGGAGACAGGTGCGGTGAGAAGCGAAAGGTTGACGCCCTCCGCTTCCGCCGCGGTGACCTCTTCCGCGGTGGCCGGCATCTCCTTGCGGGTGCGGCGGTAGACCACGGTGACTTCGTCCGCTCCCAGACGGACCGAGGACCGAGAGGCGTCCATAGCGGTGAAACCACCCCCGACGACCAGCGTTCTGCCCAAGGGCTCCGTCCAGAGCCCGGCGTTGCTCTGACGGAGAAAATCGACGGCTGCCAGGATGCCCTGCCCCTCAGCGGCGCCGGGGATGCCGCCGGTCGATCCGCACTGGGCACCGATGGCCAGATAGGTCGCGTCATAGCCGTCGGCCTTAAGGCTGGCGAGAGTGAAATCCTCGCCGAGGCGGCTGCCGAGTCTCAGTTCCACGCCCAACCGGAGGATGTCGTCGATCTCTTCGGTGATGATCTCCCGGGGCAGGCGATAAGGCGGGATGCCGGTGAGCATCATGCCGCCGGGCTGGGAATAGGCTTCGAAGATGGTCACCTGGTGACCGGCCAGAGCCAGGTAATACGCAGCGGTGAGGCCCGAGGGGCCGCTGCCGACGACGGCGATCCTCTTACCGGTGGGAGCCGCGTGGGCTTCGGTGGTCGCCTGGCCGCCGGCGCCGGCGTGATCGCCCGCGAACCGCTTCAGCTGGCAGATGGCCACCGGTTCCCCGTCGACCTGAGTCCGGCGGCAGGCGCCCTCGCAAGGGCGCGGGCAGATCCGGCCGATGATCCGGGGCAGCGGCAGGCGCCGCTTGACGATCCTGATGGCCTCAGCGTCGTCTCCCGCGGCGATCGCCGCCAGGTAGGCGGGAATATCGATACGTGCCGGACAGGCGTGGTGGCAGGGTGGCTCGCAGTAGGCATTATGGTTCGATAAGAACTCGGTGAGGCGTGACCGCCGCGCTTCTTCTATTTCCGGGTTAAGGGTGGTAATCTCCATGCCCGCGTGCACGGGGGTCTGGCACGCGTACACCAGCGCGTCTCCGACCACTTCCACGACACACAGCCCACAGCGGTCGACCGGCGCCAGCCGAGGGTCGTAGCAGAGCGTCGGGATCTCGATGTCGTGCGCCCGCGCGGCTTCCAGGATCGTCACGTGGGAATCGACCTGCAGGGAGCGCCCATCGATGAGGACCGTCACCTGCCGGCCACTTTCCGCGATGATCTCGTGATGAGGTAGTTCGGCCATCCTTCTCCCTTTCTCACTTTGGCGGAAGACTCGGGGTGAAGCTCCAGGGATGAAAAAAGACCCAAGCCGTCCGATTCATCTGGAGGGCTCAGGCGTCCGGCCAACAGGCCGGCCCGCTTGCCGGCGGAGATACTCCCGAGTGATTATCCACTGAACGCCAGTCACAGCACCGCGGGAAACAATATCAGAAATAACAGCATCACTATTCTCGGGAGCCAGAGGAGCGCCTGGTAGTCTTGTTCGGATGAGACACACCTCCGGACTTCTTCGCGTGGGCATCGCCGGCGTCATATGGGGCTCCATCGCCGTCTTCGTGCGCATGGTGGACACGTCGCCCCTGGTGGTCGTCTTCTGGCGGGTCGCTTTCGGGGCAGCGGCGGTGCTGGTTTACTTGGCCGTTACCGGGAAGGTCAAGGAGCTCGCGCGGTTGAACCGGCGGGCCGTTCTCGCGCTTCTCGCCGTGGGGGCGCTGATCGCCGTCAACTGGATCCTCTTCCTGGGCGCTCTTGTCATGACCCGGGTGGCGGTGGCTGTGCTGCTTGGTTACACGGGACCGGTGTTCGTCGCTGCGCTTGCACCGCTCATCAGCCGCGAACCCTACGACCGGCGGATCGTCGCGCCGCTCGTCCTGGCCCTCGGAGGGACTGCGGTCATCGTCGGGCTGGGCGGGCTGTCGCTCGAGGGAGGCAGGAGTCTGCTGGGCGCAGGTATGGCGTTCTGCTCTGCGCTTACCTACGCGGGTCTGATGCTCACGGGCAAACGACTCCTGCGGAGCGTCTCCGCCCCCGTGCTCGCCTTCGGCGAGTACGCTTTCGCCACGGTGCTGCTGTTGCCGGCGGCGCTGCTGCTTGCCGGCCCCTCTGCGCCCAAGGAATGGGGGGCCCTCGTCACCTTGGGGGTGATCCACACAACAGTGGCGGTTCTTATCTTCTTCTCCGGCCTACGCCTGGTACGTGCGGATCAAGCCGCCGTCTTCACCTATGCCGAGCCGGTCACGGCGGTGGTGTTCGCCGCGATCTTTCTGGCGGAGCCCCTTTCGTGGGCTACGGCAGTCGGCGGCGCGGCTGTGGTGGCGGCCGGGATCCTGGTGGCGCGAATGACTCCTACTATGGGTATGGAGGCGCCGGGGACGGCGCCCTAGCGGACGGTCTTTCCCCGCCCCGACGGATCGGCGCGGCCGACTTTGCAGCCCGGGGCCGATACGGTACGATTAGACGACCTTTAATCGAGCCCTGTGAGGCCGAAAGGAAGAGTGGTTGACGCATGCCCCGCCGCACCGATATCCGCAAGATCCTTCTTCTTGGTTCCGGTCCCATCGTCATCGGACAAGCGTGCGAGTTCGACTATTCCGGCACCCAGGCGTGCAAGGTGCTGATGGAAGAGGGTTTCGAGGTGGTCCTGGTCAACTCAAACCCGGCCACCATCATGACCGACCCTTTGTTCTCCCACCGTACCTACATCGAGCCCCTGGTGCCGGAAGTGGTGGCCAAGATCATCGAGGTGGAGCGGCCGGACGCCCTTCTTCCCACCCTCGGGGGGCAAACCGCCCTCAACCTGGCTGTCGCCCTCTCTGAGGACGGCACCCTGGAGAAGTACGGCGTGGAGCTCATCGGCGCCAACTATGCCGCCATCCACCGGGCCGAGGCGAGGGATGAGTTCCGAGCTACGATGGCCTCCATCGGCCTGCGCGTCCCCGAGAGCGCCGTAGTCAAGAGCGTTGCTGAAGCCCGCGCCGCTCTCGCCGACGGCCTCAGTTTGCCCCTTATCATCCGGCCCAGCTTCACCCTGGGCGGCCACGGGGGAGGGGTGGCGACCACGGACCTTGAGTTCGACGAGGTGGTGCTCGCCGGGCTCGAAGCCTCGCCCACCCACCAGGTTCTCCTGGAAGAGTCCATCATCGGCTGGAAGGAGTTCGAGCTGGAGGTCATGCGCGACCTCAACGACAACGTGGTGATCGTCTGCTCCATCGAGAACATCGACCCCATGGGAGTCCACACCGGCGACTCCATCACCGTGGCGCCCCAGCAGACCCTCACCGACGTCCAGTACCAGCGCTTGCGCGACGCCTCCCTCGATATCATCCGGGCCATCGGAGTGGAGACCGGCGGCTCCAACATCCAGTTCGCCTACTCGCCGGAGACCGACGAGCTGATGGTCATCGAAATGAACCCCCGGGTGAGCCGCTCCTCCGCCCTTGCCTCGAAAGCCACCGGATTCCCCATCGCCAAGATCGCGGCCAAACTGGCGGTGGGCTACACCCTGGATGAGATCGCGAACGACATCACCCGCAAGACGCCGGCCTGCTTCGAACCTACGATCGACTACGTGGTGGTCAAGACTCCCCGCTGGGCCTTCGAGAAGTTCCCCCTGGCCGACGCCCGTCTCACCACCCACATGAAGAGCGTGGGAGAGAACATGGCCATCGGCCGTACCTTCAAAGAGGCTTTTCAGAAGTCCATGGGTTCGCGCGAGCTGGACGTGCGCCCTGACATCCCCGACGATAACGAGGCCCTCGTAGCTATGATCGCCATCCCCTCGGCCGAGCGCTACGACCTCATACTCGAAGCCTACCGCCGGGGCGTGACCCTGGAGGCTCTCTTCGCCGCCACCCTTATCGACGAGTGGTTCCTGGAAGAGCTGCGGGAGATAGTGGAGGCTGAGAACCACCTCAAGAGCTTTGCTGAAGAAGGCGGCCTCCCCGCCCTGCCGCGAAAAGAGCTGTGGCACGCGAAGCGGCTTGGATTCAGTGACGAACACATCGGCCGGTTGCTCGAGGTAGCGGAGATGGAAGTGAGGGAACGCCGTATCGCCGATGCCATCATCCCCACTTACAAGGCCGTGGACACCTGCGCGGCCGAGTTCGAAGCGTACACCCCCTACTTCTACTCCACCTACGAGGAGGAGAACGAAGCCATACCCGTTCCCGACAAGGAATCGGTGATCATCCTGGGGAGCGGGCCCAATCGCATCGGGCAGGGGATCGAGTTCGACTACTGCTGCGTGCACGCCGTCCAAGAGATGCGCGAGCAGGGCTACCAGGCCATCATGGTCAACTGCAACCCCGAGACGGTCTCGACCGATTACGATACCTCTGACCGCCTTTACTTCGAGCCTCTCACCTTCGAGGACGTGCTCAACATAATCGAGAACGAGAAGCCCAAAGGGGTGGTGGTTCAGTTCGGTGGTCAGACCCCGCTGAAGATCGCCGAGCGGCTACACGCCGCCGGGGTCCCCATCCTGGGCACGTCGCAGGACGCCATCGACTTGGCCGAGGATCGCGAGCGCTTCGGCGAGGTGCTGAAGAAGCTCGGGCTCAAGGCGCCGCCGTTCGGGACGGTCCGCAACATCGAGGAGGCGCTGGCCGTCGCCGACCGCATCGGCTACCCAGTGTTGGTGCGTCCTTCGTATGTCCTGGGCGGACGGGCTATGGAGATCGTCTACGATCAGGAGAGCCTGGAGCACTACCTGCGCACGGCGGTGAAAGCCTCCCCCCGCCACCCGGTGCTCATCGACCGCTTTCTCGAGCATTCCACCGAGATCGACGTCGACGCCCTCTGCGACGGCGAGGACGTCTATATCGGCGCCGTGATGCAGCACGTCGAAGAAGCGGGCATCCATTCGGGCGACTCGGCCTGCGTGATCCCCACTGTTTCGCTGGGCGAGGACGCGGTGCGGCGCATCGAGGAGCAGACCGCCGCCCTGGCCCGCGAGCTGGGCGTGGTGGGCCTCATGAACGTGCAGTACGCCGTGCAGCAGAGCGATCACGGGGGCGCCAGCATCTACGTGCTGGAGGTCAACCCCCGGGGCAGCCGGACCGTCCCCTTCGTCAGCAAGGCCACCGGAGTCTCGCTGGCTCGTGTGGCCGCCCGGATCATCGCCGGCCACAAATTGCGCGACATGGGTCTGCCTGGCTGGGATGAGTCCATCGCAGCCGGCCGGGTCCCCTGCCGGCGCGACCTGGAGCATGTGGCGGTGAAGGAAGCCGTCCTGCCTTTCCCGCGGTTCCCCGGGGTGGACACGACCCTGGGCCCCGAGATGAAATCCACCGGTGAGGTCATGGGCGTCGGCCCCAGTTTCCCCGCCGCTTTCGCCAAGGCGTCGCTGGCCGCCGGAGACCGGCTGCCCCGGGAAGGCACGGTGTTCGTCTCCGTGGCGGACGCCGAGAAGGACGCCGTCATCCTCATGGCCCTCATGCTGAGCACTCTGGGCTTCCGAGTCTTGGCCACGGAGGGAACGCACCGGGCCCTGACTCTTAACGGCATCGACTCGGAATCCGTTCTCAAGCACACGGTCGGTTTGGAGATGCGAGCGGCCCTGGAGGCAGCGGAGGAGGGTGGGACCGGGGAAGGTGCTCCGGGTCCGTCCGGCACGAGCGCACCTGCGCCCGATGCCATCACGACCATCGTGGATCTCATCGAGGCGGGTGCGATCGACCTGGTGATCAACATCCCCCGGGGCCGTGGGGCCCGCTCCGACGGCTACGAGATCCGCAGGGCGGCTCTTCGTCGGGGGGTGCCGACCATGACTAATGCTGCGGCGGCTCACGCTGCCGTCCAGGCCATCGCGGGCGCTCGCAAGAGCCGGGAAATCACCGTGACCTGCCTGCAGGACCTTCACAGCCGGCTGGCTGCCAGGGCACTGGGGACTGCGTCCGGCCCGACCGGAACCGGCGCATGAGCGCCCAGGCGACTGACGCGGCCGTGGGGGACCGTCACCACATGCACTCCGGGCGTGTATGGGGACGCGTGGTGGGTAACGAACCTCTGGGAAGTCTGGTCTGGCTGACCATCGACGTCCCTGGATGGCGCAGCGCGCGACCCGGCCAGTTCGCCCTGCTTCAGTCCGAACCTTCCCGGTGCTTTCTCGCTCGGGCGTTGTCTATCGCGGACGAGGTAGGGGAGAGGGTGTCGTTCCTGATCGCCCCCGTGGGTGAGGGTACTCGAGAACTCTGTGGACTAGAGCCCGGTGCCCGGGTCTGGGTGCTCGGTCCGCTGGGGAACGGGTTCGATATGGAGGAGATCGCATGCTGCGCCGCGTCTTCATCCCCGTCCCTCTCCGCTCCCTCCTCCGGCCTGCCGCGTCTGCTGATCGTGGCCGGAGGCGTGGGGGCGGCACCGTTTCCGTTCCTGCTTTCCCGGCTGGTCGACCGCTACGCCCTAGACCGGTCCTCGGGCACCGCGGCCGGGGCGCCGGCGGAACGATTTCCTGAGGTCGTTGTCTTGGCCGGTTTTCGCGACGCGTCCCAAGCCCGAGGAGCGGCTCCTGTGATCGAAGCGGTCTGCAGACTGCGGGAGGCTGGTTCATCTTCCCGGTTCGTGATGGCCGCCGAAGACGGTTCGTGTGGCCCCGCCGAGAAGGTGACCGACCTGCTGGCCAGGGAGTTGCGACCGGGCGACAGGCTAGTGGCGTGCGGACCGTCTGCCATGTCGGTCGCGGTGTGGAGCACCTGTTGTCAGGTGGCGGATGTCCAGGCATGGTTCAGTCTGGAGGCGGGCATGGCCTGCGGCGTCGGCTCATGCCACGGGTGCGCACTGACGTTGGCCGATGGCTCCATGGTCCGGGTTTGTCGTGACGGCCCGGTGTTCTTCGGGGCGAGGGCGTTCGGCCCGAACATGTCACTGCCGGTCTCGTCGGACGGGGGAGAGGACCGGGCATGAGCGCTCCCACGGTTCCTCCTTCCGTTCCCGATCTCTCCGTCCAGCTTGGACCCCTGCGCCTCGAGCATCCTCTCATCAACGCCTCGGGCACCATGGAGATCTTTGAGTTGGCCGAGACGCTAGGCGCCGACATCCTCCAGCATCCCCCGGTCTCCGCCTACCTGCCCAAGACCGTGACTCTCGGGCCCCGGGTGGGGAATCCCCCGCCTCGCATCCTCGAGACCGCGGGGGGGATGATCAATGCCATCGGCCTCTCCGGTGAAGGCCTGGAAACCTTCGTCGCCCGCCGGCTCCCAAACTTGCTCGTCCTGCCCTGCCCCTTGATCCTGAGCATCGGAGGTTTTTCTCTCCAGGAGTATGTGTCGCTCGCTTCTGGATTGCATCGAGCGTTGGACGCATCGAGCCCGAACTGGGTCGATCGGGTCGGCTTGGAGGTGAACATCTCCTGCCCAAACGTGCACTCCGGCTGTGCCTCCATCGGTACCGATCCCGGCGAGACCAACGAAGTCATGGCGGCCGTCCGCGAGGCCTGGCCGGGGCTGTTGGTCGCGAAACTCACGCCTAACGTCACCGACATCACCGCTATCGCCCTCGCCGCAGTGGCTGGAGGTGCCGATGCGATCGCAGCCGTCAACACGTTCAAAGGTCTGGTCATCGACCGGGAGACACTCAAGCCCTATCTGGGGAATGTGGTCGGTGGCGTATCGGGGCCGGCGATCAAGCCGCTCGCTCTACGAGCGGTGTACGAGATTTTCGTTGCGGTAGAAGTGCCTATTATCGGAATGGGGGGCGTGGTAAGTACACAGGACGTGCTCGATTTCATGGCCTGCGGCGCGCGGGTGGTAGCGGTGGGGTGTGCGGGGTTCGTGGAACCCTGGCGCGCAGGAGCGCTAGCCGATGGCTTAGCCGAAGCTCTCGCCGCGCGGGGCATGGGACTTGGTGAGCTGGTAGGCTGGGCGCACCGGGGAGTAAGCTAAGGCTCTACTTGAGGTAGAGCTTAAACGCAAAATTCGTGCTCGATGGACTTGCGTCCTACTGTGGCACGAGTATAATGACGGCTGTGAGCCCTCCTGTCAGCATACTGCCCTTGACACCAGAACGCAGCCGCCAGCAGCGGATGGAAGCTCTCAGACGAGCCAATGACATCCGTTCAGAGCGGGCTCGGCTCAAAGAAGGGCTGCGTAATGGCGAAGTTGCTATCAACGAGGTGCTGCTCGATCCTCCACCGTGCGTGCACACCGCCAAGGTGTTCGATCTGGTGTTGGCCGTCCCGAAATACGGGCGGGTGAAAGCCAACAAGGTCTTGGAGCGGTGCCGCGTCAGTTCTTCCAAGACTGTGAACGGACTCACTCCGCGCCAGCGCAAAGAACTGCTTGATATGCTGGGCGACTGACCGGCGCCCATCCCCGGGGGGCGGCTATCGCCAGGCTCATCGTCATCTCCGGGCCTTCTGGGGCCGGCAAAGGTACCCTCATCCACCGCCTTCTCTCTCGGATCCCCGGGCTGGCCCTCTCGGTGTCTGCCACCACTCGCCCTCGGCGCAGGGCGGAGGTGGAGGGACGGGACTATTTCTTTCTAAGTGAAAAAGAGTTCAAGCGCTGGGTGGAGGAGGGATCGTTCCTAGAATGGGCCGCGTATAGCGGCTACCTCTACGGCACCCCGAAGCGGGCGGTGCAGGAAAACCTGGCCGGCGGTCGGTATGTCGTCCTCGAGATCGAACTCGAAGGTGCCCGGCAAGTGCTTGAAAAGTGCCCCGAGGCGTTGATGATATTCATCATGCCGCCCTCGCTCCGGGAACTGGAGCGTCGTCTCCGAGGGCGGAGGACCGAGAGCGAGCGTGCCATCGAGAGCCGGCTGGCCCGGGCGAAGGAAGAGATGGAAGCCGTGCAGGCAAAGGCTTGGCCGGGCCGGCGTCAATTCGACTATGTTATAGTGAACGATAGCGTGAAAAGGGCTAGTGAAGAGCTTGCCCAGGCAATCGAGCGAACCAGGGAAGAGGATGAACAAGCCGACAGTCGACGAGATCCTTGCCGGTCTTTCTAACACTCACGATGAAGAGACCGAGGAGCCCAATCGCTACACGGCCGTGATGGTCACGGCCAAGCGGGCTCGCCAGATCAACACCTACTACCATAGCTTGGGCGAGGGGGGGGCTCTCGACGCCTTCGCTCCTCCGCTGGTCGCCAACATCTCCAAGAACTACCTCAGCATCGCCATGGCGGAGGTCGCCAGAAGCGAGATAGCTTACAGGCTGCGCCCTACCCGTCAGTAGGGAGACCGGGGAGCGCGTGATGGCCGATCCGCCCGTCGTACTGCTTGGGGTAACGGGAGGGATCGCCGCCTACAAAGCCGCTGAGCTGCTGCGGGGCCTGCAGAAGGCAGGCATGGAGGTCCGTGTCGCCATGACGCGGGCCGCCACGCAGTTCATCGGCACTATGACATTCGAGACTCTATCGGGCCATCCGGTCCGGCTGGATCAGATCAGTGAGTTGCGCGCGGATTCGCTCATCACTCACGTCGAAGACAGCCAAGAAGCCGACATCATGGTCATCGCCCCTGCTACGGCCAACACGATGGCAAAGATGGCCAACGGTATCGCCGACAACCTCCTCACCTCCATGTGCTTGGCTTTCGCCAAGACGGTGGTGGTCGCTCCGGCCATGAACACTAACATGTGGGAGCACCCCGCCACCCAGCGCAACGTAAGCCTGCTGCGAGAACGAGGGGTGTTCGTTGTGGAACCGGGCGCCGGCGAACTGGCTTGCGGCGTCTACGGCTCGGGGCGGATGGCCGAGCCCGACAGCATCGTAGCGGAGGTCAAGCTACGGCTTCAGGTGCAGCGAAAGCGCGACCTCCGCGGCCTGCGCGTGGTCATCACCGCTGGCGGCACCCGTGAGCCCATCGATTCAGTTCGCTTTATCGGCAACCGCAGCTCGGGCAAGATGGGGTTCGCCCTGGCCCGGGCGGCGTTCGACCGCGGGGCCCAGGTGGATCTGATCGAGGCCAACGTGGACATGCCCGCGGCGCCGGGTGTCCGTCAGATCAAGACTCCCACTGCGGGGGAGATGCATGCCGAGGTGATGCAGCGTCTGCCCGAGACCGACATCCTCATCATGGCGGCGGCCGTGGCCGATTATCGAGTGGCCTCGGGGCCGGCCGGGGGCAAGATAGGCAAGGGCCGAGACAAACTCGCCATCGGATTGCAGCCGACCACCGACATCCTCTGCGATGTGGCCGCCCACCACAAAGGGCAGTTCCTTGTGGGCTTCGCCGCCGAGTACGGCTTGGAGGGTCTGGGGCGTGCCCGGGAGAAGATGGAGCGCAAGCAACTCGACATGATCGTGTTCAACGATATCTCGCGCACCGACATCGGCTTCGATTCCGACTTCAATGAAGTGCGCATCTTGACCCGGGACTCCGAGGTCCCGGTGGAGCGTGCGCCCAAGGAGACCATCGCCGAGATCATCCTGGACCACATCGCCCAGGCGGTGCGGGCGCGCAGGGGGGAGACTCCACTGCCGGCCTAGGAGGGCGTGAGGTCGAAGGTCTAGGCGGGCCGTCGAGTTCAAGAGTAAGAGGGGCGCAGCCCGGTCGGGCTGCGCCCCTCTTCTGTACATCGCGGCAACGTTCGTCGCGCCGTGGCGAGATGCTGGTCTAGAAGTTGTACGGGAGCGGCTCGAAGGGCTTGAGGATCGGCATGGTCGGGTCTTGCCCGTAGCACGTGTAGATGTCGTATTTATACTTGCTACCCGCGGGAGTGCTCCACCACTGCCCGCCGCCGATCTTGATCTTGAAGACGTTCGGGACCGGGCGTACGGTGCCCAACTTGACCGGCAGATTGAAGTCGACCGGGCCGTTGATACCTTCGAACTTGGTGGTCTTGATCGCGTCTACGTAGAGTTCCTTGTTCTCGATGTCCGAGACGCGCTTAAGCACATCGATGGCCCATTCGTACTTGCCGAGCTGGCCGAGCGTCTCGGTCCACTGCTCGCCGCTCTCACTCTCGTACAGATCGGAGTACTCCTGGCAGGTCTGGCCGGTGAGGGCGCTCTTGTACGGCCAAGTCGGATGCCACACATGGTGGTCCGAGGTGCCGATCCCGATGTCGCCCACGGCTTCGATGGCGTCATGGAAGAGAAGGGCCTTGCTCATGCTGAGGATCTTCGGCCGGTAGTCCTGCTGGATGCACTGCTTCCAGAAGTTGGTGAAGTCGGAAACGATCTGGAGCCCCTTGCAGATCTCGGCCCCGCTCTTCTTGAACTCGGATATCTGGGCGGTGTAATCCTCTGACGGAGCCTGGTACATCTCCGGCTGCGCGACTATGGTGTAGCCACCCCTTTCCAGGAACGGACCGAGCCCTGTCTCCTTGTTCGACCAGGCCACGCCGTCGGAGTCGTTCGGGAAGAGGAGAGCGACCTTCTTGTTGGTCGGGATCTGGTCCCACATGCCTATGCTGCACTCGGCCGCGTCCTCTACGCCGAAGTGGTACATCCAGGTCCACTTGAACGGTGTGTCCGGAGTCGCGCCCCGGCCGAAGTAGAACGGCTGCCAGGGTACGAA
>JAZDLO010000038.1:0-8942 GCA_043801935.1 bacterium
GTCTTGTCTTGAGTCTGCGACTCCACGAAGCGCGATAGGAGCGCGTACGCCGAACTCAGATCGCTCATGCTGAGCGAGCCCTCGGCTGCCTCGGGATTGACATCGGGGTGGACACGGGCGGCCAGCCGATGATACGCCTCCTTCACGTCCCGGGCGCTGACATGCTCCGGGAGATCCAGGAGACGCCGGGACCGGTCTATGTCACTGAAACTGGGAGTCTCCACCTCCAGCGAAGCGAAGCTGTAGGGCGGGAGAGGGCCCACGCAGCGGAAGTTGAGCCGCCCCTCACACTCCTCGTCCAGCTCGGGAAGAAGCGCGTCGAGCCGTGTCCGGCCGTCTCCATCCGTCAGAAGGGCGAGGTTCAGGATCATGCTGTCGTCCATGCAAGGATTGGATATGGCGTCGCGACCGCATGCACGCAGCCGAGGCAGCAGCTGGGCCTGATACGCGGCCCGCTTCTCCTCGAGCATGGCCTGTACCATCCTGCCCGCCAGGATCCTTAGTTCCGTGGCCTGTTCCGGGGCAGCCGTCGCCGCCAGCGCACCGATCTGGGCCACCCTTTCGTCGCGCCCCAAATCCGCGAACACCTCTTTGAGGTCCCACTGCACCACGACTTCCATTTGCGAGCAACCCTCGAGCCGCTCCAGTTCGCTTCGGAAGAGATCGTGGCCCTTGGTCAGCAGGTCCATCACCCGCCGCTCGTCCGCCAAGATCGTACTGAACTTCGCGGGGAGGATGGGGAAGGTGTGCATGACCTGCTCCACCACTCGCTGATGGTCAAGCAGCACGTGGACGAGTTCTTCCCGCCCCAGACCTCGGTAGTCATCCAGATCGCTGGGACCCACCACCGCGGCTATGTCTTTGTAGGGCAGGGTGTGAATACCCCCGGGTTGCCTCGATACCCCCTCTCCCGGCACGGTCACGTGCTGGTCGGTGGGGACGATACCGTAGATGTAGGTGGGGCCCACTGTCGTCGTCCTCCTCAGCTCTGTGCCAGCGCCTGTTCGAAGTGCCGGCCGGATACGAAGAACTCCTCCACCGCCTGTCCCGGTCGCTCCAGGAACTCGCGGATGGCCAGAGCAGCTGCTCGGCGACATAGACCCTCGATGTCCGCACCCACGAAGCCTTCGGAGCGAGTGGCCAGCGCCTCCACGTCCACGTCCGGGGCCAGGGGCATCTTGCG
Source organism: bacterium (assembly GCA_043801935.1). Classification (GTDB taxonomy): domain Bacteria; phylum Actinomycetota; class Thermoleophilia; order RBG-16-64-13; family RBG-16-64-13; genus JAZDLO01. Next base: position 1,184 of record JAZDLO010000038.1, read on the forward strand.
GGTGTGTACGCCCAGTATGGTCAGCCGGGCGGCCAGGTCGGGCACGGGCAACTGCACCTGGAAATCGAAGCGCCCCGGACGCAGAAGAGCCGGGTCCAGCATGTCCAGGCGGTTGGTGGCGCCCAGCACCACCACTCCCTTGAGATCTTCGATCCCGTCCAGCTCGGTGAGGAACTGGCTCACCACCCGCTCCACCGCCGCGCCCTCTCCACCCCCGCGCTTGGGAGCTATGGCATCGATCTCGTCGAAGAAGATGATGCAGGGCGACACTTGGCGGGCCTTGCGGAAGACCTCGCGCACGCCGCGCTCCGACTCACCCACCCACATGCTGAGGAGTTGCGGGCCCTTGACCGAGATGAAGTTGACCTCGCTCTCGTGGGCCAGCGCCTTGGCCAGCAGTGTCTTGCCCGTGCCGGGAGCGCCGTGCAGCATGATCCCTCTCGCCGGCCGCACACCGGCGCGCGCAAAGAGCGGCTCCTGCGTGATGGGCCATTCGACGGTCTCCACCAGCAACCGCTTGACCTCGTCCAACCCGCCCACATCGTCCCAGGTGACATCCGGGGTCTCGATGAAGACCTCGCGGACGGCGGACGGCTCCACCTCGCCCAGAGCACTGGAGAAGTCGGCGGCGGTGACCTCGAGCGTGGCCAGCTTCTCGTAGGGGATGTTGGCCTGGGCGAAGTCCACCTCCGGCAGGAACCGGCGCAGGGTGCTCATGGCCGCTTCCCTGCAGAGCGCGGCCAGATCGGCGCCCACGAAGCCGTGGGTCCCGGCCGCCAGCCGCTGCAGGTCAACGTCGTCAGCCAAAGGCATGCCCCGGCTGTGGATCTCCAGGATCTGCGCGCGCCCGGCCTTGTCCGGGGCGCCTATCTCTATCTCCCGGTCGAAGCGGCCTGGGCGGCGGAGGGCCGGGTCCAGCGTGTTGGGGATGTTGGTGGCCGCCACCACGATGACCTGACCGCGCGACTCAAGGCCGTCCATGATGGCCAGCAACTGCGCCACCACGCGCCGCTCCACCTGCTTGTCCCCGCTCATCTCCTCGCGCTTGGGGGCAAGCGCATCGATCTCGTCTATGAAGATGATGGCCGGCGCCTTCTTCTGGGCTTCATCGAAGATCTCACGCAGCCGAGCTTCGCTCGACCCGTACCACTTGTCTATCACCTCGGGCCCGTTGATGTGCACGAAGTGGGCGCTGGTCTCGTGAGCCACGGCGCGGGCGATGAGGGTCTTGCCGGTTCCCGGCGGGCCGTGGAGCAGGACGCCTTTGGGCGGTTCGATGCCGAGGCGTTCGAACACCTCCGGATACTTGAGCGGCAGCTCGATCATCTCGCGTATCCGCGCGATCTCCCGGTGCAGGCCGCCGATGTCCTCGTAGGTGATGGCGGCCCGGGCCTCGCCTTGCGACTCGCCTTCGGCGCGGACGGCCGTACTGGGACCGATCAGCACGGGACCCGTGGGCACCGTCTGCACCACCGAGAAGTTCTGCATCCTCGTACCGAAGAGGTTCACCCGCACCCGGTCCCCCGCCACCACCGGTATCCCGTCGAGCAGCTTGGCGAGGTAGCGCGCCTGTGGACCCGCGATGGCGCGGCCGCCATCCAGGGGCGCAAGGAGCACGGACTTGGCCGGCTGCACCGCGGCCGGCCGCACCTTGACCTGCTCGTCCACCCCGGCGCCGGCATTGGCCCGGAGGATGCCGTCTATCTGCACCACTCCTCGCCCACGCGATTCCGCATAGGTGGGCATGGCCCGGGCAACCGTGGTGCGCTGTCCCGCGACCTCGATCGTGTCGCCGATGCCCACTCCCAGCTGCTCCAGATCCTGAGGGTCCAGCCTCGCCAGGCCGCGTCCCACGTCCTTGGGCGCCGCCTCGGCCACCCGCCGGCTCAGCGATCTCTCCGGTTCCGCTCCCTGCATCTACTCCTCCTCCATACTCTGTACTGTCATGCCCTTGCCGGCGCCACCACGCCCTTGCCCCCGCAGTGGCCACAGGGAAGTGGGGAATCCGGCCAGAAGTCGTCCTTAGCCCGGCCGCTACCCCCACACACCGGGCAGGTCACCGCCCCCTCGGGGATGGCCACCTGGCCCACACCGCCGCAACTGGTGCAGGTGAGCCGGGAGCCGGCATAGACTCCGGTGGCCCGGCAGAATGCGCAACGAGCCACCGGCGCCGGCAGCTTACGCACTCCGGTACCACCACATACCTGGCACGTGGACAGAGGCGACATGACCCCGAAGGGGTCGATACCCTTGCCTCCGCAGAACGCGCAGGTGACTTCAACCTGTTTCATTGATCCACCCTTCTCCTCTGCGTCACACCGCTACGCCAATACGGGCCTCCAACCGCTCCAAGCGTTCACGAAGAAGCCGGTTCTCTTCCTCCATGTGGAGCGCCTTGCTGGAGAGCGCGGGGTCGCTCTCCCACCAGTTGATCCCTATGCTCATGGCCTTGTCCACCGAGGCGATGAGCAGTCTCACCTTGATGTTGATAAGTTCAACATCGGCCAGAGAGATGGTGATATCCCCCGCGATGACGATGCCCTTGTCCAGTACCCGCTCAAGGATGTCGGCCAGGTTCGTGGACTCGGTGGCGTGATGCATTGCGCGCTGCGTGCTCACTGCTCCTCCATAGAGTCGGCCCGCAGGTAGCGACGCGTGCGGCGATAGCTTAGGATATCGCCCTTGTCATCGGCGACAACCGCATAGGTGGCCAGCACATCCGATGAGTTCGGGATCCTCTTCAACTCCACCATCTCCACGACGACTTTCCAATCGTCCCCGGTCTTCTCCACGCCCGAGACCGTGTCCACGTCCAGCCCAGTGACCGAGGAGAGTCCCGCTTTGACCCTAGAAGCCACGTCTGCCGGTTTCATAGTCCCTCCATCTTCCTCTGCGTTTGCCTACGACTCTTGCTCCGCTGCGCGCCTCGCGCGGATCTCCACCAGCAGCGCCACCAGTTCATCTTCTGCCACCTGATACTCTTCCTCCGTTATCTCGCCCATATCCAGCTTCAGCTCCAGTTCCATCAACCGGCCGCGCACCGCATCTTCGTTGTAGATCTCGCCCTCGGCCCGCTCTTGGAGCGTCTCCGCGAGCCATATGACCCCCTTGAGCGGCCCGGATACAGGGAACGTGAGCAACGTGCCGAGTAGACCCATCGTCGTCTACCAGTGCACCGTGAGGCTCACGAAGTTATACGGGGGCACGCTGCCCACGTACTTGAACATGAGACGGTGTCCCAGCCTGGCGTCGAGTTCCTGAACCGCCTCATCTACGGCCAGCTCGGAGCTCTGGTCCACGAGCAGAGCGGCATTCAGCACCATGCGATCGCCGAGGGTCTTGTTGATTTCCAGACGCTGGACCAGCGGCCGCACTCGCGAAAGAATCAGCTCGGCGTCCTGCTCCCGCTTCTGCTCCATGGCGGCTTCCACCATCTCCCCCAGCCGCATGCGCTCGAAGTGCGTCTCCTCGACGGGTCTGCCCATGAGACTGTCCCTCAGCACGCGGATGGATGGGTTCGAAGCTACGATCTCGGGGAACAGGGTGTCCTCGTGCCAGAACGCCTTCAGACCCAACTCCACCCGCCCCTCCATGTCCTGCAGTAGAGTCAGCAGCTCCTCGCGCCGTTCGCCAAGCAGCTTCTTCTGTACGATATCCGCATTGGGCGCGATGGTCCCGTAGCGTACCGGGAGGATGGTGAAGTGCTGCATGACCTCCTCCAGCACCCGGGTATGGGCCATCATGTTGCGGCGCAAGGCGTCGTAGCGGACGATGGGAGAGTCGCTCACCACGGCCGCCAGGCCTTCCTCGTGGATCGTGTAGACCACGTCCCCCCGCTCGCCCATACCGAGCGTGGTCAGCTGCGGCCCTTGGTCGCACTGGATGACACAGTACACATACTTGCCTTCAGAGTCATGCGCCTCGGGCATGCTTCTCCTCCCACTCCTTGGAACAATCCAGACTGAAGCCGGGCTCCATGCCCCGCTCATGCAGCGCTTCGGCCAGGCACTCAAGAACGCGCCTCCCCCAGCAGGCGAGGGCCACAACCGTGAGGTCGGGGTGCAGCTCCAGGTAGAGGCCCTTCAGATCTCCATACACACCTTCCACCTGCGGCTCAAGGCATGGAAACACGTCCTTGAACAGCACCGCCTCCAGCTGCACCGCCTGCTCGGCCCGCCCCGTCCGGTAGAAGGGCGCGGTCTCCAACGCCAGGTCGAGGTAACCTCTGAGATCGCCCACCAACAGCAGCAGTGCCGCCTCTCCAGCTGCCAGCCTCCCCTGTTCCAGCTCGCTCTGCAAGTGACTCACGAGATCCCCCCGGGCAAGAACTCCCTGCGCGGCGGCGGCTACAACCCGCCCATCGAGGTGGAACAGGTCTTCGGCGAAGCCACCGGCTATGGTGAGATCGTTCGCGAAGATCTCCCGGGGCGCATAGCAGCACAGCTTCTCCGCCAGTACCGCGACAAGCGCGTCCAGGGGCGGCGGCGCGGCTGCAGTCGCCGTACCCGCTTCCGTACCTGCGGTCATCCGAAGCCGTAGTGCGCGCGAAGCCCGGGTGGTCTCGTTCTCGGAGAGAGGGTGGGCATGCTCGTGGGCCAGGAGAGCACGCACGGCCGCCGGGTCGTCCCAGTAGCCCTCCTTGAGCATCACCTTCTGATTCATGAAGACGTGACACCCGGAGAGGTCGGCAAGATCATAGGCGTTGACAACGGGACGACGATCGAGGGCCTGCGAACCGCCCGGGGGCAGGCCGCCGGCCCCACTCAGTTGCCCGGCAAGCGGCTGCAGATCTTGCAGTATGAACAGATCCACCCAGCTGTGCCCCCATAGTCCGGACTCCACGTAGCCACGGACCACCGTGTCCTCGGCCTGGATCACCTCCAAGACCCCGCTCTCCACATCGGAGACCACACGGAGCTCGGTATCCGCCACCTGATGGAGATCGAAATGTTTGACCGCGCGCGCCATCGCCCGACCCGTCCGCTAGCTCTTGCTCTTCTTGAGCCTGATCTCGAGGATGCCGTTGCGGTACGTCTTCTCCAGGCTCTCCGCGTCCACGGACGCCGGCAGGAGCACCTCCCGCGCGTATTTGCGCTCCCCAGTGGTCTCCAGGATCAGCACGTCCCCGTGCACCTCCACGGTCACGTCCTCCTCGTTGGCGCCCGGCATCTCCGCCACCAGCACGATCTCGTCGGGTTCATCGAACAGGTCCACCAGCGGCTCGCGTACATCGGCCACCACCGGCCCATCCTCGGTCCGGCGGATGTTGCCGAAACGCTCCACTCGGGGGATGCCCTCCGCGCCGGTGCGGATGCTGAATCCGTACACTCCCTGGGCGTCATCGCCCAAACCCTTCACCTTGAAGTGCCCCGTGCGGGTGACGCTTCCCCTGGGCGCACCGGTGGCCCCTCGGGGCGCCCCACCGGGCGCCGAGCCGGACGTGTCAAGCTTGTCGAAGACCTCCATCTTGTCGGAGAGCACTTCCAGGAAGTCGCCCAGGCCCTTGAATAGGCCTCCGAACCCCAGATCCAGGCTCATCTCCCGCTTCTTCTCCCCGCTCTTGTCTTGCTCGGTCATTGTGGCCGCCTTTCTATACGTGGCCTTCGCTTCAGTACTCGATCGATATGGTCTGATAGACGCTATCCGGCTCTTGCTCCTCGTCAGCGGGAGCGGCATCAATTGGAGCGGCGGACGCCGCTCTTCTGACCGGTTCGTCATTCAGCATCTGCCTGACCATGGCCAGACGCCGGCACACCAACTGCAGGCGGGCCTCCAGCTCACGTTGCATGGATGCCCTCATTACCAGTTCGTCCTCCAGCCGCGACCTCTCATGCTCGAGCCGCGCGAACTCGGTGGCTGCCTGCGCCCGGCCGCGCGGAGGCGACCACCCCACCTGCCCGGTGAGGGTAGGCGCTTCCCTCAGGCCTTTGGCCCTGTTCCGGCCGCCGCGCAGACTGCGCACCTGCTGCAATCCCTTCGCGATCATGACGTCACCCGCAATGGTGCTTGATGAGGCTCAACAGCATCTTCCGCTGCTCCATCCTGCGTTCTTTGCCCTTGGAGCCGAAAACCGTCTTCGACTCGAGCACATCCAGGCAGAGGTTGACGAACGCCGGGGCCGACGCGCTCACGGGGATACCCTGGGTGGCGCAGACCTTGGCGATCATTACCGAGGCCCGCAGGGTGGGCGTCTGGTCGTACTCCTCGGAGGCCCGGAAGGCCCTCACCAGATCCACGATTCGCGCGGCAGCCTCTTCCGGCAGCTCAGAACGAGCCACGGCTATGGCTATCTCCGTGTCGCGCTCGTAGTAGTCCAGATCCATGATCATCAAGCGGTCTGACAGCGCGTCCTGCGCATCGTGCACCCCGGCATACTCCTGGGGGTTACTGGTGAAGATGGCCCGGAAATCGGGATGCACTTTCAGGTACTGGTCGTCACGGGCCTTGCTGGGCAGCACCAGGACACGCTCTTCGAGTACGCCCAACAGCACGTTGTTGGCCTCCGGCCGGGAACGGGTGAACTCGTCGTAGACGAGGGTGAAGCCCTGGCGGCAGGCGGTGGTTAGGCGGGAGTCCACCCAACGCTGGACCGCATCTTCCTCGTACTTCTGTACGGAGTGGATGTAGCGGTCCACCACCCGCCGGTAGCGGTAGCCATACTGGCCCCCGATCATGTCGGAAGTGCCGTACTCCTCGTCCCCGGCGATCAGGCACACCGGACGCCCCAGACGACCGGCCACGTGCAATGCCAGTGTGGTCTTCCCCGTGCCGGACGGGCCCCTGAAGTGGATCGGGAAACCGGCGTCAAGGTAGCCAAGCGCGCGGCCCACGATCTCCTCGATGGCAGGCGTTTCCACGAAACTCCGGCGCGGCTGCACCGAAAGCACCACGGTGGGCCCGTCCACTGCATTTCTCATACCCATAGGATTCTGTCCAACAGTCATAGCTAATATGCCCTCCCGTTTGATGTGATGATCGCGGAAACAGAGGCGGCAACTCCCATCTCGAGAGTCAGCGCCATATACCATCGGTCACGAGCCGCCTCGTACAGCCCGGGGTTGGCCTGCCACCTCTTGTGCTGCTGAAACACCCGAGCAAGCCCGGGCTGGGCCAGACGCCAGGTGCGATCCTCGTACGGAGAGAGGGAAGACGCCGCACCCACGCGCCCCGTCGCCGTGGCCCAACCTTCCAGGAAGGCCTGGTGGGCGCTGCCACGTTCGAAGCCTGCCCCCGGGCCCGCGGCCGAGCCCGTCATGAGATAGCCAAGCCCATCTCCAAAAGCCTGAGCCAGGGCGCGCGCCAACCCCAGCCGGTAGCCGGCGGCCGCTCCCAAAGCCGCGAGAATGCGAGACACGGCTTCGCTACCGGGATCGAGGTCGCACGGCGCCCCCGCGCAGGGTGCTTCTGCCTGCAAGACCGTCCGCGATCGCAAGGCCACAAGGCCGTCCGCATACGTGAGCGGCGGCCGCTCGGGCGCGCGGGGGGGATAAAAGAGCGTGAGGGTGAAGTCGCCGGCGGAGAAATCACCGATATCGTCAACCTCGGCCAGTCCCAGCCCCACCTTGCTCCACATATCACGGAAGAAGGTATGCACGTCCCCAAGCTCAGGTTCGAGCACCAACTCCGGGCGAGGTGAATCGCGGAGCACCAACCGACACTCCACCCCCTCCAGCACGCTCAGCAGCACCGGCAGCGTCACCTCGACGCTGCCGCTGTTGCGCCCGGCAGAGCGCACCTTCCTGGCGCCGAGATGCATCAG
>JAZDLO010000049.1:0-12827 GCA_043801935.1 bacterium
GTCGCCGATCTCGTGCTCGCGAAGCAGCATCATCACATCAATGACGTCTTTTTCATTTAGGTGGACGATCTGCAGCTTCTCCAGCATGAGGTCGGCCAAAGAAAGCGTGTACTTGTCGATCTCCAGACGCCCCTTCTCCCAGCTCACGACGTGACACATGTTCAGCTTGTCGAAGAAGATGTCGACGTGAGGTCGCTCGTCCGCGGGATCGTCGTAGATCTTGCGGCCCAGCATGAGACCGGGGGTCAGGGACGCGGTGTAGGACTCATATCCCATGTCCTGCAAGAAGAACTTGTCTATCGCCTTCTCCTGTTTGTAGTAGGCGGCGAAATCGATATCCGTCAAGACCCTGTTCATCGAAACCTGGAGACCCTGATAGACCGGGCAGTGAATGCGGAACGCCACTGCTCCCAATAGCCGAAGATGAATACCGCGCTTCTCAGCCGAATCGACCATATCCAACGCTAGTTTTTCGAAGTCCTTGTGTTCCAGCTCCATATCTTTCCTTGGTCCTCCCTACGGGAATCTCATCCAGACGTGAAGGTCACGCCTTTGATGCCTTTCTTGTCGATATCCACTATGACTCCTCTCAACACCCCTTCGCCATATTCGCTGCCAGGGTTGAGGCAAACGGTGCGGCCCAGCTTATGTGACCCCCTGCTCTCATGTATGTGACCGTGCAACCCCAGCCGAGGCTGGTACTTGTCTATGGCGTGGCGGATGGCCCGGCTGCCGACCGGGACCATGTGCGGTTTGCCGCCCATCTCGAGGGTAGGCCGCATCTGGTCGTCCAGTTGGGGAGCTTGGTCGAGGACGGTGTCGTAGGGGGGGCAATGGAAGTTGAAGATAGAGTGTTCGAAATCCTTGACCTGGCCGGCCATCGAGTCGATCATGGCTTCGAGTTGCTCCTCCGGAACGTCCCGCGGGCAGCGCCATGGCGTGATGTTGCCATACCCGGTGCTGATCATCGTGTAGTGCCCGTCTATCTGAATGACCTTGCCCTCGGGATTCACGACGTTGTCGCTGCCGTCGAAGAGAGCATCGATCTCGAACTCATCGTCGTTGCCGGGCTGGACATAGCATCTGATATTGGTCCCCTCCAACCGTTCCGCTGCGAATTGGAGGGACTCCCTGATCCGCTCGGTCATCAGATCCCTGAAGATCGCCTCTTGCGCGGCGGTATCGCCGGCAAGTCGTTCCAGCTCTTCCGGATCGGTCATGTATGGGTAGTAGCCCATGTCGACGATGTTCCGCTTGAACGCCTCGAACTGCTCTCCCGGTTTGACCACGTGTTCGCGATCAAGGTGATTGACTTTGAACGACCCATCGGGTTGGCGCACGAACGGGATGACCTTCTTGCCGGTGATATCTCCCCCCAGAATGATCACCTGAGCATCGTAGAACTTGCCGGCGTTGATGAACTTCCTGAAGCACACCATGGACCCATGCGTGTCGGTGGTGAAGAAGACGCGTGTTACTGCCATGCACGTGACCTTTCTGGGCTGGGTCGGACCGAGTCCGACCCAGCCCCTTACTACTGCTGCTACCCGGAGACCCCGATCATTCGCAGACTCCGGCAGACTTCGACTCAGTCCGGCGGCACTGTCTTGAAGCGTAAGTCCATCTGCACGCCCCTCCTCCGCTGCAAGATCGTGGCAACGAAGTAGATGACGATCGGGAGGAGAATGAAGAAGAGCGCAGTGTACAAGAGGTTTTTGGTGTTCATTGTCGGCGTCGTGCCCGTCAGGAAGGTCGCGTAGATGGTAACTGCGGACACGCCGGTTGTCAGGACTCCCAGAATGCTGATCACAGGTATGCCCAAGAACTTCGATTGCACGAGCTGCGGGGACTTCTCGAAGATGTCCTTGCGAACGTAGGGGAACACTATAGCGGCGACCCCGAGAATCACCCAGCCGACCATCCAGATCGTCACCGTGTAGGTGATGTAGCTGTACCAGGTAGTGAAGGTGGACACGGTGAGGACGAGCCACGCGATGACAAATGCGAGGAGAACGGCGCGATTGGGAGAGCCATTTCGAGAGACCTTGTTGAACCAGCCGGGGATCAGACCATCGAAGGAGAAGGCGAACAGGTTCCGGACCGGACCGAAGGACAGCCCGAGGACCCCACCCCAGGTGGCTACCGCGAAGGCGAGGGGGCCGGCGATAAGCACCAGGAACCAGTTCTGAGTCATCCATACGACCATGTAACTGATGAGCGGGTACGTGCCGATCATCCCGCTGGCCCCTCCCGTGCTCTCCAGGGTGGCCAAGGAACGGATCGTGTTTTCGCCGAGGCCGTAGTTCGCCGTACTGCTGAAGAGGATCCAGTACACCACAAAGAGGGCCATAGATCCCAGCTGGGCGATAGGCATGGCTTTGTTGACCTTCTTGATCTCGCCCGAGATGTTGGCGGCATATGTAGACCCCAGAGTGCTGAGGTTCACGAAAGCGAGGCCGGCCCAAATGGTGGCGGCAATGGAGAATCCCGGCAAGCCCCCAGGTAGAGCGTTCACCGCGTTCGTCACATCGGCCCACTTGATGCCCTGGATCCTCTCGAATCCGGCGATGGCGTTGGCCTCACCTCCCGAAGACAGACAGATGATGATGAACGAGATCAACATGACCCACTGGACGGCGAGGACGACCCACATGGCCCTCATCACGTGCTTGGTGCCCAAAGCCATGACGCCGAACGCCAAAGCAAGGACCCCTGACGCAAGGAGCCATATGGCCCACCTGTTGTCTGGCGTCGTTATGCTCAGATATTGACCCCAGCGGATGAGAGTGTCGTTCCCCGTCGCCAGCCCCTCCGCGAGGAAGGTATTGCCGAACCCCCAGTTCACAGTCCACTGTGAGAGGAGCCCCGACCAGTTGATGCCCACGATGGTGAGGGTCCAACTCGCGATGAAACCGAGGAGTGGGTTCAGGATACGACTGACATAGATGTACTCGCCGCCGGATCTCGGCATGCTGAGTGACATGAACACATAGACGGCGGCGATCGGGAACAGCAGTAGGATGGTGAAGCTTGTCCAGAACCCTTTGGCACCGAGATAGAGCGTCTGTGATTGAGTGAAGTAGAGGAAAGCAAACGTCATTGTCGGGCAGACGAAGGCGTAGACCAGAGCGCTCCACGGACTGACGGTCCTCGTCAGGCCGGAGGCGCGCCGTACGAACAGTTCCCCTCCCGTTCCCTGTCCTTCCTTTTCTTCTTTTGCCACAATCCACCTCCCCTTAGACACTATTGCAGCTTAAAGGTCGACGCAGCACTGGGTTGGTCAAGGGACGATATGCAGGAGTACTTGTCTGTCGTTAGCCTGACGGCGCCGACAACTGTCCGTTCAACGTTCAGCTAACCCGCGTCCACTGGCAGAAGAAAGGAATCACAGACTGCCCCCCGCTCCTGTCTCACCTCCCCTCCGTCCCCAATCCGGCTTTGGCAAACCCAAGGAACGGCCCCCCTGTGAGCTCCGGTCGGACCGCTTTGGAACCATATGAATGTACACAACCGCAAACACTCACACAAGCACTCCGTGGATTCTGTCCCAGACATCCTCTTTCTCTCGCTCATCGGTCCACGTTTTGTTAGGTTGCCGAAGTGCCGGGCGGTGCCGCCTGCTCGGCCTCTTGGATCAGCTGAGAAACACTTATCACTCGTGTCGATAGGCCGCGACGCTTCGCTCCGAGTGACAACTGCATGATGCACGAGGGGCACTCCGTCACAAGGACATCCGCACCGGACTTCTCGACGTTCTCCGCCTTGCGCTCGAGGATCTTCATGGAGATGTCGTTGTGCATGAAGTTGTATGAGCCGGCTGCCCCGCAGCACCAGTCGGCCTCGCGAAGCTCCCGGTAGTCTACGCCGGGAATGGACCGCATGAGCTCCCGGGGTTGAGACACGATGCCTTGGTAGCGGGCTCCGAGATGACAGGGGTCATGGTAGGTGACCGTGGCCGAGAGCTCACCGAGGGGAGCGCTGATGCCCAAGGCGTGCATCAGCTCGCTGAAGCTCCGCGCCTTGACCACAAGGAGCTCGGCCTTCTCGGCGTACTCGGGGTCGTCTTTCAAGAGGTGGGCGTATTCCTTGAGATGACCAGAGCAACTACCGCAGTCGGATACGATGTAGTCGTATCGCTCGAGGTCGCCGAGCTTGTCGAGGTTGCTCCTTGCAAGAAGCCGAGCCCCTTCAACATCCCCGTAGCCGTAAACGGGCATCCCGCAACAGTTGTTGGGCAGAACCGCCACCTCGATCCCGTTGTGCTCGAGCACATCTACCGTAGCCTCGCCCACCTCAGGCAGCATGTAGTTGTAACCGCACGAGATCCAGTACCCGACCTTGAGACCTGAGGTCGCCTTCACCGGCCTGGTGCGTTTCTTCAGCCTGGTCCTCAAGAAACTCGCCGGCACCTCCTCTCTGATCTCCATCGCTTTTTCCAGCTTGGGATTGATCATCCTAAGCAGACCGAGGCGCTTCGCCACACCCGCCAGACCGAGTCGGCGCCCTATCCACATGATGCCGATGATCCAAGACATGAGTCTCGGATGCGGGAGGAACCTGCGGAATATGAATCGCTGGACGGCAGGCCGCCCAAGCCGCTTTCCGTAGGTCTCCCGGAAGGCGATGACCAGTCGGTCCGTCTCGACTGCCGGAAAGCAATTGGCGGTACAGGCGCGACACAAGAGACAGTTCTCAAAGGCCTCCCGCAGATCTGGATCAAGCGGGGTCTCTCCCTCGATGAGATTGCGGAAGAGCGCGTTCTTCCCGCGCGCGACGTGAGCTTCTTTGTTCGTGGCCGTATACACAGGACACGTGGGCTGACAGAATCCGCACCTCCCGCACTTGGCGACTTCGTCGTAGAGATCGAGGAGCTCTGGGGCCCCATCGGGTGTCGCCACAGCCGTGGCCGCAGCCGCCGTCACAGCCGCGGCACCCTCGCCGCTTGCAGAGGGCTCGGGTTCCATGCCTAAAGCCCCCCCACGAAACGACCGGGATTCATGATTCCTCTCGGATCGAACTTCTGCTTCACAGCCCGGATCAGCCCGTAATCGGTCCGGCGACTTCCCCAGGCATCGAATTCGGCGCCCAGCGCAGACCAGCCGTCAAGCACCGACATCGCCCCCTCCCGTTTCTCTGCATCCGCCCGCACCCCTTCTGCGAACGTCCGCAGATCCGCGGGCGAACCGGCGGCGTATGCCTCGAGGTACCCTATCCCGCAACTCATCGTGTAGGATGCGGCCACGCCGTTCGCCCGAGAATGCTCCTCCACGGCGGCAGCCAGGTCCCACGCGGATCCGAGCGGTACGGTACAGCGCAACCCCACGCACGAAGGGCGATCAAGCGCCTTGTCGCGAAGTGCCGCGAATCTCTCCCAGCCCTCACCGGGGGTGAATCCGACCTCCGAGGCGCGGCGGGACTCGATTATCTCCGTTCCCGACCCCAGCTCGGCACAAAAGGAAGAGATGTCGCGCACCTGACGCTCCACGGCGGCGGAGTGTCCCTCTAGGCCGATCAGCATCAGGTACGAGCCATCGGAGCGAGATAAGTGCCGGTCAAGACCCAGAAGTCCTGCGCATGCAGGTGACATGAGCTCGAGCGAAGAGGGAAGAAGAGGGGATCCAAGGATCCTGGACACGAGTCGGCGACCCGCTCCCAAACCGGGCAGCAGTGTCGGTAGAAGTTCCTCGCTAGCGGGAAGGGGCAGGAGGCGAACGGTTGCTTCTGCGATGACCCCTATCGTCCCGAGCGAACCGATGAAGAGCTTGCCCACATCGTAACCTGCGACATTCTTGAGAACCCGGCCACCAAAGTTGGCCAGGCTACCGTCGGAGAGAACGACCTTTAGTCCGAGGACCAAGTCCCGAAGACCACCATACTGTCGCCGCCGGGGGCCGTGGTCCGCGCAGGCGATCACTCCGCCTATCGTCGCCCGATCTCTGGACTGCGGATCGAGCGGTAGGACCAGGGAATCCTGGCGCACCATCGACTGAACGTGCTGGATAGTGACCCCTGCCTGAGCGGTCAGGACAAGATTCTCAGGATCGTACTCGATGACAGAATCCATGGCGCTCATGTCTAGCACCATGTCCACGCGAGAAGGAGGGTTTCCGATCCCTAGCTTGGTCCCACCCCCGAGCGCGGCCATCGCCATGCCGCGCTTGGAGGCCCAACCTACTATCTGTTCTAGCTCGTGGACGGTGGTCGGACGTGCGCCCACGGCCGGCGTAACTCCCGCAATCTCGATCTGCGGGTTTCCGTCCAACGCAGTACCAGGTACGAGGAGCGCCAACTCGGCTGGGACGCCACCGATATCAGGAGGCATGAGCAACCCCCCTGGCGACAGCTCGTGAAGGCAGGACCTTGCCCGGGTTGCACGTGTCGCCCGGGTCGAACACCTCTTTGAGCCATTCCTGCGCTCGTAAGTCGTTCTCGGTGAAGAGCGTACTCATCGCCTCCACCTTCTCGATGCCGATACCGTGCTCCCCAGTTATCGTCCCGCCCAGCGCCACACAGGCAGCGAGGATCTCCATGCCTGCTTTCATGGCCCGCTCTCGGTCCGTCCGGATCCTGCTGTCGAACAACACGAAAGGATGTAGATTCCCGTCACCAGCGTGAGCTACGTTCGCGATCCTGAGATCGTATTTCTCACCGATCTCGTAGACTCTTCGCAAAGCGTCGGGGAGCTTCGTGCGAGGTACCGTGCCGTCGAGGAGCAAGTAATTCGGGGCCAGGCGAGCCACGGCGCCAGCTGCACCTTTGCGTCCTTTCCACAAGGCGACCCGTTCATCTTCACCCCGTGCCACTCGTACCTCTCGAGCCTTGTTGCGCTCGCACATCGCGAGCACGTCGGCGGCCATGTCCTCCATACCGTCGAGGAGCCCGTCCAGTTCGATGAGGAGCACTGCCGCGGAGTCTCTGGGAAACCCCAGAGCCTCGGAGTCCTCGACCGCTTGGATCACGAGCTTGTCCATCAACTCAAGAGTCGCGGGCACCATGCCGGCGGCCACTATGGCGGAGACCGTCCTGGCGGCGTCATCGATGCTGTCGTAGATCGCCAGCAAGGTCTTGACGGCTTCGGCCTTTCGCAGGATCCGGAGTACAGCCCGGGTACAGATCCCAAAGGTACCCTCGCTCCCGACGAAACCACCTAATAAGTCGAATCCAGGCAGATCGAGAGCTTTCCCGCCCAACCAGACCACCTCGCCGTCAGGGAGCACGACTTCCGCCCCAACGACGTGATTGGATGTGACCCCATACTTGAAGCAATGCGGACCGCCGGCGTTCTCCGCGATGTTGCCCCCGATGGAAGACGCTTTCGCGCTCGAAGGATCAGGAGCGTAGTAGTAACCGAGGGGATCGAGAATGGTCGAGATCTCCTCGTTGTAGATGCCGGACTCCACGATCATTCGCTCGTTCGCGAGGTCTATCTCCACGACTCGTCTCATGCGAGCCATTTCGATGACAAGACCCCCCCTCACCGCGATCGTGGCCCCCGTCAGGTTGGTGGCGCAGCCGCGGGGCAGAAAAGGCGTGTTCTCGCGATGGGCGATTCGCACCACTGACGCTACTTCGTCCGTCGACTCGACGAAAACGACGGCATCGGGGAGTGACTTCTCGACGTAACCATCGTACGCGTAGGTCTGAAGATCAGCCCTCTTCCAGAGCACGTCTTCCGCGCCGACGATCCCTCTCAACTCGCCAAGTAGGCCGTCTGAGATCACTCCGGCTCCTTACGCGTATGCTTCGCACACCGCAGGGCCCCTGCTCTCCCAAGGGTCACACGTGGATCCTGGGCGAGGCGCTGGGCCACCCGTGTCCCGCATGAGGGTACGCCGGCATCCGCTCCTTCAGCCTCTCCAGCGGCCGACAATTGCACCGGCCTGCATTCAAGAAGCTCGGGTCGGGGGGATACGAGGGTTTGCGAGATCGGACCGGGGTCAGGCGTGATCGCCTCGGATCCTCGGCCGCGTGCGAAGGAGTTCAAAGAGGGAGCACCGGCCGTCAAGCGTCGGTGCCACATGCTCCACCCCGTGCCCAAGTGCCCCGCCCCCAGTGCGAAGATCTCCCGCAACGTAACATCCGCTCAGACTAACATCAGAATCCCGAATTATGAGCCGTGGTTTATCATGGTTTTGTCCTGTTAGTAACCTATGGCTAGCGCGAGACGATTCCGCGTGGCTTCCGGGCGCGTTTCGCGGCGCCCCGGTGGCGCGGCGCAGATGGGCCGGGCCTTGGGCTATGTTCGGGTCTCATCGCGAAGCTGCGGCTCTGTGGACGGCTTGTCGTTGCTGCCTTCCTGGTCGACAAGCCTGAGGAGCGCTGCCACATCCGGTTCGTACGGGCTCCGCGGCCGGGCGGGGATGTCATCGCGTGAGGTCGTCTCCGCCGGAACGATCACGGTGCTGACCGTGACTTGGGACAGACTGGTGCCCGTGCCGTGAAGTCCGAGCTTCTGTCGAATGTTGCCACGATGGAAGGTCACGGTGGCGGGCGACAAGTGCAGGATGCGCGCGATTTCCTCCGTTGTCTTACCGGCCCTCACGAGCTGTAGGACCTCGTGCTCTCGCCGGGTGAGACCGTGCGCGTGGGCCAGCCGAGAACCGCTGGTCTCCAGCAGCGGGCTCGCGATCTCGTTCAGGGTCTGCTTCACGACGTCGAGAAGGGACGCCTCCGGATGGTCGGAGAATGCGGCGGCGAGACGGTCCAACGTCGGTAACACGAGTCGTTCGATGTTCTCCGCCAGCACCCGTCCGCGCTCCTCGAGCTCGCTGCGTCTCTGCTCCATGAGGACCTGGAGCGCCACGTTGTGCCTCTCAAGGTCGCGCGTCTTCTCTCGAAGGGCGGCCTCGGACTTGGCGAGGGCATTGACGGCCCGCTTGCGCTCGGTCACATCCACACCCAGCACGAACGCCATCTGCTCGTTTCCGACGACGAACGGCACGACCGTGGCAAGGAGCCACTTACGGGTGTCCCCGATGTCGACCTCGATCTCGCGAGCCTCTGGGGTATCCCCCTTGGCTGCTTCGGGCACATCCGGGCCCTTGGCTCGCCACACCAGGTCTTCAGGGAAGATCGCGGCGGCAGCTTGCCCCACGAGCCCGTCGCGTTGGACGCGGAACAGACTCGTGGCGGACTGGCTGGCGTCCACCACGAAGCCGCTCCCATCTATCAGAAAGGCCGGCATGAGGGCCTTCTGGAATAGCCCCTCCCGGAGCCCGGCTGACTCCTCGCGGGCTTGGGCAAGACTTTTCTCGGGCGTGATGTCACGCAAGCCCCCCGCCATCCACTCAGCCTTCCCATCGCCCCCGGGAATCACGATCCCCCAGTCGCTGACCGAGACATAGCTGCCGTCCCCGCGGCGCAGTCGATACTCGCTTCGAAAGGCGGAATTGGCGCGCAGTGCCTCATCGTTCTCGGCGACCATCCTGGCGAGGTCCTGCGGATGCACGCGCGCGAACCACTCCTCCACGATCGTGGGCACGTCGCGATTCGATATGTCCAGCAACTCCTGCATGCCCGGGACGATCATCGTCCCCTTGGGAACGTGCCAGACGTACCAGACGGCGAAATGGGCTTCGACAATACTCCTGAGCATCGTGTCGATCACGATCTTTGGTATGTCTTTCACCGGCTCGTCGCCGACGAGGGCGTCTGAGACCAGCCTGAGAGGCAGGCCGCCGAATTCGAACGCTCGAGACGTTCTGGATTCCGCGTCGACTCCGGCCGCATCGACTCCGGGTCGGTTTGATCCCACCACAGCGGCATCATCGCCAAGGACCAGCGCGGGAGCGCTACGCCACCCCAGCACGGTCGTCAGAGCACGTCGAATCTCTGTGGCGCGGGCCTGCTTCGACTTCGCTTCGCCGGGTGAGGTGGGCAGGGGATCGTCACCTGAATCCTGTTCTCGAACTACCCGCATGCTCCCTCCCGTCCTTGCCACGCGGAAGCTTCACGCGGTGGCTATAGGTTATTAATGGGATTAAACCATGAAAAACCACGGCTCACAACGCAGGACCCCAATGGTATTCTCCGGGCAGGGTCCTCACCGCGGGTGGGGCGCTTGGTTTGCGCAGGCAGCCTATGTCCGACGCATCCTAAGTGGGCTTGACCATCATGGACGTCGATACCAATCACGAGCGATAGGAGTCAGGCGATGTTCGAGATGTCGACCGAGGAAGCGATCAAACGTGACAAGCAGTACTTGAGCCATGGCTGGGGCTACATCCCCATCAACGTCGTGAAGGGGCTGGGCTCCAAGTTCTGGGACTCCGAGGGCAAAGAGTACATCGACATGTTGTCTCAGACGGCCGGGGTGGTCGGGATCGGGCACTGCCACCCCAAGGTTGTGGCGGCGGTCAAGGAGCAGGCCGATAAGTCGTTTCACATCTTGACTTCCTTCATCAACGACGCCCGGACCGCCTTCTCGGAGAAGCTCGCCGCCGTAGCCCCAGGGAAGCTGAAGAATAACTGCAAGATGTACATCTCCAGCGGCGGTTCTGAGGCCAACGAAGTGGCCTTGAAGATGGCGATGATCTCCACCGGCAAGAACGAAGTGATCTCGACATACTTCTCTTACCACGGGGGCACGCTGGCCGAACTGTCGCTGCTGGGTCAATCGTACAGCCGGGTCGGTCCTTGGCCCCGGTTTCCCGGGTTCCAGCAGATCCCCAATGCCTACTGCTACCGTTGCTACTTCGGCCAGAAGGGGCCCGACCACTGCAATCTCGAGTGCGCTGAAGCCCTTCGCTACGCCATCAAGTATGGCTCCGCCGGCAACGTTGCCGCTTTCATCCAGGAGCCGGTACCCGGCAACGGAGGACATATGGTCCCGCCCAAGCGCTACTTCAAGCGCATCCGCGAGATCTGCGACGAGAACGACGTCCTCTACATCCTAGACGAGGTTCAGACCGGCGTCGGCCGCTCCGGCAAGTGGTGGGCGGCCGAGTACTTCGACGTGGAGCCCGACATCTTCGTAACGTCCAAGGCCATCGGCGGCGGCATGCCCGTCGCAGCCACCGTGATCAGGAACGGCCTCCTCCCGGAGCAGCTCATCGATGACCAGTGGCACATCTTCACCTTCGGCGGCAGCCCGATCTCCTGCGCGGCCGGGGCGGCCACCATCGACGTCGTGAACGAGGAGAAGCTGCCCGAGAAAGCAGCGCGGCAGGGTGAACGGTTGAGCAAGCGACTAAACGAGATGATGGCCACGTATGAGTCCATAGGCGATGTCCGATCGATGGGTCTGTTCATCGGCGTGGAGATCGTCAAGGACAAGGCCACCAAGGAGCCATGGTTTGCCGGGGCGGGGAACATATTCGGTCTGGCTCTCAGCAAGGGCGCCCTGTTCGGCACCAACGGCTCCCGCGGCAACGGCAATGTCATCAAGCTGAAGCCGCCTCTGGTCTTGACCGACGCCGAGGCCGACAAAGCGCTGGATATCCTTGAGGAATCCATAGCCGAGAACGAGAAATCGCTCTAGCGACAGGCACTACATGCTACGTTTCGAAGCAACGCCTAGGACTAGGTGAGGTACCGGCAATCGCCGAAGCAGGCAAGTACGTACTTGTCAGGAGAAGACGATGAGCGGATATTGGGGAAAGCTGATCGAGGTGGATCTCACCCAAGGCGTCAGCAAGACGATCCCGCTTCCGGAGAAGTCGAGGCGCGATTTCATCGGGGGCACAGGCCTGGCCGCGACCATCCTCTACCAACAGATCCCAGCCGGTGCAGACCCGCTTGGTCCGGACAACGTCCTGGTGTTTGCCACGGGTCCCTTTCAGGGCGGGAGCAGGGTCCTGGGGAGCGGGCGGTTCTCGATCTGTGCAAAGTCTCCGTTGACCGGGATGTTCGGGGAGTCCACCGGAGGCGGCTACAACGCCGAGGAGTTCAAGAAGACCGGATTCGACGCGCTTGTAGTCAAGGGCAAGGCTGCCGAGCCCGTCTACCTCTTCATCCACGATGGACAGGTGGAGATCCGTGATGCCTCGCATCTGTGGGGCAAGACGGACGCCTACGAGACGGAAGATGCGATCATCGCTGAGTTGAATGATCCGAAGATCCGGGTGGCCCCCATAGGAGCCGCGGGGGAGAATCTGGTCCGGTACGCCGGGGTCATCTGTAATCACGGGCATGGCTGCGCCGGCCGCACCGGCATGGGTGCCGTTATGGGCTCTAAGAATCTCAAGGCAATCGCTTTTCGGGGAACGAAGAGCGTGCCGATCGCGCGGCCCGCTGTGCTATCCGAACTCAAGAAGGAGTACGCAGAGCGCGCCAAGAGCGCCGATTTTGCGAAGGCGAACCGCGAGCTTGGTCAGGCAATGGCAGTCGTGCCGCGCGAGGAAAACGGGCTTCTTCCTATGAAGAACTTCCTGCAGGACCGCTGGCAGGACGGAGCCCGCAAACTCGGCGCGGGCGAGGGCCAAGACTTCAATCCCGTCCTCAAGCCGAAGCCGGATGCCTGCTCGAACTGCATCATGGGCTGCCACCGGCGGGTCACGGTCAAAGATGGCCCCTATGCCATGGACAGCTATGGCCCGGAGTACGAAACCCTGGGGATGATGGGTTCCAACTGCCTTATCGACAACCTCTTCGCGATCAACAAGGCGAACGAACTGTGCAACCGGCACAGCCTCGACACTATCGAGTTCGGCGGGGTATGCGCCTTCGCGATGGAAGCCTACGAGCGGGGCGCGATCACCAAAGAAGACCTAGGCGGGATCGAACTCACCTGGGGCGACGGGGACGCAATGATCGCCCTCGTGGAGAAGATCGCGAAACGTGAGGGCCGGATCCCGCATCTTCTCGGCGAGGGTCTGAGGCCGGCGGGA
>JAZDLO010000085.1:0-3632 GCA_043801935.1 bacterium
CTTCACCTCGGGCATGTGCTCGGAGAACCAGTGCTGAAGCTGTTCCATGAACACGCCGGAGTTGTCGAAACGGACGTCGACCAAGTACACGGTCTTGCCGTCGAGCTTCACAAGCCGCGGAGCGAGGGCCTTGCTGGTCACTTTGGGCGGGCTGCCCAGCGGGTTGAGGACTGTTATCTTGCCGGCCATTGAATCCTCCTACGCCGTTGCGGATCGGGTCTTGCGCGCGCGAAGCTGGTCTCGCCGCTTCTCCGTCTCCTGGATGTTCATCGCGAACGTCTGCTCGTCCAACACGACCCCATAGACATCGCGGGCCCGAGCCGGCGAGATCTGCTCGTTATGGGAATCCTCGCGTACGCTCTCCACAGCCCGGTCGAGAGGATCGCCCCAGCCGCCCCCCCGGCCCCCATAGTGATGAGGGTCTCTCCTGCCTCGATGGGGCCCAGGGCGAACGTGCGGAAGATGCGCTTGTCTCCGTTGGGGCTCTCGATCCACATCTCGTTCTTCCGTCCATCCTGGCCGCCCGCGGCGCCGCGGGGCGCGAACTCCATGCCGTCGCAGTTGCCGGATTGCAGGAAGGCACTGGCGCCCGGCGGCCGATCGGTCGCCACTATCTCGGTCAGCACGCCCGGGCCGCTGCGGAACTGACCGGCCCCCTCCCAGTCCTGGATGAACTCCGCCCGCATCACCCGGAAGGGAGCCGTCATCTCGAACACCTCCATGTCGGGACGGGTGATGCAACCCACGAAGAAGAAGGGGGCGAGTCCGGGCCAGCCGTCGTGGCCTTTCAACCCGCCGCCACTCGCGTCCATGAAGGTCTCGGCATAGAACTGCCTGATGTTGCCCGTTCTGGGATCGATCTGCTCCGGATCCATCCCGAACTCGATCGGCGAGAAGTGCCTGCACCAGCCTGCCGTGGCGGCCTCGGGGATGGCTTTGGCGAGAGCGATCTGACAGGCCTCGGTGATGTTCTGCCCCAGGGTGACGCCGCACGCGCCCACGGTGGCGGGATAGGTGGGGTCGACGACCGTGCCCCGCTTGGTCACCACGTGGATGAGTTGCGCGGCCCCGTCGTTCTTGGGCACGGCGGGATCGATCATCGGGAACACCGCCTGTCGCGCGCCATAGACGGTGTTACCCAGCGGGCTGTTGATGAACGAGACCTGGGGGTCGCTCTCGCTGAGATCGAAGGTCATCTCCTCGCCATGGATGGTCAGCTTGGCCCGCACCCACACAGGCTTGTCGGTCTGCCCATCCCAGTCCGCCGCGCTTTCGCCGTAGTACACGCCGTCCGGCATCTTGGCGATCTCCGCCCGCATGGCCTGCTCGCCCGCGGCAGTTATCTGCTCCATGCACGCTTTGACGGTCTCCAAGCCATACTTGTCGGCCACCTGGGTCATGTCTTGCTCACCCAGCTTGAGGGCCGCATGGATGAGCATCACGTCCATCTCCACGAGATTGGGGTTCCGCAGGTTGCGCCGGATGAGACCCCAGAGCTCCTCGTTGCGAACTCCCTGGTCCATGATCTTGAGAGGCGGGATGTTGAGACCTTCGGCGACCACGTCGTAAGCACCGGGGGCGTAGCCGCCCGGCATGAAGCCCCCCGTGTCCTCCATGTGGGCACGGCCCTGGAAGAACCCGTAGAGCTCTCCATCGTAGAAGAGGGGGCGAACGAAGGTCCAGTCGGGCATGTGGCCGCTGCGGACGATGTGCGGATCGTTGCCGATGTATAGATCTCCCGGCTTGAACTCGTCGCCGAACTCCTTCAAGAAGGCCCGCATCGCGACACTGGCCACAAAGATGTGGATCGGCATGTAGCCGCAGGCAGCGACCACTTCGCCGCGGGGGTTGAGCAGACCTTGCCCGAAGTCACGCGCTAGGCCCATTACGAACGATTGGGCGCCGTGGAGGATCTTTTCCCCGCAGTTGTCGAGGATGTTCTCGAACCGGTTCCACACCACCGACAAGGTGGTCGGATCGATACCAGGCCGGATCTCGCCCTGGGCGGGCACTCGTGTACCAGCCATGTCGCTCATCCTTTCGTCAACGTAGTCAGATTGCCGAAGGGATCCACGTGCATGGTGACCCGAGGCGGGATCACGATCGTGGTCATCTTCTCCTCGACGATGCAGGGTCCCTGGAGCACACAACCCGCCGTGAGCTTCGCCCCGTCGAAGACGGAGGTGTCCGCGAATCCACCGGACTCACCGAAGTACACTCGGCGGCCGGTCTTCCTCGCCGGCAGCGGGTCGCTGCCATTGCGGGCGATGGGCTGCGGCTGCGGCGGGTTCACCCGCGCGGTCCCCGCCAGATGCAGGCGGGCGACCTCGGTCGGATACTTCTCGTCCGCGTAACCGATCACCGTTCGGTACACGTCGTGGAAATGCGCTTGCGTGATCGCGAACGTGTCCCCCGTCACCCGCCCGGGTGGTACGTCGGCCGCCAGTTCGCGGGTCTGGCCGTAGTAGCGCATGTCCATCGTCTTGCTGATGATCATGTCCTCGTCCGCGACTCCCTCCCGGCACAGAGTCTCGACCGCCTGGCGCTCCATCTCCTCGTAGAACTCGTTGATGCGCTCCAGCTCGGCAAGGCCTGACTGCACCAGGTAGGGGCGCGTGTAGTTGTGCCGCAGGTCGGCGTAGAGCATGCCGAAGGCACAGTACACGGGAGCGACCTTGGGTACCAGCAGGTGTCTGATACCGATCTCCTGCATCAGCCGCACCCCGTGCGCCGGGCCGGCGCCGCCCGCGCAACAGAGCACGAAATCCCTCGGGTCGAAACCCCGCCTGGTGAAGGCGAGACGGATCGCACCCGCCATCTTGGCGTTGATGACGTCATAGATGGAGGCGGCCGCTTGCTCCAGCGTCAGTCCCAGGGGACGCGCGATCTCCTCTTCGATCGCCTGCTCGGCCAGGTCTTTTCGCAGCTTGATCTCGCCTCCCAGGAAGTAGTCCGGGTCGATGTATCCGAGGACGACGTTGGCGTCGGTGACGGTCGGCTCCGTGCCGCCGGCTCCGTAGCACGCCGGTCCCGGTGACGCGCCGGCGCTCTGCGGACCGACGTCCAGACGGCCGCTACGATGGTCGACCCAGGCGATGCTGCCTCCGCCGGCGCCGATGGCGCTCACGTCCACCGAGGGAAGGGCGAACTTCTTGCCGTCTATCACTTTGTGCTGGAGAACGTTGATCTTTCCTTCGGGGACGACGGCGATGTCGAAGCTCGTGCCCCCCATATCCATAGAAACCACATCCTCTACACCGTGCTGCCTCGCCAATCCCAGGCCCATCGCCGGACCTGCCGCGGGTCCCGAGAGGAGGATAGTGGCGGGGTTGTCGGTCACGATCTCCGAAGTGGCGACCCCGCCGTTGTTCTGCATGAAGACCAGCTCGCCGGCGAAGCCACGTTGTTTCAGTTGCCGCCGCAGACTATCCACGTAGACGACGACCCGCGGCGCGATGTAAGCGTTGAACGCGGTCGTGCTCCAACGGCCCACCTCGCCCCACATGGGCAGGATGTCGGAGGACAGCGAGACGTGCACCCCGGGGTATTCCTCCTTCACGATCTCCCCTACCCGGCGCTCATGCGTAGGGTTCACCTGCGAGAAGAGCAATAGCACCGCGATCGACTCCACC
>JAZDLO010000088.1:0-5698 GCA_043801935.1 bacterium
GGGAGCACCTCTGCAGTCAGGTGCGCTTCGAGTTCGATCAGGCGCCGCATGCAGCAGGAGGGGCAAAAGCCCCGTCCCTTGCAGGAAAACGGCAGGATCTGCTCGCGGCGGCAGCCGTCGCAGCGGACCCGCAGGAAGCCCCGTTGGGGCATTCCGCAGTCGAGGAAGGCCCGCAGCTCGCGGCGCACGAAGCGCGGCAGGCCGCCGCGCTCCGGGGCCTCGCGAATGCCGAGGAAGGTCGCCAGGTGTTGCTGGAGGATGCGGTAGAGCACGGAGCGCTCGGGCCGCCGCTGCCGCCAGGCGGAGTCGCCGAGCGGCAGGGCACAGGGTCGCTTCTGGCCGGGCATGACACCCATGGAGACGTTGTGCTCCGGCAGGGGTCACAGGTCCGGCAGCGGCTTCCTGGCGGTGCCCGGCTTCCGCCACACGCTCTGAACGATCCCTTCAGTGACGGCACCACCCACTTCGTGTGGCCGCCCGACGCCTTCCTCGCCCGGCTCGCGGCGCTGATTCCCAGGCCCAGGAAGCACCTCCTGACCTACCATGGCGTGCTGGCGCCCAACCATCGCTGGCGAAGGTCCATCGTCGCCAGGCCTCGCCCGAAGGTTCGGCGCAACGGCAAGGTCACAAGCAGACCGAGACTCTCCCACAGCCAGGCCCTGTTGCGCGCCTACGGGTTCTTCTTCCGGCGCTGTGATCACTGCGGCGGCAGCAAGCGTATCCTCGCCGTCATCACCGATCCCCCCGTCGTCCGCGCCATCCTGGCCCACATCGGCCATGACCCCGAGCCGCCGAGACTCGCGCCTCCAAGAGCCCCGCCGGCCGATCTCTTCTCGACCTGAGCGGTCACCCTGCTCGCGCACCAATCCGGGCCGGGTCGACGATCCCCTGCGCGACCACTTTCCTACCGCTGATCAGCGGCGGCCCGCCGCCCATCTGGCGTGCCTCTACGGCCCCCCCCCCAGCAACGCCGTCGCGACCAAGAGGGTTTTCGATACGGTTCTCATCGAACTCCTCCCTTTCATCCTCCAGCACCCGAAACGCACCCGATCGCAGGACAAGAGTGTACCCGATCGCAGGACACCGGTCCACGATCGGGGAGCGGGCCTGCTCCAGAGTCCCTCTGCGGGAAACGGACCGCGGGGGGGCAGCGTAAAACCAAAGCAAACGCCCGCCTGGCGTAAGAGTGGATCGGGTGCTTTCTTGCACGCCTGCGGCACGTGGACGCTCTCGGTGTGGGAGCCGGCGTAAGGGTCGCCGCCCAGCCGCCTGGTGACCGCCTGGACGCCGAGGCGGGTGTCGGCCCGGGCAAACGCCGGATTCGTGTACGGGAACGTGAACGAGAACGTGAGCGGATGCGGGAGGACATGCACGGCGGAACGGCAGTCCGTTGTGGCGACAACCCATCCATCCAGGTCGGTCCCCACCTCAGAAAAAGGCTCCTATCGTCCCCACGCCCGTCACGGAACGGTCAGACTCAAGCCCTCGGTCGCGCTGGCGCCGGCGGGGCCGGTCGGATCGAGAATCCAGGTTTGAAGGTAGAGCACCGTCCCGCCGGGAAGCGCCGGCGGCCAGGTGCCCTGTTCGAAGAAGGCGCCCTCGAGCGACGTGGTGATCCAGCAGATGAAGTCCGGAGCCGGGACCAGGATCCCGCCGCGGAGAGGTGAGAAGCCGGCCGAAGTACCCAGGAACAGCGCGCCCAGGCTGTTCGGACGCGCGTTTCGAACCACGTACTCGAAGATCGTTCCGGGGGCGAGCGGCCCGTCCACGGCCATCCGCGGCGCCCCCGTCGCGCCGGGATCCGCTCCGCGATCGCCGCCAGTGCGTCGAGCAACGGCTGGAGTGCCGGCTTCAACTCCTCGGGGAGCTGGTCCGCGACCTGTCGGTGAAAACCCGGAGTCGCGTACTTCCTGACGCGGTAACCGAAGGACTTCAACACTCCGTGAATGTGGTTTACGAGCCGCGTGCGCGTCGTCACCAGGGCGTCTCGTGAGCGCATCACCGAGAGGTCTGCTCGCGCCGAGCGCTGCCGGTGAACGATCGGGTACAGCAGCTTCTTGGGTTCTCCTGACGTGAAACGACGCCCGACGAGCAAAGGATCGGCGTGGCGGAGGAGGCTGGCCGATGCAATGGAAGTGTGACCGAGGCCGCGCTGCGCCTGGCTCTTCTTGGGCCCGCTGCGCGCGGCCAGTCGGAGTGCCGAGTCACGTCGTGGCCAGCGTCTCGCATGGAGGACGCGGTTGATGGTGAAGGAAGCACGCGCCGTCCCAAAGCCGGCCCCGGTAGCCCGGTCCGCCACCCTTCAAAGCGCGGCGCGGTGGTGCCAGCCAGTGGGATCTACACGGGAAGACGGATGCCGCTGCAGCAGAGATGGATCATGGCCACGAGGGCGGTGATGGAGTGGAAGCCGTAGGCCCGGTGGATGGCGAGCTTGATCTTGTTGTTCATGCCCTCGATCGGCCCGCTGGTCTGGCGCCAGTAGCGGAAGAAGCCGAGGATCCCCTCGAGGTGAGTTCGGACCGTGGTCGCGAACTTGCGCAGGGGCGGGAGGCGCGAGAGCAGGGCGGAGCGGGTCCAGCGGGCCAGGAAGGACCGCGCATCGTCTTCGTCGTCAAGAGTCCAGAGATCCTCGAAGCTGACGCGGAGTTCGTAGGCACGGGCCAGTCGGCGGTTGGTTTGCTGCACCAAGGCGATCGCGGCCTGGTCCTGCGGCCGCAAGTGTTTCGGGTTCCTCAGCAGAGCAAAGCGGGTGTTCTTGAGCGGATGCTTGGCCACTCCCCCGGTTTCGCGACACGCTTGGCGCCGGACCTCGTCGATGGCCTCGAGGAGCAGCTTCACGACATGGAAGCGGTCGTAGACGATGTCCGCATCAGGAAGCCACTCTTGCACCGCATTTCGGAACGCTTCCCCCATGTCCATACACACCACCGAAATCGAGGCCCGTCGCCGTTGACCGAGCAGTTCAAAGAAGCCGCCGAGAGTCTCAGCCGACTTCCCTTCGCCGACCCAGACCACCCGTCCCGTCATCAGGTCCGTGACCACGGTCAGATAGCGATGGCCACGCTTGTAGGAGGTCTCGTCCACGGCGATCGCCTCCAGACCCTCCAGCAGGTCGCCCGGCAGGAAGGCCTTCACCACGCGCTCGACCATGCGGCCGACCGTCCTCCAGGCGACGCCGAACATCCTCGCGGCCGCCGTCTTGTCCGCAACCTGGACCAGGCTCGCCACGCGCTGGTCGAAAACCGCCGTGTGTCGCGCGCGGCCCCGGGCCCACGGGACCGACTCCAGCCGCCGGCCATGCCGCGGGCAGCGGGCTTCGCGGATCTGCGCCACCAGAAAGCACTTCACCGAGAACAGGTCGAAGTGGCGCCAGCGGCACTCGGTCCAGCGAACCTCACCGCCCATCACGCGGTCACACGTCGGACAGTGCGGCTTGGCGTTGCCGTGCTGGCGCACCTGGATGAGAACCTGGTCGTGGACCTCATCGACCGTCGCTCCGACGACGATGGCACCTTGCAGACGCAGAAGAAATCGGAAGAATGGAGCGGGCGCGCGCATGGACCGTTGCCTCCTGAAATGATGTATGACACTCAGGATCGTGGACGGTTCGTGCGCCGCTTTCAAGTCGCGATCCGACGTTCCCCGTGCGCGGCGCTGACTCACGTTGAGAGCACCAGGAGCTGGCCAGGAATTCGACGGGCGAATCCGACCGATCCCCGCTGGCCATCGCGACTTGTGGGGCAACGCGAGGACGCCGACAGCGCCAGATCAGCCCCGTCGTTTCACGTCAGGAGAGCCGGAAATGCTTGTCTCCTGCAGAGGCTCCGGAATTGATGAGGGCAAGGCCAACCCATGTCTTGACAACCGGAGATGCCATACGTATAGTCATACAACTGTATCTCTGAACTGCGCTGCTGCAGATAGGGGCTTTCAAGAGGGATCCGGCTACATCCGGAAGCAAGGAAGAACTCCAGATGACCGCTGTTCGCACCGAGTCCCCGCTGGACCTCCTGCGCCCGACCGTACTATACCGGTCAGCGCGGAGCTACAGGGCCGCACCTACATCACTGCGATCTCGTCTCTCCGTTCCGTGTGATTCCTCTACACGTGTCGAGTCAATGCCGCGGCACGTCTCAATCCGACGCGTGATGACTCGAGCAGAAGTCCCGACCCAGATGGGAATGCGGAGCATAAGTGACTAATAGAATACTGGTTGGTATCGCTGCCGGGGGAGCAGTGCTGACGTCGATCGTCTGGCTTGTCCTGCAGTCTCGGCATGAACATGAGGACCCAGTTGGGCCGCTTCCTAGCGATATCTCACAAGGCTCTTCATCCGAATCAAGGGGGACGGGAACCATTCCCGTTATTGTTCCTGATCCGGGAATTACGCGAGACACTATCGCCAGCGCACAACAGGAAGAATCGGGCACTCCGCAGCTCACTGGAGAGCCGGAGCCGTACCGCATTCCAGCTAGTGATGGTGGCGAGATTCAGAGTCAGATCATCCAACGATCTGGATTGCGAGGAATGTTGGCTGATCCACACCTGCGGCGAGTAATCAATCCACATGATAAGTTCCTCCGAGAGGACCAGATTGACGCGATACAGAGAGAGTTGCTTGACCCATATATGGAGCAACTTGAGCTTGCGTACAACGATCTCAATACGGCTTTTCAGCCAGCACTGAACACTATTGCGGCTAGAGGGGTTTTCCTAGAGACGCGCGCAATCCAGCCAGGCGAGCCGGGATACGCTGTGGGGCAGAACCGAGTCAGAATTCCGTCCCCTGGCCCCGGAGAGATCGTCGGACTCGTGAAAGTCAATGGCGAGGACAGGTATGTCCTCCTTCGACCAGGAGACGTCCCCGAATACGATGCGCGGTTGGCTGTACACCGTGAAGCTGTCGAGTTTCCGGTCAGTTCTGTGAGAAACCGGATACGTACACTATCGGTCAGGTGAGAGGCTGTGCGTCGGCCGAACGTCGGGACAGTGGTGAGAAAGGGCCGTGAGACTCGCGCAGACGTGGTTGGCTGCACCAGTTCAAGAGAATATGTTTGGTGCCACAGGTTTTTGGAGTACGCAGTCACGCAATTGAGTAGCGAGCGGGAGAGGTATAACAAATGAAGCATAGCAGAATTGCGCCAGTATTCGTCTTTGGGGTTTCCGTCGCCTTGTCCTGGGCAGCGCTAAGTCTCGGCGTCGCATGGAGTGGGCAGTGCACGGGATGTGGCATATCGTCTGCGGGGCATGACAGCACAGGCACCGTGGGCTGTCTCACAGTCACTGTATCCAGTTGGGCGACGCAGGGAGGCCAGACAGGCTGTGGGCAATTGAACCCGCCATGCATGTATTCTTATTGTAAGGTGAAGTATGCAGTCACTGTCGTGGCAAACTCTCCGTGCACAGAAGTGTGTGTTGCTGGCGGCACTATTTGTGGACCTCAGTTGGAACTCAAGTCAGGCGGGTCTTACTCGACGCCCACATTTATGAACGTTCAATGTGGTGATGATTGGTCGGAGCAGGCATTTGGAGACGACGGGCCCCCTCGCACGAATTGGAACCTACTTTCCGCGGAATAGGTCGGGGGTTTCCGGCGCGGCGCCGCGCCGCGTGCTGACCTACGCGCCGTAGGCCTGGGCCGGCACTCCGAGCAGCCGGAGCGTCTCGAGCGCGACCTCCTTGAGCGGATCGTGGAAGG
>JAZDLO010000119.1:0-5869 GCA_043801935.1 bacterium
AGGGTCTTGCCGGTGCCCGGGTTCTGCTGGCCGCCGGTCATGGCCGTGGTGCTGTTGTCGACGATGATGTTGAGCGTGTTGCCGCCGTTGTAGGCCACGTCCATGAGGGAGGTGACCCCGGAGTGGAAGAAGGTGCTATCCCCGATGATGCCGATGGGCTTGTTGCGCAAATCAGGCGCCACCCCTTCTGGCGGGGGATCCATCACCTTGCTCATGCCGTGGGCCATGCTGATGCTGGCGCCCATGCAGGTGCTGGAATGCACCGAGTTGAACGGGGGAAGGGCGCCAAGTGTGTAGCAGCCGATGTCGCCGCTGACGAAGACCCGCAACTTCTTGAGCACCGTGAAGATACCGCGATGGGAGCAGCCGGGGCACAGCGTCGGCGGGCGGGCGGGCAGGTCGGTCGCGGCCGGCCGGGGCACGACCAGCATGGCTGGGTCGACTCCCGGCACCCCTGCAGCATCCAGGTTGCGGGCGATCATGCCGGGGCCGATCTCACCCAGGAGCGTGTTCAGCTCCTTTCCCCCGTCGATCTTGATGCCCATGAGCCGGATGTTCTCCTCGAGGAAGGGATCGAGCTCCTCCACCACAAAGAGCCTCTCTACCTTGGACCGAAACTCGGCGATGAGCTTGGCCGGCAGCGGGTAGACGAGCCCCAACTTGAGGTAGCTGGCTTCGGGGAAGGCCTCGCGGGCGTAGCCGTAGGCGGAGCCCGAGGTGATGATACCCACGCGCGGATCGCCCATCTCTATCCGGTTGAACGGGCAGGCCTCGGCATACTCGGCCAGGTCGCGCACCCGCTGCTCGATGATGGGGTGCCGGGCCACGGCGTTGGCCGGCAGCATGGTGTATTTGGGGAAGTTCCTCTTCAGTTTGACAACGGGTTCCGTCGCCGTCCGTTCTCCCAGCTCGACTATGCTCTTGGAGTGGGAGGTGCGCGTGGTGGTACGGAACAAGACTGGAGTGTCGAAGCGCTCGCTCAGCTCGAATGCGGCGGTCACGAAGTCCTTGGCTTCGGCACTGTCCGAAGGCTCCAGGAGCGGGACCCGGGCGAACTTAGCGAAGGTGCGGTTATCCTGCTCGTCCTGGGAGCTGTGCATGCCCGGATCGTCCGCCGATACCACCACCAACCCACCTTCCACGCCAACGTAGGAGGCGGAGAAGAACGGATCGGCGGCGACGTTCAGGCCCACGTGCTTCATGCACACCAGGGCCCGGGCGCCGGCCATCGAGGCGCCTATCCCTACTTCCATGGCCACTTTCTCGTTCGGCGACCATTCCGAGTAGACGTCGTCGTACTTGGCGAGCTCCTCCAGGATCTCGGTACTCGGCGTGCCCGGATAGGCGGCGGCAAGCTTGACGCCGGCCTCCCAGGCGCCCCGAGCGATGGCCTCGTTCCCGGAGAGCATCTCTATCTTTTCCACTGTCTCAACCTGAGGTGTCATATCCCCTCCACTGGAGTCAAAGGGTTTGCGTTCTGCGCCGAAAGGCACCATACCATTCCATCCTATCGAGAGCCCGGACCGCCGCCTGAGGCGACGAGAGGACCAGGGGGGCGTAGCGCCCGCCACAGTCGAAGAGCGCGCCGCGGATGGGGGTATCGGGCACGTTGATGATGGGCTTGCCGCTCGTTTCCATGAGCTCCGAGACCTGCTTCACGAAAGTGGTCTCCCAGGCGCTGAATCCATCGTATTCGCCGTCGTCGCAGGTGGGCCGTACGTCGTCCCCGGTGTTCGGCACCCCCAGCACCGACAAGACGATGAGCGCGTCCACCGCCTCGCATTCGGCCACGAGCTTCAGCACGCGCGGACCGACATCGCCGCCGGCAGACGCGACCATGTCCAGGGGATTGCGCCGACTCCAGAACGGAGGCAGGATCTCATCGAGCGCCGCCAGCAACTCGGCGGGAAGCTCGGCCAACACCAGCCCGTTACGGGCCACTTCGTCCGCGGCCAGGACGCCGGCCCCGCCCCCGTTAGTGACCACCGCCACCCGCCGCCCCCTCGGCAGCGGCAGATAGGCGAGGCAGGCGCCGAGGTCCACCACATCTTGGGTGGTGGTGCAGGTCACCACGCGAGCCTGCCGCGCCGCCGCTTGGAACACGGCGGCAGAGCCCGCCATTGCTCCCGTGTGTGACGCCGCCGCTTTGCTGCCCAACTCGGTAAGACCGCCGCGCAGCACCACCACCGGCTTGACCGGCGTGGTGCGCCTCATCACTTCGAGAAAACGCTCGCCGTCGTCGATGCCCTCGAGGTACACCATGATGCTCGTCGTACACGGGTCCTCGCGCAGGTAGTCGGTCACGTCGAGAGCGCTCACTTGGGCCTCGTTGCCGACGCTGACGAACTTGTCGATCCCGATCCCGCGGCGTTCGCAGGAATTCACGATCTGAGTGCCGATGTTGCCCGATTGGGAGACGAAGCTCAGTTTGCCCTTGGGCGGATGCAGCACGATGAAGCCGGTAGCATGCAGTTGTCGTTCGTTCGAGATGATCCCCATACAGTTGGGTCCGATGAGGGTCACCCGCGCGTCCGTAGCGATCCGGGCGATCTCGCGCTCGGCCTCCGCGCCTTGCGCCCCGGTCTCCGAGAATCCCGCGGCGATAGCGACGGCCGCCGGTATGCCCCGGTGGCCGCACTGCTCCAACAGGCTGCCGACCTGCCGACCGCCGACGGCCAGCAGGGCCAAGTCAGGCGCTTCGGGCAGCTCGTCCAGACTCGTGTACGCCGGCAGACCGAAGAAGACCCCCCCGCGGGGGTTCACCGGATAGATCTTGCCCGTGTAGCCGCCGTCAAGGATATTGCGCAGGGCGGATCCTCCCCACTTCGACACGTCCTCCGACGCGCCCACGATCGCCACCGACCTGGGGGAAAGCACAGCGCGCACGTCGGGCTGGAACGCGAGCGGCTCCCGATGGCGCGGGACATCCGCCGACAAGATGATCAGGGCGTCGACGGCCACGGGCCGGTCGCCCTCGATGAGCAGCGGGTTCACATCTATCTCGGCGATCTGGGGGTGGTCGAGAGCGATCTGTCCGATAGCCTGCACGACCTGCGCAAGGGCCGCCCGATCTACCGGCGGATGGCCGCGGAACGCACCCAGCAGCCGCTTGGCGCGGATCAGTTCGGGCAACTCGCCCGCGTCGGCGTCGCTCAGGGGCGCCAGGGCCAGGGCCACGTCGTCGAGAGCCTCGGTCAACACGCCGCCAAGGCCGAAGGCCACTACCGGGCCGAACAGGGGATCGCGCTTCATACCCACCAGGAGTTCGCGGCTGCTCGCGATCATCTGCTCCACCAGCACGCCCTCGAGCGCGCCCCCGGCCCGCTGTTCCAGCAACCGGTACGTCTCGGCCGCCGCGTCCGGGCCGCTGAGCCCCAACATCACCATACCGAGTTCGGTCTTGTGATGGACGTCGCTGCCCACGGCCTTCATGGCCAGCTTGCCTCCCAGCCGCGCGGCGGCTTCGGCGGCTTCGGCTCCGCTCTTCACCAAAGCGCCTGCCGGTAACGGAATGCCGTAGGCTGCGAGCAAAGCCTTGGACTCCCACTCGTTCAGAGCAGGCTTGCCGCTGGCCAGAGCTCTGTTGATGAGGTCTGCCGCGCCTTCCAAGTCTATGGGGTGTGATGGGCGGTGCAAGGTGTCGGTAATGCGGCTATAGAACCTGGAAGACCTCATAGTCGACACCCATGGCTCTCTGCGTGCCCACTCCCACGGCCAGTATGTTGTTCAGCCAGCTGTAGGGGGTGTCCACCGCGGTCTCGAACATGGGTTGCCCCCGCAAGTAGTACTCAGACGGGTCGACGTCCTCGCCCCTGCCCAGACGCTCCCAGATCTGGGGGGAGATGTTGAGGATGCCTCGGTAGCTGACGTAGATCACTTGCCCATCGTGCGTGCGATAGGTATCGCGCACGTCGCCCTCGGCCACGCCGCCTGGGCGGACCAGGAACCAGTCGCCGGTCCCGGGCAGGATGTCTCCCTTCAGCTTGGGGCCCTCGAACCATCCACCCCTGACGCGCACGATTGTCCGTTTGCCGCGGAAGGTCTCCCCCACTTCATAGAAGCCCTCCACATCGATGTGTGCCTTGTAGAGGAACTCCGTCTTCAGCTCACCCATGTCTCTCCCCAGTACTGTTTCCAATCAAGGGGCTCCCCTTGGTGGATTCCATCCAGCCACCTTCCTCGCTTCCTTGGAACGATGCGTCCTTGGTCCAGTAGACTCCCGCCGGGGAGAGTAGCTTATCTAGAGCATCCCCCACAAGCCCGTCGATGGTGGCCGCCGGCAGGCCGTACACGAGCACCGCGAGTCCCAGCTCAGCCTCGCTGCCGGCCGGAAGAAGTCGCTCACCCTCGCCCTCACAGCGGGCTCCTGCTTTCACGGAGGTCAGGTTACAGCGAAGGTGCCCGTCCCCGGTGCGCAAGAAACACTTGAGATGCCCGACGACCGAGGCTCCCGCATCCACGCATGCAACAGCCACATCTTCGAGGAAGGTCTTCAGGAACCCGGACGGGTCGAGGCTCTGATCCTCCGGGCTGAGAAGCACCCGCGCGCCGTACGGCTCGAGGCGCTCCGCGGAGCCCGGCACCGCGTTCGGGGGGGCCCCATGACCCGGGGGCTCCGTGCTCACGGTCGGACCGCCGGCGGGCGGAGCACGGCCAACAGCGAAGCCAGCGTCTCCTCCTGGGTGGCGTTCACCACGTGAAGCGGGGCCGACGAAGCCAGCTCGCGGACCACCCGCTCCGCCTCCTCCACCTCGGAGGCGGTTGCCTCGTCACACTTGGTGATCACCACCCGGTCGGCCCCAGTGATCTGAGACTCGATGAGCGGGGTGAGCACCTCGTACAGCGCTTCGAAACGTGTGGGGTCCACGACTGTGATGGTCTCGATCTCGAGTGTGCTCCGGCCCGGATAGTATTCGAGCGCCTCAAGGACCCCCGCCGGTGTGGCGATCCCCGAAGCCTCCACTACGACCAGATCGGGGCGGAAGAGCTCGTCCAGTTCGGTCAGGGTCCTGACCAGATCCACCCCGATCTGGCAGCAGATACAGCCGGCTGTGATCTCACGAACCTCCAGATCGCCGACGCGCAGCACTTCGCCGTCGATGCCCACCTCACCCACCTCGTTTACGATGACGCAGATGCGGAGGCCCGACCCCGCCGCCCCCTTGGCAAGAGCCAGGATCAGGGTCGTCTTGCCCGAGCCGAGGAAACCGGTGAAGAGGAGCAGGCGCTTCGGATCACCGGCGCGGAGTTCGTGGATCGACGTCACGGTCACTCCCTCGTCATAGGTAGGCCAGGCACTCTCCGGGTCTTTCGTCATCAGTCCTCCCTTGCTGCGGAGACCTTCAGATTAGCGCGAGCGGCGGGTCGGTGCCCACCAGTCGGTGGATTCCGAGTTCGGCCTTCGACGGCGCTACGCGACCAGCGCTAGTATGGAAGCGTACAAGGCTCCGGGCCCAGACACCCCGTGCGAGGGACGCCATGCACCTTACGGATCTGGAAGTGCATAGGATCGTCAATGCTCCAGGCTCTAACGTGTGGGATCTGCTGGTCGATACCTCGCGTTGGGTGGAGTAGGGTCCCTCCATCCTTGAGGTCGACTGCCCCGACCGATTCATCCGTAGGGGTTCCCGCGGTCGCGTAAGAACGTTGCTCGGCATCTGGGCTCCCTTTGTGGTCACGGTGTTTCGACCCGGATACTATTGGTCCTGGAAGGTCTTCGGCCTGAGCGCCACGAGCCATCGGGTCGATCCCCTGCCATACGGGCGGTGCTCACTCACGTTCGCCGTCCCGCCAGTGGCAGCCCCCTACCTGCTTGTGTGCCAGGTCGCCATGAAACGCATCGAGCGTCTGGCGCTCCATCAACAAGGGG
>JAZDLO010000223.1:0-3688 GCA_043801935.1 bacterium
AGATGATGGCGGAAGCCGCGGCGGGGCACGTCAAGGGCATGTACATCGTCGGGGAGAACCCCGTCGCAAGCTTCCCCGATTCCGCCGCCGTCGAGCACGGGTTAACCACGCTCGATTTCCTCCTGGTGCAGGACATCTTCCCCACGGAGACGGCCGCCCTGGCCTCGGTGGTCCTGCCAGCGGCCAGCTTCGCCGAGAAGGACGGCACCTTCACCAACTTCGAGGGACGGGTGCAGGCGGTCCGACAGGCGCTCCGGCCTCTCGGCGACAGCCGTCCCGACTGGGAGATCATGCTGGCTCTGGCTGCGGCGATGGGCTCGCCCCTCCCCTTCGAGACGCTGAGCGACATCGAACGGGAGATCGTGGAGCTGGTCCCCTTCTACGAAGCTGTCGGTGAGGGAGGCGACGGGGCACCCGCTC
Source organism: bacterium (assembly GCA_043801935.1). Classification (GTDB taxonomy): domain Bacteria; phylum Actinomycetota; class Thermoleophilia; order RBG-16-64-13; family RBG-16-64-13; genus JAZDLO01. Next base: position 421 of record JAZDLO010000223.1, read on the forward strand.
ACCGCGACGGCCAGCCCTGGTCGAGGCGCCGCCTGTACGAACGACTGTTCCCCAGCACTTTCGGCCGGTTCTGGCCCGTCGACTACGTGCCCGAGGAGGGACCCACCGACGAATACCCTCTGACCCTGCTCACCGGCGCCCAGCTCTACGCGTTCGGCACCGGCTCCCGCACCTCGAGATCATCCTGGTTGCAGCGGTTCGCGCCGGAGTCGTACCTGGAGGTCGCCGTGTCGGACGCCCGGCGGCTGGAGATCAGCGACGGCGAGGAGGTGCGGGTGGTATCGGCAACGGGCGCCCTGGACGCGGTGGCGAAAGTGACCGACGCTCAGCCCGCCGGGATTCTCTTCGCACCGCTCGCTTTTCCCGATGGCCGGGTCAACGGGCTGTTCCCCGCAATTGTGGACGCAAAGTCGAAAACCCCGGCGCTGGGGCACTGCGCGGTGCGCCTGGAAAGGAGACATCCCCATGGCTGAACCGCCGCTGCGACCGTCGCCGGATCCCGCCGAGATAGCCGAAGTCATCGCCCGATACCGGGGCCAACGATGGGCCCTGATCCCACTACTCCAAGACCTCCAGGGCACCTTCGGCTACATCCCGCCGGAAGCGATCCAGCCCGTGGCCGACGCCATGGGGCTGTTCCCGGCTCAAGCCCAGGGTGTCATCAGCTTCTACTCCCAGCTCCACACGGAGCCACGGGGGAAGCAGATCGTGACGGTGTGCCGGGGAACGGCCTGTCACGTACGTGGAGCCAAGACGATCCTCAGGCTGGTTAGGCAACGTCTGGGCGTGGAGGAGGGCGAGACCACACTCGATCTGGAGTATACCCTCGAGACCGTGGCCTGCATCGGCGTCTGCGCCCTGGCGCCCAATATGACCATAGGAAGGACAACCTACGGACTGCTGAACCCGAAGAAGGTCGCCCATCTGCTCGGTGACGGAAAGGGTGAGGGTTGAGATGGGCCAGCAGCGCACCATACTCGTCTGCCACGAGACCCCCTGTCTTTCACTGGGAGCCGCCTCCGTCCGCCAGGCCCTGGCGGCGGAGGTCGAACGCCGGGATTGGGCCAACGTCCACGTCGACTTCACCGGTTGTCACGGCCACGGTCTCTGCGGGCGAGGGCCAAGCGTGGTCGTAGAGCCCGACGGCGTGTTCTACCTCGGCGTCGAGGCCGAGGACGCAGCCGAGATCGTGGAGTCGCACATCCTGCGGGGCACCCCGGTCGAACGTCTTTTCTATCGAAACCCCGTGACCGGAGAGGTTATCCCCTCCTACCGCGAGATACCCTTCTACAAGGGACAGGAGCGGATCATCCTCCGACACTGCGGGCACATCAACCCCGAACGGATCGGCGACTACCGGGAGCGGGGTGGCTACGGTGCGCTCAAGAAGGCCCTGCTCGAGATGACCCAGCAGGACGTAATCGACGAGATTACCAGGGCGGGTCTCCGGGGGCGTGGGGGCGCCGGCTTCCCCACCGGACGCAAGTGGCAGTTCTGCCGCGACGCGCCGGGCTCGGTGAAATACGCCGTCTGCAACGCCGACGAGGGCGACCCGGGGGCGTTCATGGACCGCTCCATCCTGGAGGCGGCCCCACACAGCGTCATCGAGGGATTGACCATCGCCGGCTACGCCATAGGTGCGGCTGTGGGCTATGTCTACGTACGGGCGGAGTACCCGCTGGCCGTCAGGCGCCTACGGACCGCGGTGTCGCAGTCAGAAGAGCACGGCATGCTTGGCGCCGACATCTTCGGTTCGGGGTTCGACTTCTCCGTGCGCGTCAAGGAAGGAGCCGGCGCATTCGTCTGCGGCGAGGAGACCGCGCTCCTCGCCTCCATCGAGAGCCGGCGGGGCATGCCGCGGCCGCGTCCCCCGTTCCCCGCCCAATCCGGCCTGGACGGCAAGCCGACCATCATAAACAACGTCAAGACTCTCTCGTCGGTGCCCCACATCATCGAGCGGGGCGCGGACTGGTTCGCGAGCATCGGCACAGAGAAGAGCAAGGGAACGACCGTCTTCGCCCTCACGGGCAAGATCGCCAACAGCGGTCTCGTGGAAGTCGCCATGGGCACTCCGCTCTCGACCATCGTGTTCGACATTGGCGGCGGCATCCCCCGCGGCAGACGGCTCAAGGCGGTCCAGACCGGTGGGCCCTCAGGGGGGTGCATCCCGGCCCGTTTTGTCGACCTTCCCGTCGACTACGAGTCGCTCAGTGGGATCGGCTCGATCATGGGCTCCGGCGGGATGGTCGTGATGGATGAGACCGCCTGTATGGTCGACATAGCCCGCTACTTCCTGAGCTTCACCCAGACCGAGTCGTGCGGCAAGTGCACGGCCTGCCGCTTGGGGACGAGACAGATGCTGCAGATCCTAACGAGGATCACCGAGGGCGAGGGCCGCGACGAGGATCTCGACACGCTCCTGGCCGTCGCCCGGGTGGTTAAGGAATGCTCCCTCTGCGGGTTGGGGCAGACGGCGCCCAACCCGGTGATCTCCACTCTCACCTACTTCCGCGACGAGTACGAGGCCCACATCAAGGAGAAGCACTGCCCGGCGGCGGTCTGTGACGCCTTGATGATCTCCCCGTGCCAGCACACCTGCCCCGCGGGGGTGAACGTCCCCAAATACCTCGCCCAGATCGCAGCGGGCGACAACGACGGCGCGGTTGCGACCATCAGGGAACGCAACCCTTTCCCCTCCATCTGCGGCCGTATCTGCCACCACCCTTGCGAGAGCCGCTGCCGGCGGGGGGAGCTCGACGAGCCCGTGGCCATCCGGTCGCTCAAGCGTTTCGCGGCCGACTGGTGCTTCGAGCACGACTCCGTGGATCCCAAGCCCTTCCCGAAGACGAAGGACGAGAAGGTGGCGGTGGTGGGAGCCGGCCCCACCGGTCTCTCCTGCGCCTACTTCCTCGCCACGATGGGCTACCCCGTCACGGTATTCGAGGCGCTGCCCGTCGCGGGCGGCATGTTGGCGGTCGCGCTGCCGGAGTTCCGGCTGCCCGAAGCGGTCATCCAGCGCGAGGTCGACTACATCGCCGGCTGCGGAGTGTCCATCGAGTACAACACGCCCATCAACGTCAACCTCACTTTGGACGACCTCAGGCAGAACGGCTACCACGCCGTCTTCATCGCGGCCGGAGCCCAGCGCAGCCAGCGCATAGGGATACCCGGCGAGGTGGAGGAGATCGAGGGCTTCCACTACGGGTTGCGATTCCTGCGCGATGTGAAGCTGGGGAGAGAGGTGTCCGTGGGCGAGCGGACCGCCGTC
>JAZDLO010000232.1:0-10579 GCA_043801935.1 bacterium
GCGCCGTACGGAGTGGCGCTGCTCTGTTGGATGCCGGTGTTCATGTAGCCTTCGTTGTCGTAGCAGACATAGATCATCTTCTCGTTGCGCTCGGCGGCTCCGCTCAGGGTCTGAAAGCCGACGTCCTGGGCACAGCCGTCCCCCGTGTGGCAGACCACGGTGGCCTCGATCCCGGCCTGCTCGTAGTAGCGGGTGAGCCCGGAAGCACTGGAGGCCACCCCCGTCATGGTGCAGGCGTAGTAGGCGTGCCTGTGCCACGCGCCGACGTTCTGCCCGTGCAGGACCGGCGCAGAGCACGATGGAGTGCCCACGAAGATGATGTCTTTTCCCAGAACTCGGGAGACGAACCTCAGGTTCAGCTCGAGCGTGCATCCCGCGCAGAAGGCGACCCCGGGTGAGAACTGGTCCTCGCCCTGATAGTAGTCGCAGACTTTGGGCTGTCTCTTTCGTTGCTCGGCCATATCACGCCCTCACTTGCGTCATGGTAACCACGTCACTTCCTGGTAGGGCAGCCCCTGGGACGCCCCGTTGATATCATCGATCATGCGGCCGATGTGCTCCTGGGTGATATCCATGTTGGCCAGGCCGTCGATGAAGCTCAACATGGGCACGATCCCGATCTGGGGCGTGAGGGCGCGGGTCTCCATGTACAGGGGTCCGCAGTCCCAGCCGAAGCAGATGCTGCGGTCGAGGACGCCGATGGCTTTCCTGCCTTTGAGTGCCCGACTGAGCCGCTCCACCGGGAAGGGACGATACAGCCGCAGTTTCACCAGGCCTACTTTGATGCCCTCTTCGCGCTTGGCATCGATCATCGTGCGGGCCGTTCCCACGGCGCTGCCGCTGGTGACCAGCACGATGTCGGCATCCTCCGTGCGGTACTCCTCGATCTGACCGCCATAGCTACGACCGAAGGCCTCGTGGAATCCCTGATCGATCTCTTCGATCTTGTCCTTCACCCGCTCCATGGCGGCCATGTGCTTCTTGCGCAGCTCCACGTACCCGGCGCCGATGCCGTGGCTCCCGCATCCCAGGGGCTCGCCGGGAATCAGCCGCGGCCTGGGCGGCTGGCTCTTCAGTACCTCCAGATAGGCGTCCACCTCGGCGAGGCCCGGGATCTCCACCGACTCCGCCAGGAACGAGAGATAGTAGCCGTCGTAGTTGACTATCACCGGCAACTGGATGTCGTGATCCTCGGCCAGCCGGAAAGCCATGATCGTTGTGTCGAGTATCTCCTGGCAATCCTCCACGATCAGTTGGACCCAGCCCGTGTCCCGCACGGAGATCATGTCCTGCTGCCCCGAGCAGACCGCGTGGATCCCGGGCGGCTCCCGGTTCACGTTGATCATTACCACGGGTGCTCGGTATCCCGCCGTGTTGAACATGGCGTCGTACATGTAGACCAGTCCGTAGGACGAGGTGGCCGTAAACGCCCGTCCGCCGGCCATGGTGGCCGCGCATACCACGTTCTGTGCCGAGTTCTCACCTTCGACGGTCACGTACTGGCAATCCAGCAGTCCGTCGGCATGGAACTTCGCCAACTGCTCGATCACCTCGCTCTGGGGGGTGATGGGGTACGCGGCCACCACGTCGGGCCGGCAGAGCATGGCGGCATATGCCGCGGCCCCGTTGCCCGTGATCACCTTCGTCTGCTTATCCAACATGACAGTCATCAGCGTAGTCTCCTTCGGGGGCCATGATTATCGCCCCTTTGGGGCACTCCCGGGCGCACACGCCGCATCCCTTGCAGTAGTCGAGATCGGCCTGGTAGTGGATCCCATCCTCGTCGTCGACGACGCACTGGGGCGGACAGTATATGTAACAGAACCCGCAGGCGTTGCACTTCTCCTTGTCGAAGACCGGCCTTACCGTGCGCCAGTCTCCCGTGTGGAGGCACAGCAGCTCGGCGCCGGCATCGGACCAACTGGCCTCGGTCTCGAAGAGCTCTTCGTGCACTTCGCCTACCATGTCGTCACCTCCACTTCGTGATATCCGCGCTCGGCGTTGCGGATGTTCCTCTTGAGCATGTCACCCTCCAGGTAGTCCCCCAGTCCTTGCAGAACCGACTCCAATCCCACCCAGCCTGTGACCTTGGCCAACGCGCCGATCAGGCAGGTGTTGGGGATGTCCCGGCCGATCTCGCAGAGCGCGATCTGGGTCGCATTGACGATGCCCGCATTCTTCAGGTTTGGATGCGGCTGCTTTTCCAGGGGCTTGGCACTGTTAAGAATCAGCACTCCCTCGGGTTTCAGCCCGTCGAAGAGGTTCTTGAGACCCAGGAGGGTCGGGTCCACGACCACCAGGCAGTCAGGAGTGTAGATCTGAGTCTTCTCGCGGATAGGCTGGTCATCGAAGCGAGTGAAGGCGACGACCGGCATCCCCCGTCGTTCAAATCCATACATGGGGAAGCTGGCGACGCACTTGCCCTCGGCGGCGAGCGCTGAAGCCAGCATCCTCGCCGCCAGTACAGCTCCCTGGCCTCCGCGGCCGTGGAGTCGGATCTCTTTCGCTGACATGTCGCTCCTTTGTGATAGCAACGGACCGAGCCCGGCAACGCCTCTCCGGAAACGCGCTACCTTTGTGGTGCCTCCCGGGCAAGGGTCTTGGCCTCGAGCTTCCTTAGGATATCCTCGCGCAGAACGTGCTTGTTGAGCTTGTTGACGCCTGTGAACGGCATGGCGTCGATGAATTCGATGCGCTCCGGGAGCTCCTGTACGGAGGCTTTCTGATCGCGCAGAAACGCAATGATCCCCTCGAAGGTCGGCCGAGCGCCCGGCATAGGTTCGATGTAGGCGCAGACGCGTTCTCCCATGACCGGATCCGGCATGGCGATCACGGCCGCGACGGCAACATCCGGATGGCTACAGATGAGTCGTTCGATCATCGTGGCGCTTATGCTCTCTCCGCCGCGGTTGATCATCTCCTTTAGGCGACCGGTGAGGGTGATGTAGCCGTTCTCGTCGATCGTGGCGAGATCCCCTGTCTTGAAGAATCCGTCCTTGTCGAAGACCTTGGCATTCTCCTCGGGATTCTTGTAGTAGCCGCTGAACACCGAGGGGCCCTTGACCAGCAGTTCGCCGGGCGTGTTCGGCGGAAGAGCGTTGCCGTCCAGATCGACCACCTTGTAGATGTCGCGCGGACACGTCGGTCTGCCCACAGTACAGCAGACCGTCTCGATATCGTCCTCTGCGCAGGTGATACAGGTCATGCCCTCAGTGGCGCCATAGCCGTTGTGGAACCTCATCTCGAGCCTGCCGAACACCTCCCGCACCAACTCCGGATATGCGGCCCCTCCCGCACTGTGCATCTTCCGCAGACTGCTCAGATCGAACGTGTCGATGCCCTCGAACTGCAGCATGCGTTGCGCCAACGTGGGCACCCAGATGACCGAGGTGACCCGCTCGCGTTCGATCGTTTCGCAGATGGTGCGCATATCCGTCGAGTCGAGCATCACGAGCTTGCCGAGCGTCATGACGCTGCCTATGAACCCCTTTGTGAAAGACAGATCGTGGCCGATCGAGCCCACGATCAAGTTGACATCCTCGCAGTGCTGATCCCAGGATTTGGAGCAATACTCGACGGCGCAGCCGAGACTGTTATGGGTGCGGGGCACGATCTTAGGCTCCCCGGTCGTCCCGCCTGTGGGGCCCATGTGAGCCACCTGATTCGGATCCGGGCTCCGCTCGGCCAAGCGGGCCAGGTTCTCGTCGGTAAGCTCGCTCTCCGCGATCAGCCGTTCGAGACTCCAGAAGCCCGGCTGGTCGACCTCCCCGCGGACCGTGATGACGCGGGCGATCTGCGGGCACTGCCGCCGCACATCTTGGATGATAGGCAGGAAATCAGTTTTGCCGTACCGCAGCGGCACGATCCAGGCAGTGGCTCCGGCGATCTCGGCCAGCCGCTCGATCTCGTGCTGACGGTAACGGTCGATCAGCATCAGGGTGATGGCGCCGATCTTCTGGCATGCGAAGTAGGCGGACACGAACTCGCTCCAGTTCGGCAACTGAAGCATCACGCGGTCCAGCGGCTTGATACCCAGCCCCATCAGGCCGATGGCCAGCCGATCGGCATTCTCACGCGCCCGAGCATAGGTAAGTCGGTTCTCCGTGTCGACGAACGCTTCCTTGCACGGATGGATGTCCGCCGCCCGATCCAGCAGATCGCCGAACGTCAGCCCGCTCCACCACCTTCGCTTCGCGTATTCCTCGGCGTCGTCTTCCCGATAGGGTGTGACGCCTTCCAGTATTTGGAACATCCCGCTTCCGCCCTTCCTGATCAGACGGCGCAGCCGGCCAGAACGCCTTCGCGGACCGCCTCTGCCATCAGTCCCGGTTCCCGGCAGCTGCCGGCTACATGAGTCTCGGCCACCAGCGGCGACAGTTGCTCGACGAGCGCCGTATTGGGCGCCCAATCCTGGGTGTTGATGACGTTCTTACCCTTGAGGACGTACATGCGCTTGTCGAGTTGCTGTACCTTCAAGCCTCCGCCCACGATCTCCCGGTACTCCACGTCGGGCCAGAGCGAGACGTGCTTCTGCTTGAACCACGGCCAGAGGTTTGCCAGGTCGTCGGTACCCATCTCGTTGCCCAGCTCCGACGCCGGGCCGTTGTGGGCGATGATCACGCTCCGGTGCCGCTTCACCAGGAACTCGGCCAACTCGCAGCCGTGCAGGGTCCCCCCCATGACCACGACGGTTTTGCCCACCGGCATCCACAGGTGGGTGAGCTTCTGGAGCAGCCCGGAGCTGAAGAACTTCAGAAAGAAGTCCATCATGGCGTACAACTTCTCGGTGCGTATCACGCTACTCCGCCCCGCGCCCGGCAGGTCGAAGTCGCTGTGTACCGCCCCGGCGGCGATCACCAGGGCGTCGGGCTTTTCCCTCCGCACTATCTCGGGGGTGACCGCCGTGCCCCGATGCACCGCCACTTTGTTCTTGCGCAGCTCCCTCTCCTGGTAGCCCACGAACTCGCCCAGCTCCGGGGTCTCGCAGTCCTTAACCATAGCGGCCAGGGGGACCAATCCGCCCAACCGGGGCGCTTTCTCGTAGAGCACGACCTCGTGACCTCGCTCGGCCGCCACTCGCGCCGCTTCCATGCCCGAAGGCCCGCCACCGACGACCATCACTTTCTTCCGGGGCTCCGCCGGCTTCGACTGGTATTCGGGCATGATCTCCCGGCCCAGGGTGGCGTTGACCCGGCATTCCAGCTTCTTGTTCTTGTTACGCATGTCGAAGCAGTGCAGGCAGCCCAGGCAGGTGCGGACGTCGTCGAGCCGTCCCTCCCGCACCTTGTTGGGATATTCCGGATCGGCAAGGAGGCGCCGCGTCATCCCCACGAAATCGAGACTGCCCTTCCGCAGGTATTCTTCTCCCATCTCGGCGTCGATCCGGCAGGCGGTCCACACCGGGATGGTGACCCCCTTGCGCTTGACCGCCTCCACCAGCGGGACGATGGCTCCGTCGCCCCTTCGGCTCCAATCCAGTTCCGGCGGGAGGTCGAAGGGCGGCTCCGGATAGTAGAGCCGGTCTGGCTGCAGGAGCCCGCCGCGATGCCCGTACCGTTCCGCCCGGCAGTTGATGCCGTCGGCCACTTCGGCCACCAGCCGGGCCATCTCAGCCCCCTCTTCCATGGTGGTCGCCTGCGGATGGTTGTACTCCACGATGTTGAACAGCGTGTGCACGGCGAAGCTCGGTCCGCAGCGCCGCTTGGCCTCCTGGATGATGTTGCGGAGAAAACGGGTGCGGTTCTCGAAGGATTGGGGGCCGTACTCGTCCTCGCGTTTGTTCCATATGCGCGACAGGAACGTGTTGCCCTGGTGGGCTGTGCCGTGGTTGATCTCGCAGGCGTCGAAGCCTGCCTTCCAGGCCCGCTCGGCAGCGGAGGCCCACAGATCGATCTGATCCTCGACCTCAGCCTTGGTCATCGCCCGACAGGGCAGGAAATCGGGGCCGGGCAGCTCCTCCTCGGTCATTGCCGAGGCGCACTTGATGTCCCTGATCTTCATGTCCCGCGGGAGGAGGCCGGTCGGGTTCCAAGGGCCGGAGTGCTGGAACTGGATCGACACCGGGCAGCCGAGCTCGTGCATAGCCTCGGTCAACCGGGCGAACCCCGGGATAAATCGGTCATCGTCCATGTGCAGCTGCACCCCTTCATAGCTGCCGTCAGGACGGTAATGGACGTGATGGATCCCCAGCGGGTATTCCACCCCGCACGACTCCACCACCAGAAAGCCGACCCCCCCTCGAGCCAACCGCTCGTAGTAGGCGACCATGCGCGGCCCGCAGGTCTGGTCCGGCTCCACGTACGACGTGCCGTTGGCGGTCTTGATGATCCGGTTGCGGGTCTTGACGGGCCCGATCATCCCCGGTTCCATCAACTTCTCGAAGCGCTGGGTCATGCCTCGTATCTCCCTTCGGCGGCGGGGCGCGGGCGCCACGTGGCCGGCCGCACCGGTTCCCCTGCCCTTACGGCAGGTTCTCGTCCACGATCCGAGCCGCGGCTTCCAGAGCGTCCGCCGAGCGCTCCAATCCCTCGCGCTCATCCGGGGCCAGCTCCCACTCCGGTATCTCTTGCACGCCCGCGGCGCCCAACCTGACCGGCACCGACATGCTGAGCCCCCGTCGACCGTACTCACCGTCCAACACCACCGAGCAGCGGAAGATCTCCCCGGTGTCTTGGAGGACGGCGCGCGCGATGGCCGCCAGGCCGATGGCGCTGGTCCAGCCGGCGGTCCGGCCTGACTGCAGCTCCTCGTACCGCTTCAAGATGTTGGGCACTTCCGCCCGGATAGCCCGCTTCTCCTCTTCGCTGAAGGAGACCGGCCGATCGTCGATGCGCACCGAACTGAACAGGAGCACCTGCGTGCTGCCGTGTTCGCCGATCACCGTGGCCTGCACCCGGCTGACCTCGACTCCTTTTGCCCGCGCCACCATCTCCCGGAACCGGAACGAATCGTTGACCGAGTAGCCGATGACCTGACGGCGGTCGAAACCCCCCGCCCGCCAGGCGGCGTAGTTGAGGGGGTCTACCGGATTGGTGGCCGTGACCACGAACGCGGCAGGGCAATGGCGCTTGATCTCGAGCGCGACGTCCCGGACGAGGGGGATGTTCTTGGGAAGCATCTCCATGCGATCGGCGATCACGCCCTGGGGCACCCCGGCAGCGTTGATCACCACTGCCGAGCCGTCCAGATCCTCGTACTCGCCGGCCCTCACCCCCACATCGAGCGCCGAGACCGCCGTGCTGATGTCCATGGCATGCTGCTGCACCACGTTCTGGCGCATGTCGATCATCACGATCTCATCGGCCAGCCCCAAGGCAGCGATATAGAACGCGGCGGGCGCGCCGACCGAACCGGCCGCGCCGATGATGGTCACCTTCATGGCCCTTCCCTTCGTCTGTTCGACGTCCCGAAGGATACTACGTGAGCCCCTGCTTCGGCGCGGTTTGCCGGGCGCACCCGAGGCGGGATCTGCCTATCGGGGCGCGAACAGGACGCTCCGGGGCCGCTTCTCCATCAGGAGAGCGAGGTCGCTGACTTCGCCATAGGTCATGCACGCCGCCTGGCAATGCTTGACGCAGGCCGGCGGTTCACCGGCCTGCGTCCTCGCGGCGCACAGGTTGCACAGCTCCGTGGGAAAAGGGAGATAGTCGACTTCCACCTTGTCGAAGGTTTCGAGGACGATCTCGTTCACCTTGATCCCCCAGCGGCCGGCCGGATATCCGTTCTCCTGCTTGCAGGCCACCTCGCACGAATGGCAGCCGGTGCAGTAGTGGTAGTCGATCAGCAGTCCCTTCCGGCCCATGTCACTCCCCTCCCGCCTCGATCTTCTTCACGGCCACGAGGGTCGTCTTGTAGGCCCCGCCGCCGTAACCGGAGGAAGCGCCCGGCCCGATGGGGACGAGCAGGTTGCAGTTAAGATCCCAGATGCCGAACAGGTTTGGCTCCTTCCCCTCGGTCTCCGGGAGCCACCAGCCGTGGGGGACGCTGACCACCTGCGGATGGACCGTGGGGGTGATCTTCGCCTTACGCCTGATCCGTCCCCGATCGTTTTCTATGTAAACCCATTCGCCCTCGCCGATGCCCAGCTCGCCGGCCACCCGAGGATGTATCTCCACGGTGGGATGGGGTTCGCACTCCCTAGCCAGGGGATGTTCCGATGCTCGGCGTGGAAGTACACCGATGATCTCCGGCCGGTCACCATGACCAGCGGATATTTCGCGAACAGCTCGGGTGTACGCACTTCGCTCTCGGGGGGCTCGGTGTAGGAGGGAAGCGGATCCAGGTTCCAATCCCTAAAGCTGGTGCAGTACAGCTCGAGCTTGCCCGTGGGGGTGCGGAAGCCGGGGCGGCCGTCGGGGCGCAGGAGGCCTTTCTCGTAGCGGCGATAGGGCCGAGAGGGAGTTTCCTTCTCGGGGAACTTCCAGTTCCCCTCCTTGAGCTCGTCGTAGGTGAAGCCGGAGGGCTTCAGGCGGTCGTTTATGAGGTCCTTCACTTTGGGGTAGCGCCGGCGCAGCTCGGGATTGAAGCGCCTGGCCAGCTCCAGGTTGATCTCCCAGTCGGAGCGGCACTCCGGCACCTCGATGGCGGGCGTCATGACCTGAAGGGGGCTCCACCAAGAACGGAAGGTCTCCTTCTCGGCGATGGTCGCCACCGGCAGGATCAGGTCGGCAACCGCCATAGTGGTGGGGTTGGGAAAGAGGTCGGCGACGACGTTGAACTCCATGTTCTTGAGAGCCTGATAGTGCAGCTTGGTGTCGGCCGCCTGGCCGCCCAGCATGTTGGTGGTCTGAATCCAGCAGGCCTTTATGGGGTAAGGATCTCCGCTCAGCATCTGCTCCACAGCGCGGTCCGGCTGGGCCCAGCCGCGGAAGTTCCGCAGCATGTCGAACTCCTGGGCGCCGATGCGCTTCTCGTTGAGGCGCTTGACGAACTGCTCCCCGTACATCTCGTGCAGTTCCTGCGTGGAGAAGGGATAGGTGGTCACATCGAACGCGGGCTTGGCGATGACGTTGCCGCCGGGGACGTCCAGATTGCCGGTGAGCGCCCACAGGCAGGTGATGGCTTGAGCGACCGTGGTGCCCTCAGGCGCCATATCGACCGGCACCCCCCACTGCACCGCCGCCGGCTTCGCCGTCGCGTACATCCGGGCGGCAGCCACGATGTCTTCCGCCGGCACCCAGGTGATGTCCGCCACCCGTTCGGGCGGGTACTCGGCCGCCCGCGCCTCGAGCTCCTCGAACCCGGAGGTCCACCGCTCCACGAACTCCCGGTCGTAGAGCCCCTCGGAGATTATGACGTTCACCATGCCCAGAGCCAGAGCCGCATCGGTCCCCGGGCGCAGCTGCAAGAACTTCTCCGCCCTAGACGAGAACCAGGTCCAGCGAGGATCGACCACGATCAGCTTGGAGCCGCGCTTCATGCAATCCACGACCCAATGGCCGAAGAACCCGTCCGGGCAGCCCACGGCCGGGTTCTGCCCCCAGACGACGATCACCTCGGGGACACGGTACTCCGGATCGGACATGCCGTCGGGCAGGAACTGGCCGGCGTCCAACACGGCGTAGTCGCCGTGGACGGCCATCATGGCGCCGAGACGGGGCGTGTAGCAGGAATGTCCCGCGAGCCCCAGTTGCACCCAGTTGGGGCTGCCGAAGGAATAGCAGAGGAACGAGATAGGACCGCCGACATCCCGGCCGGTGCCCTGGACGAAGAGGACAGCCTCCGCCCCATGCTCCGCTTTGATGGCGTTGAACCGCTCCTCGACGGTGTCGAGGGCCTCGTCCCAGCTTATGGGCTCGAATGTTCCCTCGCCGCGCTCACCCACCCTCTTCAGGGGTCGGGTGAACCGCTCGGGATGGTACACGTACTGGGTGAGGGCCAGCATCCGGGGGCACAACCGGCCGTGGTTGAAGGGATGCTCCTCGTCTCCCTCCACCTTGACGAGCCGTCCGTCCTTGACGAACATCTTGAAGCCACAGCCTCCGTGGCATCCGGGACCGGGCGACCAGGCAGTCGATCGCACTATCCTGTCGTATTGCACGATCGAGCCTCCTTGACCTCGCTGTGGGCGAGCGTCGGTCGTAGCGTTCGGCGCCGCCTCAGTGTACTGAATCGGGCGACATTGTACCCGACTACGCTCGACCCACCAGCTGCGCCCAAACCACCAGAGCGGCTACGAAGGCGCGGAGCCGCTCGCGCAGCTCCGCGTCCACCAGAATGCCGGCAGCATCGAACTTCTTCCCTGCTTGGGCCACGCGTAACTCGGGCTGAACCATGACGAGGGAGTTCGTTTGGATGAACACCTGGCGCAGTGCCATTTGGGAGCGGACGGTCCCGCCGTCTCCCCCCGAGGCCCCCATGATCCCGATGGGCTTCCCGCGCAGGACGCTGGCCTTCGAGGGGCGCGAAGCCCAGTCGACGGCGTTCTTGAGCACCCCCGGATGCTCTCATGTTTGTCAAGCGGTGCTGGCCACGAGGGCGTGATAGACCTCACGGGCGACGTAGCGCTTGAGGCAGCGCATTATTTCTCGCTTGGACAGGCCTTCTGCCAGTCTTCGGTTGACGTACTCCTTGGTGCGTT
>JAZDLO010000246.1:0-2218 GCA_043801935.1 bacterium
CCCAGAGAGAAGTAAGCCCCCGATAGTCCTCTATCCGGAGGAATGCTGGTACTCGGCCTGCTGTGTCGCGGAGTGCCCGAAGCGCAAGGAGGGAGCGATCCGGCTGGTGCAGCCGATCATGCAGAGGGTGCGTTGGAAGAGGAAGGAGACGGGCGAGCACTTCCGAATCGGGATGAAAAACCCGCCTCCTCCGAACACTCGTCCGCCCGCGGGAGGGTGGCCGTGAGCCACGAAGCAAGGGGGTTTTGACATGGCAGGCAAGGTCTGCAGAGTGACTGGGGACAGCGACTGGATTACCGACATCCCGAATCACGAGGGCTATCGCGTCACGCCCATGGTCAACTCGAAACTGTGTCCCGGTACACAGGTGGAGTTCCACTTGGGGGAGTTCCAACCAGAGGTGGGTCGCGCCTTGGATCACGTCCACGCCAACGAAGATCATGTGTTCTATGTCCTATCGGGACGAGCTACCGCCAAGGTGGGTGATGAGGTGCATAGCCTCGAGCCCGGTGACGCACTGTGGGTGCCAAAAGGAGAGATCCACAATTTCGACGCTGTGGGGAGCGAGTCTTTCCGGGTCATAGCCATCTTTTCGCCAGCCCGGGCCACGTAAGACGAACGACCGGCGGGGAGGCGGGGTAGTGCGACTTCTCTTCTTCAGACAGCCGCAATTTCGTCTGCGCCGATCGGTCTCCCAGGCCAAGGAGACCGTGGCCTGGCGACGAACGGCGTAGGGGAAGAGCCTACGAAAGGAGATGGTGGTGGCGGAGTCGGTCCAGAAGGCAACGAGGGGATCCGGGGAAAGCACCATCGTCCGCGACCTGAGCTTCTTAGTCATAATGAAATGGCCGGTCCCGCCGCGTATATCGTGGATTGACCGCGGGAGTGTCCGCGGAGAGAGCCACACACGGAGAGGACCGGCATGGACAACATTACACACATCGGGCTGGACGTGCACAAGGAAACGATCGCCGTCGCCGCGCTTCGGTCGGGAGCCGTGACCTCCGACGAAAGGACGATTCCGAACACGCCGGAAGCGATCCGGAAGTTGGTCGAGCACCTGGGTGACTCCTCGAGCCTCTTGGCCTGCTATGAAGCGGGCCCCACGGGGTACGACACCCAGCGCCTGCTTGCCTCGCTCGGGGTGCGCTGCGAGGTGATCGCTCCCGCCCTTATCCCCAGGCGAGCAGGCATACGCGTAAAGACCGACCGCACCGATGCCCGCAATCTCGCCCACCTTTTCCGGGCCGGGGAGCTCACCGTCATCAGCGTCCCTACCCTCGCCGAAGAAGCCGTGCGCGACCTCATCCGTGCCCGGGAGGACCTAAAGAGCGATCGTCGCATCGCCCGCCAGCGCCTCAAGAGCTTCCTGCTTAGGCATGGCCGCCGCTATCCCCGGACGGGGACGGCCCGCTGGAGCGGAGCCTTCGAGGCCTGGGCGAGAAGTCAAATCTTCAGCGAGCCGGCGGCTCAGGCCGCCTTTGGTCACCTGCTCGCCGCCCACTCGGTGAGAAGCATCCAGCTTGACGCCATCGATGCCGAGATAAAAGAGGCGGCAAATGATCCCGAGCTTGCCCCCGGGGTGGCCAGGCTCAGATGTTTTCGGGGCATCGACACCCTCTCGGCCGTCACCCTTCTTGCTGAGGTCGGTGACTTCCGCCGTTTCGGATCGGCCGCCTCCTTCATGGCATTCACCGGCCTTGTGCCGAGCGAGCATTCAAGCGGTCTCTCGGTGCGCCACGGCTCCATCACCAAAACCGGCAACTGTCACCTCCGGCGGGTGCTCGTCGAAGCCGCCTGGTCCTACCGCCACCGCCCCGCTGTGGGTGAGGCCCTGGCCAACCGGCTCGAGGGCCAACCCCCGGAGGTCGTCGCCTACGCCTGGGCGGCTCAGTGCCGCCTCTCTGCCAGATTCCGCACACTTGCAAGGAGCAAGGCAAACAACAAAGCCGTGGTGGCGGTTGCGCGGGAGCTCGCGGGTTTCGTCTGGGGCATGATGACCGACAGAATCCAGGTATAGATGCATAAGCGAGCGGGCGAAGAATCCGGAAAGATCCTCGATTCACCTATGCGCCCCAAGATGCGCGTTCTTAGTGGGAGGCAGGTTCCGGCCCGATCAAGATGTGCGGTTTCGATCCGCGGATATCAGAGTGGTCGAGCGCCGATGCCACGTGCCCGCTCGCTTATGCATCCTCGAACCGAACCCCGACCACCCTGA
>JAZDLO010000018.1:0-2374 GCA_043801935.1 bacterium
CGGTCGCGCCGGTGACGGCCCCGATGGTCGTGATGTTCGCGTAGATCTGTTCCAACGTGGAAGGATTGAAGATAAGGACAGGCACTCCGTTAGTCTTGATCGGGGCGAGAGCCTCCTCGTTACCCGAATAGCCAAGCACCAGGTCGGGATCGAGGCCGATGATCGCTTCCGCGTTGGGCTGGAAGTCGCCGATCTTGGCGATGCCGGCCACTTCGGGGGGGTAGTCGTCGAGTGAAGTGACGCCCACCAGCCTGTCACCCACGCCGAGGGCGAACACTACTTCGGTGTTGGCCGGGGCGGTCGAGACGATGCGCATGGGCTTGGCGTCGATGGTCACGCTGACCTTGTTGTCGTCGGTCACCGTCACCGGGAAAGTACCTTCCGCCGGTTCGGCCACCGTAGAGGCAGTGGTGGAGACGGACGTCGCGGCGGTCGTCGTGGTCTGGTCAGAGGCTGCCGAGCCGCAGCCCGCGGCGAACAGGGAGCCGACGACGAGGACGGCGACCGCGACAATGGCGAGGGCAGGGAAGAACGGGATCCGACGAAGGGGATGCTGCCTAAAGAGCAGCCGGTGTAGCCACGCCGATGTGCGGCATGGCGCCTGGTGTCCGGACATGCGGACTCCTTTCGGTTGAACCTATGGTCACGACCCGCAAGATGGTGGAGAGCAGGTTGGCTACTCCCCGGCCGGACCATGCCCTGGTCGAACCGAGTCGGCGCCCCGCGACATCAGGGCGGAGTGCGCTCTCTCCGCGAAAAGCGTCTGCTCCTCCTCTACGGCAGGTATCTGACTCCCGGGGTCTCCGGCGTGGCAGGCGGCGTCCCGGCCCGAGTTTGGCCGGTTCGACGCTCGCCGGCGTCGCGGAGCCTCGGTTACAGTGGCGGGACCGTGCCGGCTTCTCACCGGCTTCCCTCTCGGCTCTGGGTAGTCCAGGGCCTGACTGCAGAGGCACCATGCTTGCTGCGCAGACTTTACCATCCACCCAGCCGAGGGTCCAACGCGGAGGGATGCCGTCGCCGGCGCGCGGGCCCGCGCGCCGGCCGTCCTGCGGTCATCCGGCCCAGCCGCTTGGTCATCCCCCGGGTATCGGCTCGCGCCCTGTTTTGGTACGCTGGTCCGATGAAAAGCTCGATCAGCATAGCCCTCTTCTTCTTATTGAGCGGTTTCTTCCTCAGCACTTTGCTGGGCGCAGTGGAGCACAGCCGCAAATTGCTCGGCATCGCGGCAGCCTGTCTTGTCGCCGTGGCCTGCGTGATCGTGTTCCTGACCCCCGTCCAGCTGCCGCCGTCCTGGCGCCTCGGATCGAAGCAGGGCGGCACCGATTCAACGGCCAGCACCACGGCGGGCGCCGCGGCCGGTACCACGGTCACGACCACGGTCACGACCACGGTCAATACCACGGTCAGCATCACAAGTATCACGGTCGGCCCGGCGGTCACCTTGACGCGTGGTTTGACCACGGGTTCTTCAGTCACGACGGGGGCTTTCGGTGCCCGATCCCGCTGACGACGATCTCACCTACCGCTCTTCGGGTGTGGATATCGAAGCTGGGGAGGAAGCGGTCCGGCTGATCAAGAAGGATGCCGAGAGCACCTACATCCCGGGAGTGTTGGGGTCGCTCGGGGGCTTCGCCGGTCTCTACGAGTTGCCCAAGGATCTGGAAAACCCAGTGCTGGTCACGGCGACGGATGGCGTGGGAACCAAGCTGCTCCTGGCTCAAGACACGGGCAGGCTGGACACCGTCGGCATCGATCTGGTGGCCATGTCGGTCAATGACGTGCTCACGATCGGCGCCCGCCCCATCCTCTTTCTCGACTATGTGGCGGTGGGGCGGCTGGTGCCGGCGGAGATGGCTCAGATCGTCGCCGGTGTGGCTGAGGGCTGCCGGCAGGCCGGATGCGCTCTCGTGGGCGGAGAGATGGCTGAGATGCCGGGCCTCTACGAACCGGGCGAGTTCGACGTGGCCGGGTTCTGCGTGGGAATCGGGGAGCGAGACAAGCTGGTCGACGGGACGGGCGTAGTGGAAGGTGATGTAGTCCTGGGGCTTGCCTCCAGCGGCTTCCACTCCAACGGCTACTCCTTGGTGCGCAAGGTCCTGGATGTGAACGGCATCGGCTTGGACGACCGGTTCCCCCATTTCGACGAGAGCATCGCCGATACGCTACTCAAACCCACGCGCATCTACGCGCGGGGCGTGCTGCAACTGCTGCAGCAGGGCGTCACGATAGGGGCCATGGCCCATATCACCGGCGGAGGGATGATCGGCAATCTGTCCCGGGTGATCCCGGACGGGCTATCGGCACGGCTGCACTTCACCAATTGGACCATCCCGCCTATGTTCCGGGCCATCCAGCACCTGGGTGACATCCCCGA
>JAZDLO010000087.1:0-2006 GCA_043801935.1 bacterium
GGGACTTTGTCCTTCCCTGGTCGGTGAACAGCCTGAGCCAGGCCGTCGGCACCGCGGCCCTGCGCGACAAAGCCTACGCGCAGGCGGCGCGGCAGTACGTGTCCACGCAGAAGGCGCGCCTGTCCGCCGAGCTTGGGGCCATGCGAGCACTCACGGTCTTCCCCAGCCAAGCGAACTTCCTGCTCGTCCGGGTGGAGCGCGAGGGGTTCGATGCCCACCAGCTCGCCCGGCAACTTCTCGAGGACGGGATCGCCATCCGCACCTGCGACGATTTCCACGGTCTTGACCGGCGGTATTTCCGGGTGGCCGTGCTTACGGAAGCGGCAAACGTCCGCCTCCTCGGCTCGCTACGAGTTGCCTTGGGAGAGAGCGATGCCCGCCCGGCCTAGCGACTGCCCCCTGGGAGCCAGGCCTTGAGAGTGGAGCGGCAGGTCCTATGCGCGATGGCGCTTGACCTCGCTTGCGGCGACCCCCGATGGGCGCCCCACCCGGTGAGGATGATGGGAAAGCTCTCAGCGGTGGTGGAAGGCCCCTGCCGCCGGGTGGTGGCGGACCAGAAGCTGGCGGGCGTCATTGCGGCCGCGATCGTGGTCGCCTCGAGCACTCTCGTGGCCGTGGGAACGGTGCGTGGAGCGCGGCGGCTTCATCCCCGGCTCGGTGACGTGGCATCAATCGTGCTCCTGTACACTTCGCTGGCCGCCCGGGATCTGAGCGACCACGCGAAGGCGGTCCAGCGGGCCCTTGCCGGCGACGATCTGCCCGCCGCCCGCCAGGCGGTGGCCAGGATGGTCGGCCGAGACACGCAGGCGCTCGAGGAGGCCGGTGTGGTGCGGGCAGCCGTGGAGAGTGTGGCCGAGAACACGGTCGACGGCGTGACCGCGCCCCTGTTCTATGCGTTTCTTGGGGGCGCACCGGCTGCCATGGCGTTCAAGGCCGCGAGCACTCTCGACTCCACCTTCGGCTACAAGAATGATCGCTACGTCGACTTCGGTTGGGCTTCGGCCAGGCTGGACGACCTGGCGAACTACGTGCCGGCCAGGTTGACCGTCCCCTTCACGGCGCTGGCCGCAGGACTTATGGGGCTTAGTCCGGGAGGGGTCCTGCGCACGGTGCGGCGTGATGGGAGGAAACATCACAGCCCTAATTCCGGCTTGGCTGAGTCCGCCATGGCGGGGGCGCTCGGGGTGCGCCTGGGTGGTCCGCTCACCCGCGCGGGGAAAACGGTGGACGCGCCTTTTCTCGGCCGGCCGCTGGTGCCTCTGCGCTGTGGGCACATCCCGCGCGGAGTCAGTCTGATGTGGCTCACATCCGCCCTGATGGCCGTCTGCCTAGCTTCGGCCAGGTCTGCCGCTAGGTCTACGACAGCACGGAAAGTCCTTCCGACAGACAGTGTCAACGTGCGAGCCAGCACCGAGTGTCCATCCGCGGTTCTCGCGCCTCAGCCATGGATCTAGCTGAGGGTCGGTACCCGCCGCGTCGCGGTTCCAGCGGTTACCTGAGCCGTCATGTCTCAGTCTCGGAAACCAACGCTAAGGGGCAAATCGTGGCGGCCCGGGCGGCCCCTGGGCTAGCTGACCCTCGTCTGACCCTTTCCCCGGTAGACGTTGCGGTTGATCCACTCCACTTCCCACCGGCTGCGCCGCCCCCAGGGGACGCTGGGGTAGTAGGTGCCCCCCTCCGCATCGACAGAGGTACCGGGGCCGGTCCGGTCGGCGTGGCTCATGGCCAAACCCAGGTAGTGGTGCCAGCCGATCTTCTCTCGCTGGCCTTGGAGGTCGCCTGGGTCTCCCAGCCGGCAGACGATATAGCGCACTTCCTTGTGGGGCGATGGGTAATTCACCTGCCTCCTCCTTTCACCATGACGAGATGCTGCCTCGGCGGGGACCGCGCTCAATACGGCTAACAGCTGGGGAGCAGTCCTCCAACTTCATCCCGACCACGGCCGGCAACCCTGTATTCAGTCGTTGACCTGGCTCTACTTCGAACGCGACCTGCGCGCCGACCTA
>JAZDLO010000100.1:0-2528 GCA_043801935.1 bacterium
ATGTGCCCCTCCCGGCGGTAACCGGGCACGGCCTTGAGCGCGCTCTCGACCAGCGGGTGCTTCCGGGCTTCGAAGAGGGAGAGCATGAATAGGACCTGGCCGAGGTTGTCCGCCTCCGGATCGCCGGCGTTGTTCCGGTCGAAGACCTTGTGCAGGCCCAGGCACCAGGCCTCGGCCAGCCCGAGGTTGCCGGTCTCCCGCAGGCACATGAGCATCATGGCCGCGTCGCGGTACCAGGGGCGCGGATAGACCCACAGGTTGGGCACCGGGCCGCCGGGCATGATGTTGACCAGGATTTCCGCGTGCAGCGCCCTGAGCCAGCGGGCCTGCGGGTGGCCGTCGAAGCGCGGCAGCCGGACGCGGCTCCCGCGGGTGAGGAGCTCGCGCGCCCCATGCTCCTCGACCCAGACGCCGTCCTCGTCCTCGGCGATCCGGACGGCCTCGCCCTGGCGGGTCTCCAGGGAGACCCGGTACTCGGAGGCGTCCAGTTCTTCGCGGACGACCTCCCACGAGCGGACCGGCTCCAGGGTGAGCGCGTCGAGCAGCCGCCCGCCCGGCGCGTAAACGAATTTCCGGCTCGAGCCCATCCCGAACAACAGGAAGCCGGGCGCGCTCATGAGGCCGTCTCCCTCTGGCCGTCGACCGCAAGCCAGCCGGAGTCCTCCGAAATCATCGCTCTGAGTCTGCTCATGGTCCCGGCCATTCTCGCCGGCCGGTCCTGAGCGTCAAGGAGACAGCACTCGCTCCAGGGCCATTCAATTCTCTGTGAATGAGCACGCGTCGCTCAAGGGAGACCACGGGGTGTAGGGGCGCAGCATGCTGCGCCCCTACGGACCTTGGCCCTTCCGTGCCTGGTAGGGGCGGGTCTAAGACCCGCCCCTACGCCAGCCTAGCCCAGCAAATGGAGAACTGAATGACCCTGCACTCGCTCCGGCCAACGCTCCCGTCCAGCCGAATAATCTCAGTTTTAGTTCTTGGCGTCCTTGGCGTCTGCTATGTAGCCGTTGTCAAGGCCATCCGGAGGCAGGAGAGTTGATCGCGCGTTCTGCTATTCAGTCGTGGCCACGAGAACGGCCAGACTACTCTGCCGAAACGCCGGGGGCGGGCCAAACTTGGCGCCGAGCGTGCGAGGCCATCGGCCCCGCAGCAGTCAAGACGCGACCGGCCGCGCCCCCTTCCAATCAACCGGCGAATCGAACCCATCCCAGCCAAAGACAGATCCTCGAGCTTCAGCGGACTTCCGTCAGACCTACACCCTGTCCCCGGGGCGCACCAAGAGGTCTCTCATGGCTCAGCTCCTTTCCTTATCAGCCGCCGTTGTTGCCGTTGTCAAGCCGGCAGCCCGCGCAGCCCGGCGTGCCACATCCGGATCGCCAGCCGCCTCATCACCGCCACCACCGCCTTCTTCTTGTGCTTCGGATTCCGCGCCGCCAGCCGGTCGTAGAACTCCTTCTCCCCGGCATCGTGCCGCACTCGGGCCAACGCCGCCTGGCACAGCACCTTCCGCAATCGCCCCGGCCCCTCTCGCGTGATGTGCCCCTTCCGGTCGTTCTGCTCACCGCTCTCCGACGTGCAGGGCACCAGCCCCACATACGCCCCCACCTCCCGCCGATTGTTGAACCGCCCCAAGTTCCCCATCTCCGTCAAGAATACCATCGCCGTCAGCAGCCCCACGCCCTTGAACTTGCGCATCTCCTTCACGCCCCCGGCGTAGCGCTCCGTCTTGGCCAGCTCCTCGATGGCCTGGTCCAGCCGGCCACACTCCTCCTCCAGGAAGTTCAACTGCCCCAGCAACGAACTGAGCGCCGCGCGGCCCCCGGACCCCAGCTCTTCCCCTTCCTGGCTCAAGCCCTTCAGCCACACTCGATACTCCCAACTCCACCCCTTCCCCGTTCCGGAGGCCCTTCTTACCCCATTGCGCTTCAGCAGCGCCTTCACCTGCGCCTTCACCCCAGATATCTTCTCCCCAACGTCCAGTCGCCCTCGCACCACCTCTCGATCGTCCCGCGTCTGCGGATCCGGAACCCACACCGCCGGCAGCGGGTTACCAGCCAGCACGTGCCCCCGCACCAACTCCAGCAACCGCTCCGCATCCTTCTCGTCCGTCTTCTGCTTCCGGTCTTGCGCGCTCTTCTTGATCTTCGTCGGCGCCAGCACGTCGCACCAGATCCCCGCGTCCGCCAAATCGTCATGCAGCCCGAATCCCTCCCCAGACGCCTCGTACACAAACCGAATATCCTTGGCCCCACTCTCCGCCGCTACCCGCTTCAGATTCCCGATCATCGCCTGCCGCCCGTCCCGATTGTTCTCCCACCTCCGCACCACCGCAGGCCCCCGATCCACCGCCACCTTTACCAGAATGCTCTTGTCGTGGACATCCGCACCCACCAGTGTAAACTTGCCCATCGCCAGTCCTCCTTTCAGGTTCGGCCCTCGGGCACGTTCGACCTACCAGCTGAACTGTCCGATCCGACATCCTGCCTCGGAGGACTGGCCTTTTCAAGGCTACATGGTAACTTGGCGGTTCA
>JAZDLO010000111.1:0-4305 GCA_043801935.1 bacterium
CGGACTTGGAGCCCAAACCGCCGTGCGTCGTTCAGCACGGTCCGCGGGGTGTAGAACCCCATCGGGTAGTTGTTGAGGATGGCGCACAGGAACTCGGCCGGGTAGTAGGCCTTGAGGTAGGCGGTGGCATAGGCGATGACGGCGAAGCACACCGAGTGGCTCTTGTTGAAGCCGTAGGCGGCGAAGCCCTCCAGCTGGCGGAAGACCTCGCGGGCGGCCTCCTCCGGCACTCCCCGGGCGACGGCGCGGCTGATGAAGGTCTCGCCGATCTTGGCCATCTCCTCCCGGCTGCGGTCGCGGGTCATGGCCCGGCGGAGGGAGTCGGCGTCGGCCAGGTCGAACCCGGCCACCGACTGGGCGATGCGGAGCACCTGCTCCTGGTAGAGGATGACCCCGTAGGTGTCGGCCACCGCCTCGGCCATGGCGGGGTGGGGGAGGATGACCGGCTCCAGACCCCAGCGGCGGTCGATGAATGGCCCGATCATCTCGGCCTCCAGCGGTCCGGGACGGTAGAGGGCGATGGCGGCGATGACGTCGTCGAAGTCCCGTTCCTGCAGGCGGGAGGCGAGGTTGCGCTGTCCGGCCGACTCCAGCTGGAAGAGCCCGATGGATCCTCCGTTGCTGATGATCTCGTAGGCGGCGGGGTCGTCGGGAGGGAGGTCGTAGGGACGGATGCGGCGCCCGGTGCGCTGCCGGACGATATGGACGGTCTCCGAGACGGCAGAGTGGGTGCGGAGGCCGAGGATGTCCATCTTGACCAGGCCCAGGGCGGCGACGTCGTCCTTGTTGAACTGCAGGACCACCACCCCTTTGGCAGCCCATTGGAGGGGGGCGTAAAAAGGGATCTCTCTGTCGGCGATGACGAACCCCCCGAGGTGAGTCCCTAAGTGCATGGGGAACGAGTCCAGCCGTTCGACCAGATCGAGGAAGCGCGCGTAGCGGCCCTCGGGGCGCCCCCCCTGCGGCCGGGCGCCTTCCGGGGGCGCCTCCGGCGGCGGCGAAGGGCGCCCGCCGTCTTGCAGGGGTGAATCGCGCAACTCGGGCCAGGCACCGGTCAGATACTCGCGGATGCGGGCGGCGTCCCCGTGCCGGGGCACGTGCTTGGCGAGGGCGTTGATCTCGGTGGGGGCAAAGCCCAGGGCCTCGGCCACGATCCGGACGGCCGAGCGGGGCGACATGGTGTTCACGTTGGCCACCACGGCCACGTTCTCGGAGCCGAAAGTGCGGTAGATGTGGTCGATCACCTCGTCCCGGCGCGAGGAACAGAAGTCGACGTCGATGTCGGGCATCTCGCAACGGTTGGGATTGAGGAACCGCTCGAACAGGAGGTTATGGCGGATAGGCTCGGACGCGGTGATGTCGAGCACGTGACAGCCGATGGAGTTGCCGGCGCTGCCGCGGCCGCTGCAGGCGCCGCCGCGCACGCGCGCCCACCGGACGATGTCGTGCACCACCAAGAAATAATGGGCGAATCCCATCTCCTGGATCATGCCGAGCTCCTTCTCGAGTAGTTCGACTGCCCGGGGGGGCACAGGCTTGTACATGCGGGCGATGCCACGGAAGCAACGCTTGGCGAGGAGGGAGTAGGCGGTCTCCCCGGGGGGCACGTCCACCTTCGGGAAGTGAAAGTGCCCCAGCTCGAGGTCGACGGTGCAGCGCTGGGCGATCTCCCACGGGGTGGCGAGGGGCCCCTGAGCACCCCCGTGGCTCGGCGCGGGTGCCATTTCCACCCCCTCCGTTATTGCAAGTTCTATTGCATTGCAATAATTACGCATCTCCTCATTGGCACTGGTTCGACCATGGGGCTCGATAACCAGATCGATGAACTCTAATAGGGGCGCGGCGACGGTCTCCAGTTCTACCTTAGACTTAAGGCAGCGCGCGCCTGGAATCTCGTCGGGGTAGTGGGAGAGAGGCTGATCGTGGCCGGCGGCGCGACAGACGAGATGGATGGCGCGCCCTGATTCCCCCGCATAGTGGGCATTAGTGGTGAGTACCGTCGACACTCCGCACCCCGCTGCCAGGTGAGTGAGGTGGAGGCAGTAGGTGAGGCAGGATAGGCGCCAGGGACGGCCATCGCGGTGGAACCCTACATCATAGTCTGAGGGATTGAGGCGTTGGGGCGCACCTTGCGGTAGGTCGGGACGGGGAGCGACGGGGGTGGGGTGCGGGCGGTTTTCCACAGACTGGGATCGTGTAGAGTTGGGCCAGGATGCAACTATGGTTGCATTACATTGTTTAGGCAATGGAGTAGATTTGGACGCGGTAGCGGTGGTAGCACCGGGAAGGAAGGGTGAGGCCGACACCGAGGAATCCGCTTGGGCGAGAATCGGAGGATCCGGCGGGGGGGTGGTGGACGAAGACGCGGGAGCTGCGTCCGGTGACATGGTGGGACGGTGGCGGAGGCGACCGCCGACGGCCTGGATCTTCTCGTAGACGGGAGCGCCGTACTGGCCGGCATGGGCCTCATGGTGAGGCTCGTAGCCGAAGTACTGGAGCTCTGCATAGAGGTGGCTGGGACTGAAGATCTCGCGGAGGTGAAGAAGCGCGGTCCGGGCGTCGGCGTCGCGGCCGGCGTCGATAAGGTAGCCCACCTCGCCGTGGCGGCAGCTGGTGAGGCAGATCAGTCCCTCGGCGTGGGCGCGCAGCGACTCGATAGTGACAAGGGGCGGTCGCTCCCGCTCGGGATCGGCTAGGTGGGCGGCGGAAAGGAGGCGGCACAGATTGGCATAGCCCTCACGGGTCTCGGCGAGGAGCACGAGGTGGTGAGGATCGTCGGGCGGGTCGTCCCGCGAGGCGGCTCGGGCGGTCCGGGGGGTGGTTGCCGCGGCGGCGCGCTCGGTGGCGGCGGGTAGAGCGGCGCCTGGGGCGTCCGGGCCGCGGGTCGGAAGCAGCGACTCCACCCGCACCTCGACCCCAAAGATGGGCTTGATGCCGCGCTTGGCGCAGGCCTTGGCAAAGCGCACCGCGCCGTAGAGGCCGTCGTGGTCGGTGAGAGCCAGGGCCGGCTGCCCCAGCTCGGCCGCCCGGGCGACCAGCTCCTCGATCCGGCTGCCGCCGTCCAGGAACGAGAAGTTGGAGTGCACGTGCAGGTGGACGAAGGGGGGACCTGTCGGTGCGGTGCCTGGCGTTGCCGGCTCTATGCCTGAGTCCGCGGCCGGTTCTGCGCCTGGTTCCGTGCTCGGTTCCTCCTCGTGCTTCTTGAGCGGTCGGGTGTAGCCGAACTTGTGGATGGCGCCGTGCGGAGCCTGGTCCGCCACGGCCGGGGCGGATTCGTCGAACTGCACGGGGCCGGATGCAGTCGGGGCGGGACCCGGATCGGCCGCTCCTCGGGCCCAGCCGTCCTTGGGACCGGTGCCATGCCGCCGGATGTGATCGTGGCTGGGCG
Source organism: bacterium (assembly GCA_043801935.1). Classification (GTDB taxonomy): domain Bacteria; phylum Actinomycetota; class Thermoleophilia; order RBG-16-64-13; family RBG-16-64-13; genus JAZDLO01. Next base: position 3,389 of record JAZDLO010000111.1, read on the forward strand.
GTATGCGCTGCACCGGGAGACGGCGTAGCCGGTTGTCGGGACGGCCCCGTTCGGGTGGGGTGTCGCGCCCTGTCATTGCAATAGACGTTGCATTCTTAGATAAAAGCAATACAAAGGCTCAAAATCTGGTCCCGTCTCCTGAACATACGTTCGTAGGAAGCAGCAGTATATACGAACAAATGTTCGCTTGGCAAGTCGAGGACACAGGAGAGAAGAGGCAGCACGATCAGTCTAGAGATGGAGGTCCAGCAGTCCGTGAGACCACTAACGTGACGCCGGTGCTACTATCAGGGGAAGCTTTGAAAACCACGCGGTACTTCGAAGAGCAGGTCCTGCGAAAACGCCCCTATATTCGTAGGGAATGGTGCGAGCAGGCGCTACGAAATCCGCTCAAGTGCGAACGTCAACCCAATGGTAGGTTCCGGCTGTGGATCTTCATTGAGGAATTAGGGAAGCATCTTCGCGTGGTGACTTTGGAAGATGGGCAGACTGTGCACAACGCCTTCCCAGACAGAGACTACCGGGAGGTGGAGCCATGAGATTCACGTATTATCCAGAAACCGACTCCCTGTACATCGATCTCGCAGAGAAGAAGAGCGCCGACTCCCGCGAGGTTGCTCCCGGCATCGTACTGGACTTCGATAAGTTGGGTCATCTTGTGGGTATCGACATCGATCAGGCTTCAACGGTGGTCGATTGGTCCCGGCTGGAACTGAAGTCACTGCCGGTCCAGGTGCAGGTGGCGAACTAATTCCATAGCCCGGGTGTCATTTTCTAAACCTTAGGTACAATTAGAAGAGTCCGTAGTCCCGAGAGTCAGATGGTGACTAGCAAGGAGGAGCAAGCATGAGGTTCGTACGTGCAGCGCTGGCAGCGTTCATAGGCGGCGTGTTGGCCATCGTCTTCGTGCTGGTCCG
>JAZDLO010000112.1:0-19494 GCA_043801935.1 bacterium
GGCGGCAGTCGCTCCCCGAGGCTGCCGCCGAGTCGGACCGGCAAGCACCCTCATCACTTCCTGGCGCACGCGATCGGCGTCGACCTCCAGATCATTGAGGATCCGGGCCGCCACCCCTTCGGTCTCCCGAACCAGGCCCAACAGGATGTGCTCAGTGCCGATGTAGTTATGCCCCAACGAGAGGGCTTCCCGCAACGCCAGTTCGAGGACCTTCTTCGCCCGGGGCGTGAAGGGTATCTGCCCCTGAGACTTGTGGTCACCCTCGCCCGCGATGCGGGTGACCTCTCCGCGGACCTGTTCCAGATTGACTTCAAGAGCGCCCAGCACCCGGGCGGCCACGCCGTCGGCCTCGCGCAAGAGACCGAGGAGCAAATGCTCGGTGCCGATGTAGTTGTGCCGCAGGACCCGGGCCTCCTCTTGGGCCAGGACTACCACCTGGCGAGCCCGTTCTGTGAACCGTTCAAACATCACGTCTCTCTCCTATGGCCGAACGCTCGCGCCCGCGAACAGCTCGCGCAGCACCCGCGCCCGGGTCTGATCTATCTCAGGGCTTTCTAAGCAGCCCGTTTTTGCGTCCATGTGATCCATCACGATATGCGCCGGCTGGAGCCTGCTCATCAGACCGAAGGCCGACTCTGCAGCCAGACCGGGCATCTCCACCACTTGCAGCTCGAGCCCCACCTGCGCTGCCGATAACAGATTGACCGCCTCGACGAACGACATCGACCACGCGTGCTGGCCGACCCCCAGAGCGCGCCCGATATGGTCACGTGTCTGGACGGGACTCTCGCGAAGAAGCATCTTCCTCACCGACCGTTCTTTTTCGACGATCCCGCTGGAAATATCTTCTATTTGCTGGAGGGTCTCGCTTTCAGGTTTACCCTCGCGTCCCATGTTGGAAACCTGTATGACGCCTCCCGCCCCACCCCAGAGGGGCACCAAGGCCAGGCCATGGGTCACGAGATCGAGGGCCGTCCCCGCCAAGCGGCCGGTGAGCATGAGGGCGGGAACGTGCAGTGTCGCATACACCCGCATCCCGCTGCCTGCCTGGCCGGGCCGAGAGGTCAGATACCCCCAACGGGCGTCGAACGCATACGAAACGGCCGTTTCCAGCCGATCGTCGAGCAGGCTCAGAAGCGACCACAGGGCTTCCAGCTGGTCGCCGGCCCTGAACCCCAACAAACGAAAATGATCGACCCCGTTGATCTCGAGCGAAGCCTGCCCCTCACCGTACACCGCGAAGCCGCGGCCCTCGCCGGAACCGTCCGAGAACGCAGGGGTCATGAGACCTCGCTCCACCAGATGCATGATCTCCACGTCGGACAGCTCGTCCAGGTCGTAGACGCGCCACGGATGCTCCCAGGTACCACCGGTCAACGTATCGACGACTTCCAGCCTGAGTTCCTCCAAAGCCGGGCCGTCTTCTGCATTGGGGAAACGCACACCCGCCTCGTTTCGAGACAGACCCAGTGCCGAGGCAGCGAGTGTCCCGGAGCTCACGACGGTTCCCCTTCGAGTCTCTCCCCCAGCTCTGTCAGCCGGTCGCGGACACCTGCCGCTTCCTCAAAACGCTCGCATTCCACCAACTCGCGCAACATGCGCTGCAGGCGCATGACCTCGTGACGCAGGACGTCGCTCTCCGGCCCCCGATGGGGCATCTTACCCAGATGCTCCATCGGCTCCGCATGCCCTTCCAGGGCAGCCTGGAGGTGTTCCGCGAACACCTGGTAGCACTTGGAGCACCCGACCAGCCCCGACTCCTTGAGATCGAACAGGGTAGTGCCGCATACGCTGCAGAACCGCTCGTCCCCGACCGACGGGAGAGGCGCGGCCTTTTCGTCTTCCGCCGCCTTTTTGCCTAGATGGCGCAGCACCGACGGTACGGCCAGCACTAGAGCCAGGCCGCTGGTCTGCTCGGCCACGCCTTCGGCGCAGCCGGGGCACAAGTGCGTATGGCTAACGGCCCCGTCCACCACTCTGAGCAGATGCAAGGTGGCCGGCTCCTCGCCGCACAGCTCACAGGTCACGGAGCCGTCGAGGTCAATATTCCAGTCGGGTGACTCTTCAGCAAACACCCGGGCCTCCTCTAATGACAGACCGACTTGGTCGGCCGCCCACCGGCACTTTGGGCTGAAGAATCAGCGCGCTCCATGCCGGGAATCCTCGAAGAACTACTGTCCAAAGTGTAGCATAATGGGCTTTCGGCCTCGGGCACGGACCTCCTGCACGCGGGCCCCCACACCCTATTGGGACGCGATGGGGCGGGCCCGGGTTCCACGCCCCGCGTAGGGCCGTTCCCGCCGTGCGCGGAGACCTAGCGCTCGGGCCGCAGCTGGGGAAAGAGGATGACGTCCCGAAGAGACTCCACGCCCAAGAGCATCATGGCCAGCCGGTCGATGCCGAGGCCCAGACCGCCTGCCGGCGGCATGCCGTATTCCAGCGCCCGGAGGAAATCCTCGTCGAGCACGTGGGCTTCCTCGTCGCCCGCTTCTTTGTTGCGGGCTTGCTCCTCGAACCGGCGCCGCTGGTCCATGGGATCGTTGAGCTCGGAGAACGCGTTGCCCATTTCCTTGCCCCCTACTATGGGCTGGAAGCGCTCCACCAGCTGCGGGTCGTCCTGGCGGCACTTCGCAAGGGGACTCAACTCCAGGGGGTAGTCGATGGCAAAGGTGGGCTGGATAAGGACCGGCCACACGGCGTGCTTGAGCGCCTTGTCTACCAGGGTAGCGAAGGTGTCCCGATTCTCCACCTCGATACCGCGTTCGTGCAGCGTCCGTTTGGCGGTCTGCGGATCGGCGCGTATGCCGGCCAAGGACAGGGCCAGAACGTCTTGCAGAAGAGAATCGACGGTACGCCGCGGCCATGGAGGTTTCAGCTCTATGGAGTTCTCCCCCACAACGATCTGTGTGGTCCCGATGACCTCCTGGGCCAAAGCCGGGATCATGTTCTCCACCAACTCCATGATCGCGTTGTAGTCCACATACGCCCAATACAGTTCCATCATGGTGAACTCGGGGTTATGGACCAGAGAGATGCCTTCGTTGCGGAAGTTCTTCCCGATCTCAAAAATGCGATCGAATCCTCCCACCAGCAGTCGCTTGAGATACAACTCGGGAGCGATACGCAGGTACAGATCGGTGTCGAGCGCCTTATGATGAGTGATGAACGGCCGGGCCAGAGCGCCACCGGGCAGAGGCTGGAGGATGGGCGTCTCTACCTCCACGAACCCTTGACCCTCCAGATACCGGCGCATGGCCGAGACCAGGTTCCCGCGGGCCCGCAGTTGCCACGCCACTTCAGGATTGGCGACCAGATCGATGTATCGCTGCCGATACCGGGTCTCCCGATCCTGCAGACCGTGCCACTTCTCGGGCAGCGGCCGCAGGGATTTTGTCAGAAGAGTCCAGGCCTCGGCGAAGACGGTCAGTTCTCCTCGCCGGGTACGGAAGACGTGGCCTTCGCAGCCGATGATGTCACCCACGTCAAGGTCGGTGAGGTGCGCGAACGAAACCTCACCGAGAGCGTCCACATTGGCGTAGACCTGTAGATCGTCCCAGCCGTCGCGCAAGGTGATGAAGACGGCCTTGCCGTGTTCCCGCCTGGCCAGCACCCGCCCGGCCACCCGGTAGCGGCTACCCTCGTCCTTCGTGCCGGGCTCGAGTCCGGCGTGCGCCTCGGTGATCTCGCCCAGACGGGTCCGGGACTCGAAGCTGCGGGCGTATGGCTCCACATGGTCACGCCGCAGTCTTTCGGCCTTAGCCAGCCGATCGCGCTCCCATTCGGGCAGATGGGCCGCTAGGCCGTCGCCTTCGTCGCGGTCTTCCGGTGGGCCGGACGCATCCATCTAGGACATCTTGCCGATTGCCAGTATCTCGTAGTTGAGGGAGCCGACGGGCACCGGCACCGTGACCACATCGCCCACCCGCTTGCCGAGGATGGCCTGCCCTACCGGCGACTCGTTCGACAGCCTGGCTTTCACCGGGTCGGCCTCGGCCGAGCCTACCAGGGTATAGATGCGTATTTCCCCCGCATCGTTATCCCGAAGGGTCACGGTGGTGCCCACGCCGACTTTGTCGGTCTCGATCTCCGACTCCTTGATGACCCGCGCCCTGCGAAGCTTCTCTTGGAGAAGGCTGATGCGGTGTTCAAGCATGGCCTGCTCGTTCTTGGCGTCATCGTATTCGGAGTTCTCCGTGATGTCGCCGAAATCCCGGGCTGCACGGATCCGCTCGGCCACCTCCTCCCGTTTCACCGTTGAGAGAAGACTGACTTCGTCTTGGAGCTGTTTAAGACCTTCTGCTGTAAGGATGACTTCTTTGCGAGACACGAGCACCTTCCTTCGACGGCCGCAGTTGGGCGGAATGCGCCTGAAAGTAGCGGCGCATTATAGGTTGGAGGGAAGCAGTTGTCAACAAGCCCTACGACCCAGGCGACCGCCGCATGACCAGCCAGGCCGCCGGAGAGGTGTGGGGACGCGCTCCAGACGCAGTGAGGGCTAGGCTCCGATGAGGGCTGCCAACGCGCCGTCGAGCGCCTGGGCATCGGGTAGGGTCCGCAGCTTTTCGATGGTGATGGCGGGCACGCCCGACGGTCGCAAGTACCAGCCCAGCAACTTGCGCATCCAGCGGGCCGCCCTCTCCGGTCCTCTCTCTGCCACGACCAGACGAAGCAGCGCTCGCAGGTCGTCGACCACCACGGGAAGCGGCGGGCGCTCAGCCGTCACCTCGGAGAGCAGAGCGCCCACCAGCCAGGGATCGCCGGCCACTCCCCGGGCCGCCATCACCGCCGCCGCCCCGGTGACCCGCCACATGGCGAGCGTCGAAACGACGCTGGTGACGTCGCCCGAAGCCATCACCGGCACGGCCACCGCCTCGACCACAGCCGTCGTGATCGTGTGGTCGGCTAGGCCCCGGTAGTACTGACTGGCGGCCCGGGGATGCACTCCCAGGCCCTGCACGCCCGCCGCCTCCAGCCGGCGGGCCAGATCCACCGCGGTCCGGTCGCCTTCTGTGAGCCCGCTGCGGAGCTTCACGGTCACGGGCACGCCCACCTGGCCAGCAACGCCCACCACTGCAGCCGCGACGGCCACGGCGCGATCGGGTTCGCCCAGTAGGGCGGCGCCCGCTCCGGTCCGCACTACCTTGCGCACCGGGCACCCCATGTTGATATCGAGTATGTCAGGGGCGACCGCCCGGGATAAGACGAGCTCCGCGGCCCTGGCCATGACCTCGGGCTTCTCCCCGAACAGCTGTACCGCCACTGGGCGCTCTTCCTCGGCAAGATCCAGATACTCACCGGTGCGGGCATTGTGATGCAGAATGCCGTACGCGCTCACCATCTCGGTAGTCACCAGGCCGGCGCCATGCCCCCTTAGATGGCGACGATACGCGCTGGTGGTGAGACCGGCCATGGGGGCCAGCACCACCCTGTTCGGTATCTCCACACCTCCGATGTCGAAGGGAGCGGCAAGAGTGGCCGCGGCGCGCGCGGGCATGCTAAGAATGGTTGCGCCTGTGGATGATCTCGAGACCCCGCAGGGTCAGCAACGGATCGAGCTCGTCCAGGGAGATCGCGTGGTCGAAGATCATGAAGGCCAGGCCTCCGGTAGCCACCGTCACGGCCTCGCTTCCCAACTCGGCCCGCATCCGTCCGACGATGCCGTCCACTTGTCCGGCAAAGCCGTAGACGGCCCCCGCCTGCATGGCTTGCACGGTGTTCCGGCCGATCACCGTTCCCGGGTCGGCGAGCTCGATCCTCATCAGCCGGGCGGCTTTGGTCGCGAGGGCGTCCAGGGAGACCTCGATGCCCGGAGCGATGGCATGTCCCAGATACTCCCCCGCCGCGGACACGGCGCTGAAGGTGGTAGCGGTGCCGAAGTCGACAGCTATGCAGGGTCCCCCGTACGCTTCGTAAGCGGCCACCGCGCCGACGATGAGGTCGGGGCCCACCTGGCGGGGATCATTGGTCAGAATGGGCATGCCCGTCTTGACGCCCGGTCCCACCACGAGAGCCTCGAGGCCGAACTTGCCTGTCGCCATCGAGGCGTATTCGCTGCTCAACCGAGGCACTACCGATGCCAAGGCGAGTCCCGAGACCGAGTCACGGGAGAAGCCGTCCAGACGGAGCAGTGCGTCGAGCAGGACGGCGATCTCATCCCCGGTTTTGCGCACATCGGTGACGAAGCGCCAGCTGCCGGCCAGCTCCTTACCGGAGAAGAGCCCGACCGCAGTCTGGGTGTTGCCTACGTCGACCGCCAGCAGCATGATCGTCCTCCTCGCATCCCGTCAGGCGCCCGGCCGCCGGCCGCCGCTCAGTCGCCTGCCATGAGGGTCAGGCCCACATCGACCGAAGGCGCCCCCATGGTGAGGGCACTCGTGGAGATAAGATCCACCCCGGTCTCGGCTACCGCCCGCACTGTGTCGATGGTGATACCCCCCGAGGCCTCCAGTACCACCTGCGGCTTGAGCTCCCGAGCCAGCCTCACCAACCTCCGCAACGACTCCACACCCTGATTGTCCAGCATGATGACGTCGGCGCCGCAGGAAACGGCCTCGCGAAGATCAGCCTCGCCCTCCACTTCCACTTCGATCTTGATGTAGTGAGGACGCGCTTCTTTGACGCTGTCCATGGCCCGACGTACCCCGCCGGCGGCGGTGAGGTGGTTGTTCTTGATGAGAACCATGTCGAAGAGCCCGAAACGGTGGTTGTGACACCCCCCGTAAAGGACCGCCCGCTTCTCCCAGAGGCGCAGCCCGGGAGTGGTCTTGCGGGTGTCCACCACTCTCGCCCCGGTGCCTGCCACGGCCTGCGCGAACCGCCGAGACTGCGTCGCCACACCAGAGAGATGGCTGAGGAAGTTGAGCATGGAGCGCTCCGCCGTAAGGATGCTGCGCACCGGACCTTCGATCCTGGCCAACCGGTCCCGATCGGTCGCCGAGGCCCCATCCTCCACCAGAGGAGTGAAGACCGCCTGCGGATCCACCTCGTTCATCACCGCGGCAGCCAGCGCCAGACCACACACCACCAGGTCCTCTCGGGCCATAATCTCCGCGCGCCCGCGGATACCGGGCGGCACGGTCCAGGCAGAGGTGATGTCACCATAGCCGGCCAGATCCTCGGCTAAGGCCTGCCGCACCAGTGAGAGACTCGCCTGCTCGATCACCGTTATCCCTCCATCGCGCTCGACTCGACCACAGGCCCACCGGTGACAGGGTCCCGGTGCACGGTGACATGCCGGAGCCAACACTCATCATCCCGTTCGGGGAAGTCGGAGCGCAGATGGACCCCTCGACTTTCCTCGCGAGTGACCGCGGACTCGACCATGTGCTCCGCCACCGTCAGCAGATTGACCAGCTCCAACTCGTGTACAGTCAATCCCGGGGCTGCGAGCGAGCACCTGAGGCCGGCCAAGGCCGCCCGGGTCTGCTCCAACCTCTCCCTGCTTCGGACTATCCCACAAGAATCCATCATCAGCCGGCTCATGGCCGCCCTGCTCTCCGCCACGACGGCCGCGTCGTTGCCCTTCCTCGGCTCCTCGGCCAAATCGAGTCTGATCTTCCTCACCGCCGGATCGGACAGAGCCAGATACCGGTTCAGGTCGCGCACCGTTCGCTCCCCGAAGACCAGACCCTCGAGAAGAGAGTTCGAAGCCAGACGATTGGCACCGTGGATGTCCGTGCTCGCCGTCTCACCGCAGGCATAGAGCCCGGGGGTGGACGTCCGCCCCCAGATATCGGTGAGGACACCGCCGATGAAGTAGTGGGAGGCGGGGGCGATGGGGATGAGCTGGGTGCAGAGATCGAACCCCCGGCTCTTCAACCCCGAGTGCACGGTGGGGAACCGCTCGCTCAGGAAGCCGCACTCGAGATGCCGGGCGTCCAGCCATACGTGATCGGTCTTGTCCCGGTCGAATACGCGCTTCATGTGACGGACGACCACATCTCTGGGAGCCAGTTCGGCCCGGGGATGCGCGCCGACCATGAATCTCTCCCCCGCGTCATCCACCAAGTAGGCGCCCTCGCCCCTCAGAGCCTCGGTGAGCAGTAGGGTGGGATTCTCCGTCCCATAGAGCGCGGTGGGATGGAACTGCATGAACTCCATGTCGCGCATGACCGCCCCGGCCCGATAGGCCATGGCGTGTCCATCGCCTGTGGCCACAGCAGGATTGGTGGTGTTGGAGAAGACCTGACCGGCGCCTCCACAAGCGAGGACGACCGCCCGAGCCAGGCTGACGGTGAGCTCTCCGTTCCTGTCCAAGGAGAGAGCTCCCACGCACCGGCCTGCGTCCATGAGCAGATCGACGACGAACTCGTTCTCGTGCAGCTCCACCCGACTGCCCGAGGTGATGGCCTCGGCCAGCGTGCTGGCAACGACGCTGCCGGTGGCGTCTCCGCCGGCGTGAACGACCCGGGGGACAGAGTGAGCGCCCTCTGAGGCAAGGATCAATTTGCCGGCCCGCCGGTCGAACTTGGCCCCCAGATGCTCCAGCTCGCGGACTCGCTCGGGACCTTCCTCCACCAGGACCCGCACGGCCTCGTCGTCGCAGAGGCCCACCCCGGCTTCGAGGGTGTCGGCGAGGTGCAACTCGGGGGAGTCGTAGGGTCCCAGCGCCGCTGCGATGCCGCCCTGAGCCAGGAACGTGGTCGTTTGATCGAGCGTGCCCTTGGTGATGAGACCCACGTTCCATCTGCGGGCGGCGCCCACGCTCGCGGTCAGTCCGGCGATCCCGCCTCCAATGACAAGCACGTCGTAGCTGGAGTAGCGGACCTCGGCGCCGACTCGCGAGATCAGGGGGGCGGACGCGAACGACTCCGGGTCCGTCACGGCCCTACCTCGACCATCCGCTGCACGGCTCGGAGAGCCTTGGCTCGTATCTCGGGCGCCACGGTGACCACGGGGCCCTCGGAGCGCAGGGCCCGCAGCACTTTGTCCACGGTGGTGAGTTTCATGTTGGGACAGACGCTGACCTCGGTGACCGGGTAGAAGCGCTTGCCGGGAACGTCCTGCGAGAGCCGGTAGATCATGCCCAGCTCGGTGCCGATGAGGTACTCCTCGGCGTCATCCTCGCGACAGAAGCGGATCATCCCCGAGGTGCTTTCCACCGCGTCCGCAAGGTCTGCCACCTCCGGCCGGCACTCGGGATGCACCACTACCTTCGCCCCCGGATGTGCCGCCCGCGCCCTCCACACGTCCTGGACTTCGATCAGATCGTGGGTGGGGCAGAAACCGGGCCAGAGGATGAGCTCTCGCCCCGCTTTCTTTGCAGCCCAGGAGCCCAGGTTCTGGTCGGGCGTGAAGATGATCTCCGTGTCTGCCGGGACGGCCTGGACGATACGGACCGCGTTGGCGCTGGTGCAACAGATGTCGGAGAGCGCTTTGACCGCTGCCGAGGTATTGACGTAGCTGACTACCACGGCCCCCGGATGCTGCGCTTTGAGGGCCTCCAGCCCCTCCACGTCGACCATGTCGGCCATGGGGCAACCGGCGCGGAGTTCGGGGAGGATGATCGGCCGGTCTGGAGCAAGGATGGCCGCGGTCTCCGCCATGAAATGAACGCCGCAGAAAACGATCATCCGCGCTTTGGAGGCGGCCGCCTGACGAGACAGTCCCAAAGAATCTCCCAGGATATCGGCCACGTCCTGCACTTCCGGCCGCTGGTAGTTATGCGCCAGGATGACGGCCTCTTTTTCTCGGGCAAGGCTCCGTATCTCTGCTTGAACGGCTGAATAGTCCATGGCTGATCCATTGCTCCTCGGTGAGACGTGTTCCTCCATGTCCCCGGGATGGGGCCGCACCACCTGCGTGCCGACCAAAGCGAGGGCTTCGCTCACGGTCCTGCCGCTCGGCAAGGCGAGACCGGGCGCAAGCTCGGCCAGAGGCTCAAGGACGAAGCGACGCTCTTCCATGCGCGGATGCGGGACCTCGAGATCGGCGTCCGCGGCCGAGAAGCCATGGTACCAAAGGATATCGATGTCAACTGTCCGCGGGCCCCAGCTGACCAGACGCTTCCGGCCGAGCGCCGCCTCTATCTGCTGGACCTCGGCGAGGAGCTCGCGCGGAGAGAGACTGGTGCGCAGCTCCACCACCTGGTTGAGGTAGTCCGCCTGCTGGGGACCGCCCATCGGAGCCGTGAGGTACAGCCTCGACACCGCCGACAACTCGGTACCGGGCAGAGCGGCCAAACGCTCCCGGGTCTGGCGAAGCAATGCCTCGCTATGCCCCTGGTTGGAGCCAAGCCCCAGGTAGACACGGGCCGGGGCGCCCCCGGTGGCGCCCAGCCCTCAGCCCTCGAGATCGGCGCGCTGCAGTTCCACGGCAGCGGCCACGCTGGCCAGCGCGCAGGCCACCGGCGGGTGCGGCTTGGTCACCTGCACCCACACTTCGTCGACGGGGAACTTCCTGAGGATCGCCTCGGCCGTAGCCTGCGCCAGCCGCTCGAGGAGGGAATAGCTCTTGACGGTAGCGACCTCCACCACCACGTCGAGCACCTCGGTGTAGTCGATCGTGTCGGCCACTTCGTCGGTCCGGGCCGCGCGACAATCCTCTGTGGTCAGACGCACATCGTAAAGAAGGCGCTGTCCGAGGACCTGCTCTTCGTGCGCCACCCCGTGATGGCCATACACCTCAAGACCCTGAATGAAGATGTCCACTGTCGCCCCCAATCCGTCGTCTCACAGGCTAGATCTCACAGGCTAGCCCGCGCGCGGACCATACACGGCCCGGGCCACGCGCGCCGCGTCGCGATTGAGACCTACCCGATGCACCCTGACAATATGCGCGCCGGCGGCAGCCGCTATCACCGTGGTGGCAGCGGTAGCCCTATCCCGGTCCTTCGGATCGTCGATACCCGCTATCTCCCCCAGGAAGCGCTTGCGTGACGTCCCCACCACGATCGGGCGGCCGAGAGAGCGGAACGCGGCCAGATCGTTCAGTATCTCCAAGTTGTGGGCGGTGGTCTTGCCGAAGCCGATTCCCGGGTCGATGAGCAGGTTCTCTTCATTCAGACCGTTATCCACGGCCCAGTTGAGCCGCTCCACGAAGAACGCGTGAAGCTCTTCGATGACGTCGTCGTACACGGGGGCCTGCTGCATGGTCTTGGGCTCCCCCAGCATGTGCATGAGCACCACCGGACATCCGGCGTCGCGGACCACCGCTATCATCTCCGGGTCCATCCGCAGGGCGGAGATATCGTTGACCATGCAGGCTCCGGCCGCGAGCGCCGGCGCCGCCACCGCGGCTTTGTAGGTGTCTACGGAGATCCGGCCGGGCAGAGTGACGGCAAGGGCCTTTATCACCGGCAGGACCCGTCCCAGCTCCCTCTCCAAAGGCACCATCTCCGCTCCGGGTCGGGTCGATTCTCCTCCCACGTCGACGAAGGCCGCCCCGTCTTGAACCATGTCCAGACCCACCTTCACGGCCGCTTCCGCGTCGGAGTAGGAATCCCCGTCGGAGAACGAGTCGGGGGTGACATTGAGTATTCCCATCAGCAGGGGTGCACCGGACAGGTCGAGGCCGGGATGGCACGCCGGGATCGGGGTGTCGTGGTTGCGCAGCGCAGCCTCGATCGAGCCGGCCAGGCGGCGCAACCCGAAGGGCTGGGCTCTGAGCTTCGGTAAGAGGTGCTCGAACTGGGTAAGAGTCCCCATCACCAGGCAGTCGGCTTCTCCCGCCTGCATGTCGTACACTTCCCGGGATGTGGCTACTTCCCCGCCCCGGGAAAGCATCTCCTGCTTCAAGATGTTGGCAGCCCGAGGGTCCAGCCCCTTCACCCGCACCACGCGGAAGAGGGCTTTCTTGTCCATGATATCGATGCCCCCAGCAGAGACCCGGGCCTGAACCAGCGCGGCCCTGACCTCCGCGAGATCCCTGAGCAGCAAGACCTGGGGACGACCTTCGGCGGGGATCATCCTGCCGGGTCCCGGGTCAGGCGGTCGGAGCTTCGATCAGGGCCAGTACCTCAGCCCTGGTGGCAGCGCTCGTCCGGAAGATGCCGCGCACGGCGGACGTGATCACGCGCGCCCCGGGGGCCCGCACCCCGCGCATGGACATGCACAGATGCTCGGCCTTGATAAGAACCAGCACCCCTTCGGGCTCCAGCGACTCGACCAATGTGTCGGCGATCGTGCTGGTCAGCCGCTCCTGTAACTGCAACCGGGCGGCGGCGGTACGCACCAAGCGCACCACTTTGGACAACCCGGTGATGCGGCCGTTCTTGGAAGGGATGTAGGCCACATGGGCCACTCCGAAGAACGGGGCCAGATGGTGCTCGCACAGCGAGTGAAAGGTGATGTCGCGCACCAGGACCATCTCTTGGTGCGTGTCCGACCCGATGGCCACCACGATAGAGGACAGCTCTCGCGGCTCGGTGGCGATGATGTCTTCGTACATCTCGGCCACCCGGCGAGGAGTGTCCACCAGGCCCTCACGCGTCGGGTCTTCCCCGATACCCTCCAGGAGCAGACGGACGCCCTCTTCGATCTTGGCCGTGTCCACGCGGCGGCCGGCGCCTAGTCTTCGCTATAGGGAGTCATCGGCGATACCCCGCCGGTCGCGACCCGCTCGTGACCGTCGGGCTCGATGGTCCCCTGCTCCTCCCGCGGTTTCCGTTGCCGTTGGACCTTCTTGCTCTCGGCCGCTTTGCGGGCTCGGGTTTCGTCGCGGGCCTTGAAGACCTCCTCCGGATCCTCACCCGCCACGATGGCCTCGAACTCCACGCGGTCGATCGTCTCCTTGTCGATGAGGAGGAGAGAGATCTTGTCCAGCTCGTCCCGGTGCTCGTTCAGCAACTGGCTGGCCATGTCGTAGGCCTCGTCGATGACCCGGCGTATCTCAGCATCGATCTTCTCCGCAGTCTCGTCCGAGTACTCCTGGCCCATGCCATAGTCACGCCCTACGAAGGGCTCGGCCGGGTCGTGCCCGAAGGTCAGCGGCCCCAGGCTTTCGCTCATGCCGTACTGGGTGATCATGCGCCGGGCCGTCTCGGTGGCCCGCTGCAGGTCGTTCGAGGCGCCGGTGGTGATGTCGTCGAAGCGGATCTCCTCCGCCACCCGGCCGGCAAGCATGTGGGAGAGCTTGTCGATGATCTCCTTCTTCTTGACCATGAATCTGTCTTCGGTGGGCAAGGTGATGGTGTAGCCGAGGGCCTGTCCCCGGCTGATGATGGAGATCTTGTGGACCGGGTCTGCGTTGGGGAGATAGTGGGCCACCAGGGCGTGCCCGGTCTCGTGATACGCGGTGATGAGCTTCTCTTCCTCGGAGAGGAGGCGCGATTTCTTCTCCGGACCGGCGATCACCCGCAGAACCGCTTCCTCGAACTCCTCCTGCTCGATGAGGCGCTTGTGCCGGCGCGCGGTCAGCAGGGCGGCCTCGTTCACCAGATTGGCCAAGTCGGCGCCGGTGAACCCCGGCGTCTGTGCCGCCAGCACCTCGATGTCGACTCCCGGAGCGAGCGGTTTGCCGCGGGCATGCACGCCCAGGATGGCCCTGCGGCCTTCCCGGTCCGGTCGGTCGACGATTATCTGCCGGTCGAAGCGGCCGGGTCGCAGCAGGGCCGGATCAAGAATATCGGGCCGGTTGGTGGCCGCCATGATGATGACGCTCTCGTTGGCCTCGAAGCCGTCCATTTCAACGAGAAGCTGGTTGAGGGTCTGCTCGCGCTCGTCGTGCCCGCCGCCCAGGCCGGCGCCCCGGTGACGACCTACGGCGTCGATCTCGTCGATGAAGATGATGCAGGGCTGGTTCTGCTTGGCCTGATCGAACAGATCGCGCACACGGCTGGCGCCGACGCCCACGAACATCTCCACAAAGTCGGAGCCGGCGATGCTGAAGAACGGCACCCCGGCTTCGCCGGCCACAGCGCGGGCCAGGAGGGTCTTGCCGGTCCCAGGCGGGCCGAAGAGTAGAACCCCCTTGGGAATACGGGCCCCCAGGCTTTGGAAGCGTTTCGGATTCTCAAGGAATTCCTTGATCTCTTCCAACTCCTCCACAGCCTCATCCACGCCGGCCACATCCTTGAACGTGATCTTGGGCTGGTCGATGGCCATCCGCTTGGCCCGCGACTTGCCGAAGCTCATCACCTTGCTCCCGCCTCCCTGCATCTGGTTCATCAAGAAGATGAAGAAGACCACCATAATGAGTATGGGGGCAAAAGTCCCGAGCAACGTGACCCATACCGAGCTCTTCTGGATATCGGTGTTGAAGTCGACATTGTTGGTCAGAAGAAACTCTTCCATGTTATAGGCCTGTGTGAAGCCTACCTCGAAGCTCTGCCCGTCCTTGAGTTGACCCTCTACCACCAAGTCCTTGGTCTTCACGGTGACAGGGGTCTTGAGATTGCCCTGTTTGACCGCGGTCTGAAACTGGTTGAAGGTCAGCTCCTCTTTGCTGGCCGAACCGTAAAAAAGGTTCTGCACGAAGAAAGCCAGCAAAATCACGAGGAGGATCGGGAAGGCGGCGCTCTTGAAGAACCTGCTCACCTGGACTCCACCAATCGTTCTGTAAGGGTCAGGAATACTACCACAAGGGCGCTATTCCACGCCGTCCATCACCCCGATATAGGGCAGGTTACGGTGCTTTTCAGCGTAGTCGAGCCCATAACCGACGACGAACTCGTTCGGGATCTCAAAGCCGGTGTAGCGACAGTCGAGTTCGGCCGTCCTCCGGCTGGGCTTGCTGAGCAGGGTGACGATCTCGAGACTGGCCGGATTGCGGGAATTGAGGTTGCTGGTCAGATACTGCAGGGTCAGACCGGAGTCGATGATGTCCTCCACGATGAGGATGTGCCGCCCCTCGATGTCGGTATCGAGGTCCTTGAGGATCCTCACTACGCCCGAGCTGTCGGTGGAGTGGCCGTAACTCGACACGGCCATGAACTCCAACTCGAGCTCGAAGGGCAGGCGCCGGGCAAGATCGGCCAGGAAGAAGATAGCCCCTTTGAGCACACAGATCAGGATGGGGCATTTGCCTTCGTAGTCAACCGTCACCGCCGTTGCCAGCTCGTCGACTCGGGCCTGCAGCTTCTCCCTGGATATGAGGACTCTCACGCCCGTCCGTCCCTCCCTGGTCGGTCGGCCTCCCCCGGCTCGTCTTCGCTCCGGCGCCGGCTCAGGCTGAGCCGCACCACGTCGGTGGTATCGCGGGCTATTCTACCCTCGTCGGCCGCCGCCAATCCACACACCCAGACGATACGGCCGCCGCACACCACCAACGGGGTGCGAGACCGAGCATGAGCCGGTACCCGAAGGTCCACCATCACGTCGTGGACCTTCCGCGTCCCCGGCGCGCCCAGCGGTCGCAGCCGATCCCCGGGGAGCAGTGCCCGCACCGCCAGCGGACCCGATAGGGAGCGCGCGTCGAAGTATGCTTCGCGGGTGGGGTCGGGAGCGAAGAACCGCTCCGCCCTTTCGGCCCGGATGCGTACCCCGCCCCACTCCACCTCTCCGGGCAGGGGCAGCGGCATGGGCTCGACTAGCGGCGAGACGCTCGGAGCACCGCGCTCCAGATAGAGACGGTCGTACTCCTTGCGAGCGTGCCATCCGCCACCCAGGGCACGCTCCGCCGAACCCGGGGTCCCGAGGAGCGCCTCTACAGCCAGCACGGCGGCGCGCGAGGCCGCAGGCCCCGCGCGCCCCTCCAGCCACTGATGCACGAGAAGCCTCCGCAGAGGCGAAGCACACTGCAACAGGCGAGTGACGCTCAGATCCCCTGCCTCCGGCCCCCCCACGTTCGTTCCCGCCATCACGTCCGCCACCAGCCGCTCTACCTCGGTGGCCACCTCCGCGGCTCGGGCGGCGGCTTCCACCGCTCCCGGAAGACCTGCTTCCCACACCGGGAGCAGCTGCCCGCGAATGCCGGTACGCGCATAACCGGGGTAGGCGTTACCTCTGTCTTCGGCGAACTCCAGCCCATGTTCGCGGCAGTAGCCGGCGGTCTCTTCTCGCCTGCAGCCCAGCAGCGGGCGCACCCATGGCGGGTCGCAGGGCATCATGCCGCGGAACGAGGCCAGACCTCCATAGCGCCCCAGCCGGTAGAGCATGGTCTCCACCTGGTCATCGGCCGTGTGGCCGAGAGCGATGGTCTCGCACTCCCACTCCTCGGCAGCCGAAAGCGCCGCTTCACGCCGAGCCGTTCGCGCCCATTCCTGCACGTTCCCTGCAGCTTTTTCGACGGGCCGATGGGCGACGCTGAACCCCACTCCCAGGCGAGCGCACCAGCGGGCCACCAGAGCCTCGTCGGCATCGCTCTCGTCGCCGCGGAGATGATGATTGACGTGCAGCACGTGCACCGACCCGGGGCCCACGCGCCCGGCCGACCCATTTGCGAGCAGGTGCAGCAACGCCAGAGAATCCTGGCCGCCGGAGACCATCAGCAAGGCCCGGGAACCGGGGGCGAAGAGGCGCTCGCGGGACATCAATCCCCAGGCCTTGCGGGCAAGGGAAGGCCGGCCTCTTCGGCTTGGCTCCGCTCCCGAGATCACCGGTCCTCACTCCTCCTGCTTCATGTCTGCCGGGGCTGGTATTGTACTACCACTCCCGGGAAGACCCCGGGCGTGAAGGAGGTCGTTGATCATGGCGGCGGACGCGTCGGAGGCCGGGGAGCGACTTGTGATCGTGTACGGGCCCGAATTGGGTTCGTACAGCTTCGGCGAGGAACACCCCCTCCAACCCGGCCGCTATCAGTCCACCATGTCTCTGCTCTCCATGCTGGGGTGGCTGGACGCTCCCGGGCTCGAGATCGAACCGCCGCGTTCAGCCGAGTTGCAGGAGTTGCTCGCCGTCCATTCGTATCCGTACGTGCAGGCGGTAGGTTACGCTCAGGCGATCGCCCAGGGCTTGCGCGAGCCCGTCGACCTGAGTCCGTACGGCCTGGGGACCGCGGACAACCCGTTGTTCGGGGCCATCCACGACGCCTCCGCCCTCTGCGCCGGAGCGACCATCCAAGCCATGACCGCCCTCCTGGATGAGCGGGCGATCCATGCCTACAATCCCGCGGGCGGCCTCCACCACGCGATGCGGGCGCGAGCCTCGGGATTCTGCGTCTACAACGACTGCGCGGCCGCCATCGCCGTCGCCGTGAAGGCGGGCCGCCGGGTAGCCTACGTCGATCTTGACGCCCACCACGGCGACGGCGTCCAGGCCGCTTTCTACGAAGACCCGCGCGTACTCACGGTGTCCATCCACGAATCGGGCCGTTTTCTGTTCCCGGGGACCGGCGCCATCGACGAAACGGGGATCGGCGAGGGTAGGGGCGCCTGCGTCAACGTGCCCTTGCCGGCAACCGCCGGGGACGATGCCATCCTCCAAGCTATCGAACGGATCGTCGAGCCGGCCGTGCGCTGCTTCGCCCCCGACCTGCTGGTGGCGCAGACGGGATGCGATACCCATCACAGTGACCCGCTCACCGACCTTACCGCTACCCTCCCCCTTTTCCCTCAAATGGCGGCGCGGCTGCATCGCCTGGCGCATGACTCCTGCTCCGGGCACTGGCTCATCGTCGGCGGAGGGGGATATGACCCAGCCGACGTCACCCCGCGGGCTTGGACCGCGTTTCTAGGGACGGTCCTGGGCCGCGAGACGGCCGGCGTGGAGTTGCCAGCCGACTGGATCAGCGCCTCTAGACGCGCAGGAGGCGACCCGCCCGCATACCTGCTGGAGGATTCCGGCCCTGGCTACGATCCGCTCTCCGACGGCGATGAGCCCCGCTTACTCGAGCGGATAGAAGACACCGCTCTGGCCGAGTTGCGCCGGCGCCACGGACGTGGTTGAGGCCGATAATCGGTCTCCTTGCCTCCCGGCCTTGCACTCCGCTTCCCGCTTTGCTTATATTGGCTCGCCCGAAAGTCCCAAAGGAGGAAGAACCATGGGTGTTCCGAAAGTCGATCCCGATCTTTGCACCGGGTGCGGTATCTGCGAGGATATCTGTCCCGATGTTTTCGAGGTCGGCGATGATGGCCAGTGTCACGTGATCGATCCGAACGCGTGCGAAGATGCCGGTTGCTGTGAAGAAGCGGCCGACGAGTGTCCGGAAGGCGCGATCAGCATCGAGTAAGAGTACCGCGGCTCATTCGCGGAGCACCATCTGAATATGATGTGGCGAAAAGGCCGCCCGGGGATTCCGGGCGGCCTTTTCGCTCCCGGACCGAGGAGGCAGGCCATGGCGCTCTCCGATCACCACCGTGTCCCTCCGGGGCAACGCCTCGTCACCGACTTCCCCGTGCTCCATGCCGGCTCCGTCATGCGGGTCGAGCGGGAGTCGTGGCGCCTGACCGTCACCGGCCTCATCGGCTCCTCTCTGACCATAGGCTGGGATGAACTCCTGTCTTTGCCGGCCTCGGAACAGATCTCAGACATCCACTGCGTCACCGGGTGGACCAAGCTCGATACCCGCTGGAAAGGCGTCCGGGTCTCCCGGCTGCTCGAGGGCCTGGACGTGCTGCCCGAGGCGCGACATGCAGTCATCCACGCCGCGGGCGGCTGGACCACCAACCTCCCCCTGGAAGAGCTGTTGGGCGACGACGTGCTTGTCGCTTACGAATACGAGGGCCGGCCCATCTCGGCCGAGCATGGCGGTCCTGTTCGCCTGCTCGTTCCCCGGCTCTACTTCTGGAAGAGCGCCAAGTGGCTCCAGGACGTCGAACTCACCGCCGATCAGCATCTGGGTTATTGGGAACGCCTGGGCTATCACGCTCTGGGCGATCCGTGGTTGGAGCAGCGCTACTCGTAGCGCGCTGCCTGCTCCGGCAACGGCTGGGCCGCCGCTTCCACCGGCACCACCAGCTGCCTCATACGCTGTCTCACGCGAACCCCCGCCTTCCGCGCGCCCGGCAGGATAGATCTTTGTCTTGTCGAAAGATTGTGCCCGAGGAGAAAGGAGCACGAGCATCGATCTTTTGACCCTACTTCGTGTGGGCCTGGCTGCGTGTACGGCCGGGTTTCTGGTGGTGGCGTCCATAGTGTCCGTGTGGAGAGCTGGGCCCAAAAGGCACGGTCGGAGTTTCCGCCCTGCCGCCGCGATCCTTCTCGGTGCACTCTTGATCGCTCTCTCGACTGTCCTCGCTCTCCGCCCGGCCGCGCAATTGGGCGACTTCCCCTTGGGGCAGGTGATCTTGCTTGCTGCCTCAGCCGCTCTGTTCTCGATCGCCTTGTCTTTGCGGAGGCAAGGGCCCGCAGACGCCGCCCAGCTTCTCGATAGCGCCACGGTCGACGCGCTCACCCGCATCGCCAGCCACAGGGTCTTTCAGGATCGCCTGGCTCACGAGTGCGACCGGGCTTATCGCTTCGGCGACACCTTCATGCTACTCATGCTCGACCTGGACAACTTCCACCCCGTGAACAACCGCTACGGTCACCGCACGGGAGATCGGATCCTGCTCGAACTCGCCCGCCGGCTCCGGGCCCAACTGCGTGAGATCGACTTGGTGGCTCGTTTTGGAGGCGACCAGTTCGCCATGATCCTGCCGCACACCTACGAGAAAGGCGGTCTGGACGTGGCGGAGCG
>JAZDLO010000140.1:0-2373 GCA_043801935.1 bacterium
GGCCGCCGTCACCGGCTTCCCCGAGATGCTGGACGGCCGCATCAAGACGCTGCACCCGAAGATCCACGGCGGCCTGTTGGCGATCCGGGGCAATGCGGAGCACGAGCGGCAACTCGCCGCCCACGACATCCGCCCCATCGACCTGGTCGTGGTCAACCTCTACCCCTTTGCCGCCA
Organism: bacterium; assembly: GCA_043801935.1. Classification (GTDB taxonomy): domain Bacteria; phylum Actinomycetota; class Thermoleophilia; order RBG-16-64-13; family RBG-16-64-13; genus JAZDLO01. Next base: position 177 of record JAZDLO010000140.1, read on the forward strand.
CCGTCGCTCGCGCCGGCGTCTCCCTGCCCGAGGCGGTGGAACAGATCGACATCGGCGGGCCGGCCATGCTCCGCTCCGCCGCCAAGAACTTCGAGGCGGTGGCCGTCGTGGTAGACCCGGCGGATTATGGCCCACTGCTCGCGGAGCTCTCTGCTCTGGACGGCACGCTCTCGCGGCCGACCCGATTCGCCCTGGCGCGAAAGGCGTTCGGCCACACGGCCCGCTACGACAGCTTGATCGCGTCCTTCCTCGAGCGGGTCGACCTGGAGACATCTCTCCCGGGCCGGCCCGTGGCGTTCGGTCCGGCAACCTTTCCCGCCGCCTTCGATCTTCGCCTGGAGAAGGTGCAGGAGCTGCGGTACGGGGAGAACCCCCACCAGCGCGCGGCGCTCTACCGCGATCCACGCAACCCTCACGGCCTGGCCTCCGCCCGACAACTGCACGGGAAGGAGCTTTCCCACAACAATCTGCTGGACCTCCACGCCGCGTGGGAGCTGGTCCAGGAATTCACCGAACCGGTCCTGGCCATCATCAAGCACACCAATCCGTGCGGCGTCGCCACCGCCGACACGCTGCTGGAGGCTTTTCGGCGCGCCCGCGCCACCGATCCGGTGTCCGCCTTCGGCGGCATCCTGGCCACCAACCGACCGCTCGACGGGCCGACGGCCGAAGCCATCGCTGCCACCTTCGTCGAGGCCGTCATCGCCCCGGGGTATGCCGTCGAAGCGCTGGAGATCTTGCGCGGGAAGAAAAACATCCGTGTGCTGGAGCTCGCCCCTGCCTCCACCGTCGGCCCCGCGGTCGATGGGGTGTACGAGATCCGGCGCGTCAGCGGAGGATTTTTGCTGCAGGAGCCCGACCGGCTCGACCTCCATCCGGCGGAACTCCGGATGGTGTCGCGCCGCCCTCCCTCCCTGGAGGAGGATCGGGCGCTCCGCTTCGCCTGGCGCGTCGCCAAACATGTGAAGTCCAACGCCATCGTCCTCGCCACCGAGCACGCCACGGTGGGGATCGGCGCGGGCCAGATGAGCCGCGTGGATGCGGCGCGGCTGGCGCAGCAGAAGGCGCAAGGACCGACCCGCGGGACGGTCCTCGCCTCCGACGCCTTCTTCCCCTTCCGGGACGGCGTGGACGTGGCAGCCGACGCGGGGGTGACCGCCATCATTCAACCCGGCGGGTCGCTGCGCGATGCCGAGGTGATCGCCGCCGCCGACGAGCACGGGCTGGCCATGCTGTTCACGGGGATCCGGCACTTCCGGCACTGAGGAACGACGGCAGGGACAGCGACAGCGATCGCGGAGAAACGCATAGACCGGGCCGGCCGCTGTCGCCGATCGCTGCCGGATGTCGAAAGCGGGAGAAGGAACATCCATGCGTATCCTGGTGATAGGAAGTGGCGGACGGGAGCACGCGCTGGTCTGGAAGCTGAAGCAGAGCCCCCTGGCGCGCCAGCTCTACGCGGCGCCCGGCAACGCCGGCATCGCCCGGCTGGCGGAATGCGTGGCCATCGGCCCGTCGGAGGTCCGCCGACTGGCGGACTTCGCCAGCCAGAAGCAGATCGACCTCACCGTGGTGGGCCCGGAGCTGCCTCTCACCCTGGGGATCGTGGACGAGTTCGAGGCGCGCGGCCTGCGCATCTTCGGCACGAGTCAGCGCGCGGCGATCCTGGAGGGCAGCAAGGTCTTCGCCAAGCAGCTCATGCGCAAGTACAAGATCCCCACCGGATTCTTCCAGACCTTCGACCGCCTCGAAGAGGCGCGCCGGTACATCCACGATGTCGGCGCCCCCGTCGTGGTCAAGGCCGACGGGCTGGCGGCCGGGAAGGGGGTGGTGGTCTGCCACACCGTCCCCGATGCCCTGGACGTCGTCACCCGCATGATCGACCAGCAGGTCTTCGGCGACGCCGGCAGCCGCGTGGTCATCGAGGAATACCTGACGGGAGAGGAGGCCTCCTTTCTGGCCTTCAGCGACGGGGAGACGGTCGTACCCATGGCTTCCAGCCAGGATCACAAGCCGGTGTTCGATGGGGACCAGGGGCCCAACACGGGCGGAATGGGGGCCTATTCCCCCGCACCCGTCATCAGTGAGCCGATCCACCAAGCGGTCATGGAGCGGATCATGATTCCGACCGTGCGGGCCATGGCTGCTGAGGGGCGGCCCTTCCGAGGCATCCTGTATGCCGGTCTGATGATCAAGG
>JAZDLO010000220.1:0-13854 GCA_043801935.1 bacterium
GCGGCGGTGCTGACGCCGGCCGGGAAGGTGCTCGCGTCCGTGGTGCACTCGCAGGATGCCATCCACGAGCGCTACGGCGGCGTGGTGCCGGAGGTGGCCAGCCGGGCGCACGTGGAGCGCATGACGGCCGTCGTGAGGGAAGCGCTGCGTCAGGCTGGGTGCACCGTGGACGAGTTGGCCGGCGTGGCTGCCACCGTGGGGCCGGGACTGATCGGGGCCCTGCTCGTGGGGGTACAGACGGCCAAGACGATCGCCTGGAGCAAGCGGCTGCCGTTCTTTCCCGTGAATCACATCCACGGCCACCTGGCAGCCGTGTGGCTGTCCGACCGTCATGCGCCGTTCCCTATGGCGACCCTGGTGGCTTCCGGCGGCCATACCGCCCTCATACGAGTCGACGATCGCAGGACCTACCGGCTCCTTGGTCAGACGCTGGACGACGCTGCCGGGGAAGCCTTCGACAAAGGTGCACGGCTTCTGGGGCTCGGCTACCCGGGAGGGAAAGAGCTAGACCAACTCGCCGAAAGAGGCGATCCGAGTGCCTTCTCCCTCCCTATCGGACTGAAGCGCTCGAAGCGGCCCGACTTCTCCTTCTCTGGGGTGAAGACCGCCCTCTACTATCTCCTCCGCGGGATGAGCGCCGACGAACGCGCGAAGAACGCCGCCGACGTCGCGGCATCGTATCGGGAGGCTATCGTCGCGGCTCTGATCAGCAAGTCCCTCCTGGCGGCAGAGCGGGAGGGAGTGCAGACGCTGGCGGTCGCCGGAGGGGTAGCCGCCAATGTGCTCCTGCGTCGGCGGCTGGTGGAGGCAGGGCGGTCAGTGGGCCTGCATGTGGTGGTTCCGCCTTTTGCCTACTGCACCGATAACGCGGCCATGATAGGGATGGCTGCCCTTGGCGGCCCCGCACTCATGTACCCCGACTATCTCGACCTTGATGCCTCCGCATCGCTCGCACTCGGTCGGTGGTCGACCCGCCCACCGATCGGCGACGAAGAAGAAATGTAGCTCACAGGATTGACAAATCCTTAGTCTGCGCATACTATATGCGCCGGTTGGCACTCGTGGGTGTAGAGTGCCAATTGTGTGAGTCAGGTTGTATCTGCCCGTGCGCAGCACGGGTCAGCCAAGTGGAAAGAACGAAAGACAGGAGGGTTGTGCATGAAACTAGTGCCACTCGAGGACAGGGTCGTCGTGAAGTTGGTGGAGAAGGAGGAAAGGACCAGCAGCGGCATCGTCCTTCCTGACACCGCCAAAGAGAAGCCGACAAAGGCGACGGTCATCGCAGCGGGGCCCGGCAAATACGACGACAACGGTAAGCTCATCCCGATGCCGGTCAAAGAGGGCGACATCGTGGTGTTTGCTAAGTATGCGGGCACCGAGGTCAAGTTGGACGGGGAAGAATACCTGGTCCTGCGGGCTTCCGACCTCATCGGTATCCTGCCCGAAGGATAGATGCCTGCCTGCAATCGGTAGCGAGAGGATCCCGACAGGATCCCGACAGCTCATCCTCATTAGTTAACGAAGGAGACTAGGTTTATGGCAAAACAGCTTTTGTATGGTGAAGAAGCCCGCCGCGCACTGGAGCGGGGCGTGAACGCTCTTGCCGACGCGGTCAAAGTCACCCTGGGCCCCAAGGGCCGCTATGTGGTGCTTGACAAGAAGTTCGGCAGCCCCACCATCACCAACGACGGTGTGACCATCGCCCGCGAGATCGAACTCGAGGACGTATTCGAGAATCAGGGCGCGCAGCTGGTTCGTGAAGTGGCCACCAAGACCAACGACATCGCCGGCGACGGCACGACTACCGCCACACTTCTGGCGCAAGCCATGGTGCGTGAGGGGCTCAAGAACGTGGCCGCTGGGGCCAATCCCCTGGCCATCAAGCGGGGCATCGAGCGCGCCGTGGACGCCGCGGTCGACGAGATCAAGAAGCTTTCCAAGGAGATCTCGGGTAAAGAGGACATCGCCCGGGTAGCTACCATCTCTGCCGACGATCGCGAGATCGGCGACGTTATCGCCGACGCCATCGAGAAAGTGGGCAAAGACGGCGTGGTGAACGTCGAAGAATCGAACACCTTTGGCATGGACCTGGAGTTCACCGAGGGGATGCAGTTCGACAAGGGTTATGTCTCGCCCTACTTCGTCACCGATGCTGAGCGCATGGAAGCCGTTCTTGAGGAACCGTACATCCTCATGGCCAACCAGAAGATAACTGGGGTCCAGGACCTGCTGCCTGTGCTGGAAAAAGTCATTCAGTCGGGCAAAGCCCTTCTCATCATCGCCGAAGACGTCGATGGAGAAGCTCTCGCTACCCTTGTGGTCAACAAGTTGCGGGGCACCTTCACCGGCATCGCCGTCAAGGCCCCCGGCTTCGGCGACCGCCGCAAGCGCATGCTGGAGGACATCGCCATCCTTACCGGTGGTGAGGTCATCACCGAGGAGATGGGTCTGAAGCTTCAGAACACTACCGTCAGCCAGCTTGGCCGCGCCCGCAAAGTGGTCGTGACCAAAGACGACACCACCATCGTCGATGGCTCAGGCGAGCTGGATCAGATCAAGGCTCGGATCAATCAGATCAAAGCTGAGATCGAGAACACCGAGTCCGATTTCGACCGGGAGAAGCTGCAGGAGCGGCTGGCGAAGCTCGCCGGCGGCGTGGCCGTGGTCAAAGTCGGCGCAGCCACCGAGACCGAGATCAAAGAGAGGAAGCACCGCGTTGAAGACGCCCTGAGCGCCACCCGCGCTGCTCTCGAAGAGGGTATCGTCCCCGGTGGGGGCGTTGCTCAAGTGCTACTGATTCCGGCGGTCGAAGCCGTGAAGGCTGAGGACGACGAGTTCACCGGCGTGCGCATCGTGGTTCGCGCTCTGGAGGAGCCCCTCCGTCAGCTGGCCAACAACGCTGGCCTGGAAGGGTCGGTCGTGGTCAACGAGGTCAAGACGCGCACCAAAGGCATCGGCCTGAATATCGCCACCGGCGAATACGAAGACATGGTCAAGGCCGGTATCATCGATCCGGCTATGGTCACGCGCTCTGCGCTCCAGAACGCTGCGTCCATCGCCAAGAACATCCTTACCACCGAAGTCATCGTCGCCGACATGCCTGAAGAAAAGGGCGCGGGCGGCGGCATGCCCGGCGGTATGGGCGGCATGGGCGGTATGATGTAGGAGAACCCTCTCCACCCGGTCGGCCATCGGACAAGGTGGTCGACGGGCTGGGGCCATCGCGGCTGCGGCGTCCTTCGGGCGCGCCGGGCCGTGATGGCCCCCTTTTTTGTCCGGGGAAGGCCCGTGCACGGGTGGTACACTGAACAGACGGTCTTGGTGTTGGGTGATGGTAGTCAGGGAAGGAGGCGCTGATGAAGCAAGAGGTCGAAGCGGCGTTCACGGAGATGCTTGACATCTCCTCCGATATCGATAAGGCGGTGCTGTTCGGCCCCGGCGAGATACTCGCCTCGAACATGCCTCCGGAGACCCAGCCGGCGGCGGTCGCTCAGGGTGAGGAGCTCTCCCGACTCGGTGGATCGACGGCTACCGAGATGGGCTCGCAACCCTTGACACAGCTGGTGGTCGAATCACCAGCCGGGTTTGTCTTTTTGGCCAGAGAGGCGACCCCCGATGGCATGACTGTGCTGGCGACCGGCAGGAAGAGCAGCCGGGTAGGCTTGGTACTCTATGACCTCAAGACCTGCCTGCGGGACGCTCGCGAGGCTCTGACTGCCGCGAGTCCCGATGATCAAGGCGAAGGGGAGGCGTAGATGAAGCGGCTGTTCAAGGTGTTCGGCGTACTAACCGTGCTTGGCAGCATGGGCGCCGGCGGCTACTACTTCTTTTTCATGCGCAGCCGCAAGCCTCAGGTGGAACTCTATTTCGATGACGGCTCTATGCTGGCCATGCCCGGAAAGGCAGCCGAGGCCGAGCCGTTCATGAAGGTCGCATCCGAGATCCTGAGCGCCAATCCCATAACCGGCTGATCTCGCCTAGGTCTCGCGTGAGCGTGGACGACTCGGCATTCCCCGGGCTGACGCCTGAGCTGGGAACGACCGTGCTGAGCACGGCTTTGCGCAAGGGCGGAGACATGGCCGAGCTCTTCGTCGAGGAACGCCACTCCCTGTCCTTGCGGTTAGAGGACGGCAAGATCGAGGACGCCGTTTCCGGTACCGATCGAGGCGGGTCGGTACGTTTGATACAGGGCCTCTCCACTGTCTTCGGGTACGTGGATGCTGTTGATGAGGTTTCGCTTCGCGCTCTGGCAGGGGAGTTGAGTCGCTCCCGCACCGGTAAGCCGGTGGCCGTCCGATCCCTCGCTGCACGACCGGCACGGTCGCTGCAGCCGAGCGGCCACGACCCGACCACGGTCGACGCGGCCGCCAAGGCCCGGCTGCTGCGGCTTGCCGACGAGACTGCGCGGGCGCTCTCACCCGAGGTCCGCCAGGTGGCGGCGGTCTATGGCGAGAGCCGGCAACGGGTGTGGATCGCCGGCTCTCACGGCTCCTTGGCCACCGATGACAGGACCAGGGTGATGATGGCAGTCACGGTGATGGCTCAGCGCGATGGCCTGGTCCAGACAGGCCGGGAGACCCTTGCCCATCACGGAGGCTTCGAGTTGTTCGATCGATCGGCGGTGACCGATCTAGCGGCGGCAGCCGCGAAGAAGGCGCTCGCGATGTTGGACTCACGCCCGGCACCAGCCGGGCGCATGCCGGTGGTCCTGGCCAATGGATTCGGCGGCGTGCTTTTCCACGAGGCCTGCGGCCATGGGCTGGAGGCCGACTTCATCCTTAAGAAGAGTAGTGTGTGGGAGGGTAAGAAGGGGCAGCGGGTGGCCGATGACCACGTCTTCGCGTATGACGATGGAGTGGCGCTCGGCATGTGGGGGAGCGCGGGTTGCGACGACGAAGGGACGCCGTGCGAGCGCACGACGCTGATCGAAGCGGGGGTGCTCACCGGGTATCTGACCGATCGGCTGCGCGGTGGTCACCTCGGTCTGCCTTTGACCGGGAACGGTCGCAGGCAGGACTACCGGCATCTGCCCTATCCACGGATGACCAACACCTACTTCGGCACCGGCGGACACACCCGGGACGAGATCATCGCCGATACGCCCCGCGCTCTGTATGCAAAGACGCTCTCGGGGGGCGAGGTCAACCCCGCCACCGGTGACTTCGTCTTCGGGGTCGCAGAAGGCTACCTGATCGAAAAAGGCCGGGTGACAGTGCCCGTGAGGGGAGCCACTTTGATCGGTAACGGTCTGGAAGTGTTGCGGGGGCTCGACGCCATCGCCGACGATCTGGAGGTCAAGGCAGGCACGTGTGGCAAGAACGGCCAGAGCGTACCGGTCGGGAGCGGCCAGCCTACCCTCCGCATCCGCGAGCTCACAGTGGGTGGGACGAGTCTGTGATGAGCCCGAGCGACAAACCCTCCGGGCATTCCGCTCTATCGCCTCTCTCTGTTGCCAGGGCGGCTATCGCCCGAGGCGGGAACCTGGGGGTCGAGCTTGAAGCGTATGTGCAGTTCGGACGGACGGTCACGGTGAAGATCTTCGGCCGGGAGGTCGAATCGGTGACCACGGCCGAGCCCCGGGGGCTCGGCGTTCGTGCGCTCCGCGACCGGCGCGTCGGCTACGCTTTCAGCGCCGACGTGAGCCTTGCCGCGATCGACCGGGTCTTGGCCGAAGCGGTCGACAACGCCCGAGCCACCGACCCAGATCCGTTCGTCGGGCTTCCTGGCGCTCCCGCCGGCTCCTATCCGAGGCTCGAAGGTCTGTGGCGTCAGGGGGTCTCCGGCACGAAGCTTGAGGAAAAAGTGCGCGTGGCGCTTGAAGCCGAAGCAGCCGCTCTGGCGGTCAGGGACATCGAGACGGTCGAAGAAAGCACGTACACCGACAGCGACGCTCGGGTCGCCATCGCGTCTACCAACGGAGTCGAAGCCGAGGCCCGGCAGTCCTTCTGCTTCGTGTACGTACTGGCTCACGCCGGACGCGACGGCGACCGGCAATCGGGACTGGGTTTCAGCGTGAGCCGAGAGCCGGCCGGACTCGATGCCGAGGCGGCGGGCAGGGAGGCGGCGGAGAAGGCCGGGGCGCTCCTGGGAGCCGGCCCGTGCCCGACGGGGTCCTACTGCGTGGTGTTCGACCGCGACGTAGTGGCTGCGCTGCTCTCGAGTATCGTTCCGGCGCTCAGCGCCGACGCCGTGCAGAAGGGGCGCTCGGTGTTCGCCGGGAGGCTGGGCGATGGGGTGGCATCGCCCCTGGTCACACTGGTGGACGACGGCCTGGCGCTCGACGGGCTGGCCACCAACCCTTTCGATGGTGAGGGCGTGCCCCAGCAGGCCACTCCCCTGGTGGAGGGCGGCGTGCTGCGCGGGTATTTACACAATACGTATACAGCTCGTAAAGAGGGCGGCGAGGCCGCGTCTACCGGCAATGCCGCCCGTCACTCATACCGTGCGCTGCCGGCTGTGGGGGCTAACAACCTCGTGCTCCGGGCCGGCGAGGGCGCGCTCGACGAGCTTTTCCATCGGGTCGAACAAGGACTCTACGTGGAGAGCGTGGCCGGTATACACTCGGGCGTCAATCCGGTGAGCGGGGAGATATCGCTTGGAGTGACGGGGCGGCTGATCGAGGGTGGCGCCCTCGGCCGGCCGGTGCGCGAAGTCACGATAGCTTCGGAGTTCATCTCCCTGCTCGGCTCGGTGACCGATCTCGCCGGCGACGCACGCTGGATCCCGCTGTACGGGAGTGCGTACGCGCCCTCCCTGGCCGTACAGGGGATCGCGGTCTCTGGGACGTGACCATCGAGAAGACGAAAGGAGGGGTGGTGGAGAAAGCGTCGCTGGGCAAGCTTCTTTTGGCCACGGCCTATCTGGAGGGGGACTTCGTGCTCCGCTCCGGGAGGCGCAGCAAGTACTACTTGGATAAGTATCTCTTCGAGACCGAGCCTGAGGTGCTTCGCGGCATCGTCCACGAGATGGCCATGATGATCCGGAATCAACTGGCGTCGGGCGAGGAATACGAGCGCCTTGCCGCGCCGGAACTGGGTGGCGTGGTGCTGGGGGCGGGGCTCTCTCTGGAACTGGGGCTACCGCTGTTGTTGGTCCGGAAGCTCTCCAAGGACTACGGCACGAGCAAGCGAATCGAGGGGCGGTACGCGCCGGGGGAGAAGGTGGCGCTGATCGAGGATATCGTCACGTCGGCGGGCGCGGCTATCATGGCGGCAGATGCTTTGCGCGAAGCCGGCATCGTGGTCAAAGACCTCTACTGCGTCGTGGATCGGGAGGAAGGCGGAGTCGAAGCGGCGACCACCGCGGGGCTCATTCTGCGTCCTTTGTTCACCTCTTCGGAGCTGGGTATCGCTCCGCGGCCGTAAAATTGAGCTTTTTGCTTTATTCCGAGGGTAAAAACGCTTGTGCGGGACTCTTGGGATTGCTAAGGTACAAGAGTACCGCGTGGACAAAGGGAGGTAACTGTGACCAAGGCCGAGTTTGTAGACAAACTTGCAGCAAAGAGCGGGCTCACCAAGAAAGACGCCGCCAGCGTAGTGGACGCGTTCATTGATGTGGTCACTGACTCGCTGAACAAGGGGGAGGACGTACAGTTCACCGGTTTCGGCAAGTTCTACGTGCAGAAGCGCGAGGCCAGGGAAGGGATCAACCCGCAGACCAAGGCCAAGATCAGGATCCCGGCCTGCCAGGTCCCCAAGTTCAGCGCGGGTCTGGCTCTCAAGAACGCCTGCAAGTGATCCTGGCTTTGTGACAGGACTGAAAAGGGCCGCGTCACGCGGCCCTTTTTCTTCCTGCGCACCTAACCGACAAGAAAGGTGATCTAGATTGGCCGGGGGACATTTCGCCGACCGCCTTCTCGAGGCGATCGAGGCGAAGCGGTCGCACGTCGTGGTTGGTCTCGATCCCGACTACGACATGCTTCCTCCCGAGATCCGGGCCGCCCATCCGCGAGCCGGATACGAGAGCGACGCGCACATGAAGGCGGCCTGCTACCGGGAGTTCCTCACCAGGTTGCTGCACAACCTTCTCCATGACGCGGCGGCAGTAAAGATCCAGATTGCATACTTCGAAGCCCTGGGCGCGATCGGCTACGAGTTGTACGAGAGCATGGCGGCCCTGGCGAAGCAACTTGGCTATGTGGTCATCGCCGACGTCAAGCGGGGCGACATCGGCAGCACCGCCGAGGCCTATGCCCGCGCCCACCTCGATGTGGCCGGCGCGGACGCGGTGACCGTGAATCCCTATTTCGGCACCGACGGACTGGAGCCGTTCTTCCGCAGAGCGCGGGAGGCGGGCAAGGGGGTCTTCGTGCTGGTGAAGACCTCGAACCCCAGCTCGGCCGAACTCCAAGATCAGCTGTTGGCCTCAGGCGAGCCGGTGTACAGCAGGGTGGCGGAGCTGGTGAACGGATGGGGTGAGGGGACCGAGGGGAGTCGCGGGTATCGGGCGGTGGGAGCGGTCGTGGGCGGTACTCATCCCGCACAAGGAGCCGAGTTGCGCCGGCAGATGCCCAGGGTGCCTCTACTCATACCCGGGTATGGGGCCCAGGGCGCCCGGGCCGGAGATATCGCTGCTCTGTTCGACGCGAAGGGGACGGGAGCGGTGGTCAATTCGGCGCGTGCCATCCTCTATGCCTACCGGAAGCGCCCGGGTGACTGGCAGGAGGCGGCCCTATCGGAGGTCCGAGAGATGAAAGCCGCCCTGTGGACAGCGGCACGCCGTGACTAGACAGGACGATGAGTCGGAGGAGTGGAGCGAGGCGTCGCGGGTACGCACCCTCGTTCTCCCGCTCGCGGTGCTGGTGGTGGTCGTCGCCCTCGTGAGCGCCTTGGTCTTGGCCGGGGTGGTACAGGGGCATGAGCCCCGCGTCGGTCCCGAGCAGGCGCCGACGACACAACCGACGGTCGAGATCGCCCCCTGAGGCGGGCGTGCCCGCCCGCTATACCGGGCCTTGCCTTCTGATCTGCTCGTAGAGGAATATGAGAACCAGATCGACGAAGAGCACGATGAGAGCTTCCACCAGGATCTGGCTGAGCGGCAGGAGGATGAACACTCCGGTCGCCTTCTGGTAGTAGAGGTCGTAGAGACGGTGGAGACCTAGATACACCAGCTGCAGAACGACGAATATGACAACGACGGTGACCCAACGACGACTCAGCAGCTGGACGCTCCGTCGCAAGGCAGGGAGGAATGTCCGTCCCTCAAAGACGATGGCGTAATCGGCGAAGACGATGAGAACAGCCACCACCAGCGCGACAACAGCGACCAATTGCTCCAAGACGGTGCTTGCGGGGATTGCCATGGGCATGACCCATACCACGAGATTCGCAAAAAGGTAGAAAAGGAAGAGCCCGCCCGCTTCTACCGGGTTGCGCGGCGCCAGAGGATAGCCCAGGCCTGCGATGGCGCGGAAGTACGGGGCCCGGATCATGGCGGCGAAGGCGGAGACCGCGAATCCGGCGAAGACGGCCACGCCGAGAGCGGGAGTGAACGAGAGCCCGGTGAAGAAGTAATCCCTGACGTACTGCCAACGCTCGAAGTTGGCGGCGAAGAAGTCGCTCCACCGCAGGGTCTCGCTACTGGCCGCATAGACCGCGAGGAAGGCCATGGTATTGATCACAGCAAGCGCCAAGGGATAGAAGATCAGCCACTGTTTGCGGATCAACCGGTCCCAAGCGCGGCGCAGTACCTCGGCGATCGTCGCACCTCCGCGGTGGAGCTTCTATCAGCCAGGAAGTATAGCATCGGGGTTTTCGCCTGCGCGCGCGGGCGCGCGAACCGCAGGGCTGCTGAAGGGCCCATGCTATACTCCGGGACATGATGCCTGAGACAGCCAGACGGGGGTGGCTGGGCCCGCTCCTGATCTTCGCGGTTGTCCTCGCGGTGATGGTATCGGTCCTAGCCGGCGTCGCGCGGGGCGATACAGCCACTACCTTACCGGCAGCTTCTCCGTCCGGCTCGACCGAGGGCCGGCCGTCCGTTCCGAGCTCCTCCGCCGGGGGTGCGCAGACCGCGATCTTCACCGTCAGGGCGAAGGACCTGGGCGATTTCGCCGTCGAGCCCCCGAGCATCGCGTCTCCTTCCGCCATCCTCATCAACATGCAGACGGGCAAAGTGCTTTATGAGCGTAAGGCGCAGGCGCACGTACGCAGGCCTATGGCCTCGACTACCAAGATAATGACCGGGATCCTGGTCCTAGAGAACATGGACCTCAACACAGCCGTCACCGTCTCGCGGAAAGCCGCTCAGACCATCGAGCCGAAGACCTGGCTCAAAGAGGGCGACGTCCTGACTGTGGATCAACTTCTTTACGCACTGCTGCTGCGGAGCGCCAATTCGGCCGCGGTGGCTCTGGCCGAAGCCTGCTCGGGGAGTGTGGAGGCGTTCGCAGCTTTGATGAACGCCAAGGCGAAAGAACTGGGGATGACCGACACCAAGTTCGTCAATCCCAACGGTCTGGACCAGACCGGTCACTACTCGACGGCCGCGGACATGGCCCGGCTGGGGCAGTACGCCATGACGAACCAGAAGTTCCGTAACTACGTGGGTACGAAGAGCTACACGCTCTCCTTGCCGGGGCGATCGGAGCCGATAGTCTTTGAGAGCACCAACAAGCTGCTGGGCCGGCTCAGTTGGGTCACCGGCATCAAGACCGGGCTCACGCCCAAAGCGGAGCAGTGTCTCGTGGGGTCGGGCACCAAGGATGGGGTCTCGGTCATAAGCGTCGTGCTGGGACAGCCGGTGCCGGATGTGTGCTGGAACGAAAGCAAAGCGCTCATGGAGTACGGTTTCTCACAATACCGCCACGTTGCCCTTCTGAACGAAGGGGTGGTGGTCGCCGAGACGACCGTGCCGTATCAGCTCGACGGGCGAGTCGAGCTTCTCACTGAGGAGGCGGTCGAGATGGATCTGTACAAGGACGAAGAGGTCATTACCTCGATCGCCCTGGACCGGCCTCTCGTCCTTCCGGTAAAGGCGGGAGAGTCGTTCGGCCGGGTCGTGCTGACCGTGGACGGCGAAACAGTAGGGACCGTGAATCTGGTGGCCAACAAGTCTTTTGCGGCGACCACCCTGGGATCCAAACTTGCCTATTACTGGGATCGGTTCACCAGATGGGTGGGACGGACAACGTAGAACATGATACTAACCGTCACCCTCAATCCGGCCCTCGACCGGACAATGACCGTTCCTAATTTCCACGCCGGCTTCCGCCATAGGGCCACCGACACGGTCATCCTCCCGGGGGGCAAAGGCATAAATGTCGCCCGGGCGGCTAAGATCTTAGGGCGGCCTGTCATCGCCACCGGCTTCCTGGGCGGACGCAAAGGGGATCAGATCTTGGCCGACCTGAACGGAGAAGGCATCCTCTGCGATTTTGTGCGCATCGAGGACGAATCGAGACTGTCTACCGCGGTCGTCGACCCCGCCACGAACTCCATCACGGAGATCACCGAGCACGGCCCCGAGATCCGGCCGGAAGAGATGAGCCTGATGTTCGAGAAGCTGGAGTACTTGGCCAAGGCGGCCGACATCGCGGTTCTTGCGGGAAGTGTCCCTCGCGGCCTGGATGACGACTGCTACGCTCATATGATCCAGCGGCTCCGCCGGTTGGGGGTGAAGACCTTCTTCTACACGTACGGAGATCCGCTGCGCCAGGGCATCAAGGCCGGCCCCGACTACGTTTTTCCCAAGATGGTGGAGGCGGAGAAGGTGATCGGCTACGAGTTCACCGGCATGGACGACCGCATACAAGCCGCACGGCGTATGCGCGAGATGGGCGGAGGTTCGGTGGTGATAACCTTCCGCTTTGGCTGCGTGGCAGAACTCGCCGAGGGTGACAGCAGCCGCACGTTCATCGGCAAGATGCCGGCCGTAGACGTCATATCGCCTATGGGCTGGGGCGACGCCCTGGTGGGGGGATATGCCGTGCGTTTGCTGGAAGGAGATACGCCGTCCGAGTGCCTGCGCTTCGGTCTCGGGTGCGCCGCCGCCAACCTGATCCGATATGGAGCCGGACTGTTCTCGCCCGCCGATGCCGTGGAACTGGCCGGTTCGGTCGAATTGGAGGAGGTGCCCGCTGAAAAGTAAGGGGGACGCCGTCAAGAAGATCCTGGTCCTCGATTTCGGCGGCCAGTACGCGCAACTCATCACCCGGCGGGTGCGGGAATGCCGGGTCTACTCGGAACTGATCCCCTACGATACTCCGGTAGCGGATATCAAGGCTGCGGCCCCGGCGGGGCTCATCCTGTCTGGAGGCCCGCGCAGCGTCAACGATCCAGACGCGCCCGCGGTCGATCCGGGGATATTCGAATTGGGGATCCCGGTTCTGGGAATCTGCTATGGACTGCAGCTCATGGCCAAGCTCAAGGGCGGTCTGGTGGCGCGCACCGAGCAGGCGGAGTACGGTGGCACCCCGGTCAAGGTCACCGAGCAGGGAGTCTTGTTCGCCGGTCTTCCCACAGACATGGCCTGTTGGATGAGCCACGGGGACTCGGTGCTGAAGGTGCCGCCGGGTTTCGCGGCCATCGCCCAGAGCGCCCACATGCCGGTCGCAGCCATGGAGGACCGGGGAGGTAAGCTCTACGGGGTCCAGTTCCATCCCGAGGTGCGTCACACGGAATACGGGCAGGAGATCCTTAAGAATTTCCTGTACAAGATATGCGACATCGCCCCGACCTGGACGCCGGTCTCCATCATCGAAGAGGCCGTCTCTCGGATCCAGACCCAGGTGGGGGGCGAACGGGTGGTGTGCGGGCTATCCGGGGGTGTGGACTCGGCGGTAGCCGCCCTTCTCACCTACAAGGCGATAGGCGATCAACTCACCTGCATCTTCGTCGACCACGGCTTCATGCGCAAGAACGAGGGCGCGGAGGTAGAGAAGACTTTTCGTAGCCATTTCCACGTGCCCTTGGTGCACGTGCGGGCGCAGGAACGCTTTCTGGTCAAGCTGGTGGGCGTGTCGGAGCCGGAGCAGAAACGGAAGATCATCGGCGAGGAGTTCATCCGCACATTCGAAGAGGAATCGCACAAACTGGGCAAGGCCCGCTTCTTGGTGCAGGGAACCCTCTATCCCGACGTGATCGAGTCGGGCACCAGGGAGGCGGCGAAGATCAAATCCCACCATAACGTGGGAGGCCTACCCGAGGATATCGACTTCGAACTGGTCGAGCCCCTGCGCATGCTGTTCAAAGACGAGGTGCGGGTGGTAGGCGAGGAGTTGGGTCTGCCGGAGGACATGGTCTGGCGGCAGCCCTTCCCGGGCCCCGGGCTGGCGATCCGCATCATCGGTGATGTGAACCAGGAAAGGCTGCGGATCCTGCGGGACGCAGACGCTGTCCTCCTCGACGAGATCAAACGGGCGGGCTTCTACCGGCAGGTGTGGCAGTCGTTCGCGGTGCTGCCGGCCATCCGCAGCGTCGGGGTAATGGGCGATGAGCGCACCTACGCCTATCCCATCGTGGTCCGGGCAGTCACCTCCGACGACGCCATGACCGCCGACTGGGCTCGACTTCCGTACGACCTGCTGGAACGGATCTCCAGCCGCATCATTAACGAAGTTCCTGGTGTGAACCGGGTCGTGCTCGATATTTCCAGCAAGCCGCCCTCCACCATCGAATGGGAGTAGACGACATACATGCCTAACGATCGGCCCTTTCCCGATCTTGAAAGTCTGTCCCGGCGCGAGCGTCCGCAGACTGCCGGCTCGGAGGTGGACCTCGAGCTGATTCACGCCCGGGCGCTTCTGGCAGCGATGGCGGCCGTCAACGTCAAGGCGGACGAAGTCAAGATCCTCGATATGCACGAACTCGTCAGCTACACCGACTACCTCGTGCTGTGCACCGGTCGCAACGTCCG
>JAZDLO010000007.1:0-20981 GCA_043801935.1 bacterium
GAGACCGATGACCCCCATCTTGGCGCAGCAATAGCCGGCCCGCATGGGATACCCGGAGCGGCCGTCGCCGGAGCGTCCCCCTTCGGCTCCGATGTTGATGATGATGCCGCCCTTGCCGGCCGGGACCATGTGTTTGAGGACTTCCCGGGCGCAGAGCATACTGCCGGTGAGATCGACGGCGATGATCTCGTTCCAGTCCTCCAGCGACAGATCCCACACGTAGGCGGTGGGGCCGCCGATGCCGCTGTTGTTCACCAGGATGTCGATGCGGCCGTAGGTCTCGATCGCTTTGGCCACCGCGTCGATGACATCTTGCTCCTTGGTGATGTCCATGGGCACGGCGAGACCTTTGCCCCCCATGGCTTCGAACTCACTCACTGCCGTGTTCAGGTTCTCCTGGTTACGGGCAGCGAGGACTACCGTCGCCCCTTCTTCGACGAAGCTCTTGGCGATGGCTTTGCCGATACCGCTGCCGCCACCGGTGATGAAGGCGATCTTGTCTTTCAGTCGGTCGTAACCCATGGAGATCGGCTCCTGTCTCTCGCTGTGTGCGTGGACGTTAGTGATCGCCGAGATATCAGAGGTGGGAGATGACGTCTTCAGTGGTCGTGACCAGAGCTATCGCCGGGATCATGGCCTTGAAGATGATCTCGTGCAGCTCCTGATTGCCGTCGGTCGACGCATCCTCGGGGACGATCAGGTTGTAGAAGCGGTCGGCACAGGCGAATGCGGCAGTCCCGACCGCCATGCCGGTAGCCACGCCGGCCAAGACGATCGTCTCGATACCATTGTCCTGCAGGTACTGCGCCAGGTCGTTGCCCTGGAAGATCCCAAAAGGCCAGTTGTAGAAGAGCGGCTCTCCGGGTTGGGGAGCGAGCTCGTCTATGACTTCCACATCAGGAGTGCCGGGCGAATTCACAACGGTCTTTTCGATAAACGGCCAGAACCGCCCGTAGACGGGAAATCGCGAGTCCGGCGGCGTGATGGCGTTCACGTAGATGACCGGAAGACCCTTCTCGCGGAAGGCCTTCAGCATCGCCTGCTGCCGGGGAATGATCCCTGATTCCGCAGTCGCTCGGGAGTGGCCCAGCCCATCGAGTGGGCTCCCTACCTTCACGATCGCGCGCTGCATGTGCACGAGAAGCAAAGCCGGTTTTCCCTTCATCTGCCAATCGGTCATGTCAAATCTCCCTTCTAGTCAGGTCAAACGACAAAGATCTGCTTGGGGCACTTGTGCAAACGCTCGGCCCCGTTCGGGTTGCCCACCAGGAAGTTGTCGCAGCACATGCTCCATACCACTCCGGGTTTCGCCGCATACGGGTGCACGGCGATGTTCATGTTCGCTTTGAGCGTCCATGTCTCGTCCGGCCGCAGGTTGGGGCGCTCAACCAGCGGGTAGCCCTGGCCGTGGGCGAAAGACCGCAGAGGGGGAGCGTATCCACGCTCGACGATGAAGTCTTTGAATAGCTGGAAGAGGTCTCTACAGGGTACGCCTGGGACCATGGCCTTGGCGACCTTCTCCTGGGCGTCCACAGCGGCGGCGAACGCGTCTTTCAGCTCCTGTGTGGGTTCGGCGTGCACGGTGAAGATGCGCAGCAGCTCGCTGTACATACCACCCGGTCCGTTGGTCTCGTTCAGGAGGCTGACCTGGTCGCCTTCTCGGATCACGCGTCCCTGTAGGTGATAGACGTCAAAGGGCACGAAGGTGCCCAGCGGACCTGAGTTGACCAGAACCAGACCACGCGAGCTGCCATGTTTGGACATGAAGCAATGGGTCTCGGCGTAGACCTCGTAGTCGTGCATCCCCGGCTTGATGGTATTCGCGAGATGCTCGACACACGCGTCCTGGATGGCGGCCGTGCCCTTGATCATCTCGATCTCTTCCGCGCTCTTGGGGACTCTGATCTCGTCCACCCACTCGGTGGCGTCCACAAAGGCGGCACCGGGCATGTTGGCCCGCAGGTAGTCGGCAAAGGTCATGGGGATAAAACTGGGCTCCACCCAACCCACAGTGGGGTTCTTCTTGCCCTTCATGGCCTCGACGGCCAGTTTAGCGTCATACGTATTCGTGTAGCTCATCGTGGGGAAGTAGACATCCCCCCAGTTGTTCTTGATGCCGCGGGCGAACCACGGCGGCGGAAAGACCTGGTTGTTTGGGGGCTCGACACCGCAGTTGATGACCGTCATATCCTCGTCGGCCGCGAAGATCAGGGTCATGGGGAATTGGTGCCGGGCGGTCCAATCAGAGAACCAGCGGACGGTGCCGCCCAGAAACTCCTCTGACGTCTGCATCACCAGATAGTCGAGCTTTCGCTCCTCCATCATCCCGCGGACCAGGCTCCAGCGGCGCTGCAGCTCGGTGTCGGAGGCCATTTTGACAAGTCTTTCCTTCGGGTCACTCACAGCAGAACCTCCTTGACGTCGCGTCCACGCGACCCACGTTAGCGGATTTCGGATGTCTTATCATCCCACCGTCCTACTAGACGGTGCGCCCGACTGAGAAGCCTGCCGCTATCGCGTCGATGATCAAACCCGGCTCCTTGCAGTCCCCGATCGCATGGATCTCCGCGGCCTTGCCCTCGAGGGCCTTGTATAGCCCGGGATTAGGCCTCAGCGGAACGGTGACCAACACGGTGTCGGCTTCGAGTGCGAGCGTGTGCCCATCTTTGTCGAGCACGACCAGGCCCTTGTCCGTGACCTCCTTGTACGTGACTCCGGTCAGAATAGTCGCGCCCTTCTTGGCCAGCCACGGCAGCAGCAAGATGCGCTGCAGCATCGGGATCTCCATCCCCGCCTGGTCGCCGGCCTCAGCGATCGTCACCTTTCTCCCTCGTTTGACGAGGAACTCGGCGGTCTCGCAGCCCTGGATGCCGCCGCCGATGATCACCACCCGCTTGCCGACCGGCAACCACATCTTGGTCACTCGCCCCAGCGACCGGGGTCCCAGTAGCTTCAATGCGAGCTTGGCCTTCTCGCGCAGTTCGGCGCCGGAAAGGACGTTGCCGCCGTCGATGCCCGGGATCGTCAGCGTGTCGGGGACCCCCCCTGTAGCGACCACGATCGCGTCGGGTTTGGTCTGCTCGGCCAAGGCCGGGGTGAATTCCTCTCCCAGTCTCACCGTGACGCCCAGTTTCTGGAGTTGCCCCCGGAAGTAGTCGACGAGATCGGTGAGGTTGAAGATCTCGGTTCCTTTGACCAAAGCCGCCATGTTCAGGAGCCCGCCCAGATACGATTCCTTCTCGTAGAGGGTAACGTCGTGACCTCTCAACGCCATCACCCGGGCGGCTTCCATGCCCGAAGGACCCGCCCCCACGACCGCGACCTTCTTGCGCTTCGCCGCCGTTGCGAATACGCTCTCGGACCCTCTACCGATCGAAGCGTTCACCTGACAGGCCAACCCTTCGTATTCCACCATGCGTGACTCACAGGTGATGCAGGCGGTGCAGGGCCGGACGTCGGCTCCCCTGCCCTCAGCCATCTTGGTGGGGTAGTCAAGATCCGCGAGCAACCGCCGCCCCATGATAAGGAAGTCCGCGTGTCCGGCTTCCAGGATCTTCTCGCCCAGAGCCGCGTCGAGTCTCCCTACCACGCCGACCGGGACCGACACCGCCTGCTTTATGGCCGCGCCCAGAGGAGCCACCCAGGAGCCCGGCTCTGAGGTGTTCTTGAATTCCTTCATAAGTGGCGACGGCGGCTCGGGATAGAGCATCTGCTCGGCCGTAGCCACCCGCCAATAGTCGTTGTAGCCGTCGGCGGTCACATTGAAGTAATCGGCGCCGGCTGCTTCGATCATTTTGGCGAATTGCTGTGCCTCCTCCACCGTGGTGCCCAACGCGTCACCATATTCGGCCCCCTTGAGCTTCATACCGCAGATGAAGTCGTCGCCCGTGCGCTCCCGGCAGGCCCGCATGATCTCGACGACGAAGCGCCCCCTATCTTCCAGGGTTCTGCAACCGTATTCATCGTCGCGGTGATTGTAGACGCGGGAGAGAAAGGAGTTGATCAAGTAGTAGTGGTCCCCGTGGAGCTCGATGCCGTCGAAGCCCGCCTTCTTGGCCCGCTCCGCAGCGTCGGCGTATCGGATGATGATGGCTTTTATCTCGGGCACCGTCAGGGGCTTCACCTTCCACGGGAAGCCCAAGAAGATCCTCTGCATCTCGTCGTCGTTCAGCGCCGAAGGGACCCGGGCGGCGTACTCCGGGTGCTTTCCGTTGGGAGGGAAGAAGGCGTTGGGACCGAGATGGTTGATCTGGAGGATGATGGGGCAGTCATGGTCGTGCGCCGCCTGCGCCAGCCTAGCCATACCGGGAATGAACTTGTCGTCGAAGACCGCGATCGTGCCCTCCCGATGGCCCTCGGGATCGACGATGGACTGCTCGACGATAATGCCGCCCACACCTCCCCGGGCCAGCCCCCCATAGAAGTCGAGATAGTCTTGAGTGATGGCGCCGTCTTCGAAATCGGCGAAGTTCATATCTTGGGGCGTCTTGACGATGCGGTTCTTGAACGTCACATTCCTGATCTGCATCGGTTGGAAGACCCTTGTCAGACCGGGCGAGCTGGCCATCCTATTCCTCCCATTTGCGCGACATCGGTGGTATTGTATATACGGAGTGAGCGCTCCGTCCGTTGCGTCTTCACGGTACTAGCGCGTGTCTCCCCTGTCAAGTCGGAAGCGTGACGGACCCCACGACGATGCTGAGGCCTTTCGGAGGACCCGAGGAGCGCACCTGGTAGCCTCTGTTCGGGGTTCGACAAAAAAGGATACGGGAGTTGGCGAAGACGGTGGTGAAAAGGCTGAGACTGGCGCCCGCGGACAGACGCCGAAAGATCATCGAAGCGATCGTGCGGGTGGTATCCGAGCACGGAGTACCGGAAGCGACTATCTCCCGTATCGCCGAGGCCGCCGGCGTAGGGCCCGGCACTCTCTACCGCTACTTTGGAAGCCGGCAGGAGATGCTTCTGGCAGCCTTGGAGGCTGTATACGAGCAGATCATGCTGCCGTGGCACGAGTCGCCTGAGAAGGATGCGCTGGAGCGCGTCAGAGCGGTCGGAAGACGGCATTCCCAGACCATGCTGTCCGGAGAGGGCGGCTTCGCTGTCCCCTGGGTGAAGTTCATCGCCGGAGCGTCCGAGGTGGGTCTGCGCGACGCTGTCGCCGAAGCCCAGCGCCGGGCCTATCGGATGGTCCAGAGCGTGTTCGAAGAAGCCCAGGCTCAGGGTTCTATCAGGGCAGATGCCGACCCGCTCCAGTTGACCTACCAGTTTCTCGTCTACGCTTGGGGCGAGAACATGTGCGTGCTTATGGGGCTGGACGAGTTCCTCGGCGAGGATCGATCGACCAAGATCCTCGAGCACTTCCTCGACCAAGCGGCGACGAGACCACTCGAGAACGGTCCAGACTGCTAGACGCCACGACGCGCCCTACCACATACTGCCGCCGCCCTCTACCTGGAGGGTTTGGCAAGTGACCATATCGCTGTCTTCCGAAGCCAAGAACACGGCCGGGCCGGCCAGGTCCTCGGCAACCAGGTTCCGCTCTTTGATGGCCTGGGCGTTCCTCCGCACCTCCAGGAACTCGGGGGTATCGGCGATCAGGTCAAGGGCGGCTTCGGTCATAGTGAAGCCGGGGGACAGCGTGTTGACGCGGATGCCGAACTCTCCCAGCTCTTTACCCAATCCTCTGGTGAAGCCGATGACCCCGCCTTTGCTCGAGATGTAGTGGATGAACCCGGGGATACCCTCGAAGAAGCTGGTGGAGCCCAGATTGATAATCTTTCCGTACCCCTGAGGCTTCATGTAGGGCACCACAGCCCGGGCGCAGTACCACTGGCCTTTCAGATTCACATTATGCATCTGGTCCCATTCCTCCGGGGTCCACTCGTCGAAGGGTTTCCAGCCGGTCTTGGCCATGAACCCCTTGAAGGCGGCGGCGTTGTTGACGAGTATGTCGATCTTGCCCCCCCACGTGTCCGCCACCTTCTTGGCCGTGGCTTCACACTGAGCCAAATCCCGCACGTCACAAGCGAGAGTGATGGCCGTACCCCCACCGGCCGTGATCTCCTCGGCCACCGCCGCGGCACCGGCCGCGTCGATGTCGGTCACCGCCACCTTCGCGCCCTCCTCGGCGAAGCGGAGGGAGATCGAGCGGCCCAGGCTGTTGGGGCCGGCCCCGCCGGTGATGACGGCCACTCTGCCTCTTAGTCTTTGCGCTTCCTCAGTCTTCAGCTTCACGGTTATCCTCTCTGCCGGTCGACGCCGGTCTTGGTCAGGCGAACATTTCTGATCTCACCAAAGTCCCCAGAACCACACCGCCTGTAGGCTGGGGGCTATATAGCCATGGCTGCGTCGAAGCTCTCGCGGATGGCGTCGTAGATGATCCGCGGCTTAACGCAGTCACCGACGACGTGGACTTCCGGGGCCAGGCCATCAAGGGCCTCTACGACCGCCGTCCGGGGTCTGGCTCCCAGTGCGTTGACGAGGGTGTCGGCGGCTATCTCGTAGCTCTTGCCCTCGGGTCCCACCACCATCACGGCTCCGTCTTTCACGGCCTCGATCCGGGTGCCGGTCTTCATGTCTACGTTTGCCTTACCCAGGAACTCGAGCAACATGGTGCGATTGCAGGGATTGAACTGCGGGCACAGGTCCGCTTGCATCTCGACGATGGTCACCTGCTTGCCTTGCTGGGCCAGAGCCAGCCCGGTCTCGCAGCCGGTGGCCCCGCCGCCGAGGATCACCACCCGCTCGCCCGTGGGAGTCTTGCCGCTGTTGACATCGCCCGCCCATGCCGCCCGCTTTTCGCTAAGACCGGGAATGGCCGGCCACACCTGCTCAGATCCCACGGCGATGACCAGCTCGTCCGGGGCCTCCGCTTTCACTGCGGCCGCGTCTGCCACCGTCTTGAACCGCACGTCGGTTCCGGATTCTTTCACCTGTTTAGTCAGATACTCGAGGTACCGCTTCGCATCCAGCTTGAAGGGGAGATCGCTGAAAGCGTTAAGGTTGCCTCCCAACTTGTCCTGCGCCTCGAACAGCACCACGGAATGGCCTCGGGACGCAGCAGTGATGGCGGCTTCCATGCCCGCCGGGCCTCCGCCGACCACGACCACCTTCTTCGTCTGCCTGGGAAGCTGGAACGAACGGTAGTACTCTTCCTGGCCTGCGATGGGGTTCACGCTGCAGCGCACGGGCAGTAACTGCCCTACTCTCATCGTGCATTCGTTGCAGCGGATGCAGGCCCTGATGTCCTTCGACCGGCCCCTCAGCGTCTTCGCCGGCAGCGCGGGGTCGGCGATCAGCCCTCGGCACATGGCTACGATGTCGGCTTTGCCGTCGGCGATCAGTTGGCCCCCGAATTCCAGATGTGGAATGGCCCCTACGACCGCCACCGGCTTGCTGACAGCCCGCTTGATCTCGGCGGTCCGCTCCGCGTTCTCCCCGTACTCCAGATAGTCGGCACACAGGGTGTAGGGATAGGTCGACGGCTCGCTTATCATCCCCGAGGACACCTGGAAGGCGTCCACCTCAGCGTCCATGATCTTGGCGAACTCGACCGCTTCTTCCAACTCGAGCCCGCCTGGCACCAGATCGGTGGCGCTGAATCGGTACTCTATGGGGAAATCCTGGCCGCACTCTTGTTTGATCCGCCGGCACACCATGATAGGGAAGCGAGCCCGGTTGGCCACGCTCCCGCCAAAGTCGTCGGTGCGCTGGTTGGCAAGCGGGGAGATGAACTGAGCGAGAAGCCACCCGTGTCCGCCGTGCAACATGATCATGTCGAAGCCGGCATTCTTCGCCCGAAGAGCCGCCGCGGCATAGGTATCCGCCACGTGGCGCATCATCTCGGGCGTCATCTCTTCGACCTCGACCTCCTCGCGCCGGCGATCCTCGGTGAACTTGCCGTGCATTCCCGATGGGCCGATAGGATTGCCCGCGATCAACTCTCGGACGGCCTGGCGCCCGGCATGCATCAACTGGATGGAGGCGACGGCGCCCCCTCGTTTTATGGCATCCGCAAGGTCACTTAGCCCCGGCAGCACGAACTCACGACCCAGGTTGACCGCGGCCGCCTGCGAGAGGGCACGATCCCAGTCGATCGCGCTCTCCCCGACGGTCACGATCCCCGCCCCGCCTTGGGCTTGGACCCGGTGGAACTCGATCAACTCTCGGGACACAGACATGTCTGCGTTCGCGAGTCCGACGACTGTCGGCGCTACCTCGATGCGGTTCCTAGCCGTGAGGCTGCCTATCTTGATCGGCTCGAACACCATTTCCCAACTTGCCATCTTCACGCCTCCTTCTCCTAGCCGTATAAGTGAACAAGGCCCTGCATCTGCAAGATGGCCTGCCGGCAGCCCATTTGCGCTCATCCCCCGGGGCCCGTCTTGCGTGTTGGCGCCGTGGCTCCTTCTCGCCTCCCTCGCCCTGCGATCCCCCTGATCGAGAACTGCAATGAGGCGCCGGGAAGAATTCCCATCCAGCAACCTGCAAACGAGACGACGGTCTACGGACGGAGCGCTCACTCCGTCCACTGTTCTAACGTACTAGGTCATTCTTCCGGTGTCAAGGGAACTCGTCAGGCCGACCGTCGATCGACTGCCCGTGTTCGTCAACCCTGGCGGTTCTTCGGCACCTGCAGATCGGCAGGGGCTCACCTTCCCTTCCACCGACCCCATCCTCTGAAGTCACGATTCAAGTAGAATATCGACCACCCGCTCAGCCCGGAACCGGCCGGCGCGCCCATCGAACACAAGGGGGACTCGTGAAGCTACACATTCTCAACGGCGGCATCCTCTACACCGAGTGGGCCTTCCACTGGCACTTCGGCACCGTCGACGAGACAGGACAGGAGCACCAGGCCGGCCCCTACCGAGTGCGTAACACTCAGTATTTCATCGACCACCCCAAGGCAAAGATCGTTTTCGATCTGGGTTTCAAGCTGGAAGACTTCCAGAAGTTCGTGGGGTTTCCTCACCGCAGAGGTCCGGAAGGTGTCCATGCGCAACAGGCGCCCGACGAGAATCCGCTCGCCCAACTGGCCCTCCTCGGCTGCAAACCCGACGACATCGATTATGTGGTCATATCGCACATCATGTCCGAGCACGCCGGCTGGTTGCCCGCGTTCGCCGGCACCAAAGCCAAGATAATCGTGCAGGAGAAGGAGTACGACTACGCCAGCCGCATCGGTACCCCGCCCATCCCCGGGCGCCCGCCGGCCGTCGAGCAGTTCCACAGCTGGATGTACCATCGCAAGCACTTCGAGGTGCCGGGGCTGAACTTCCATTTCATCGAGGGCGACTACGACTTGGTCGGGGACGACGTGACAGTCCTCTCGCTGCCCGGCCACACGCCCGGCTATCAGGGCATGCTGGTGAATCTGCCCAAGACCGGCCCCGTGGTGCTGTCGACCTGCGAGCATCTCGGGAACTACTACGACGTCCCAATCAACGGCTACGGCCCAGGTATCCCCCACGCGTTCACTTGGTTCGCGGGCGGCGAGCTGGCCAGCTTGAAGCGAGTGCGTGACTTGGTGGAGAAGGTGGAGGGTCAGATCTTCTGCGGCCACGACGACGAGCAGTGGATCACCCTCAAGCACGGCGCCGAGTACTACGACTGATAGTCAGCCGGGGCAGGCGAACCTGCTACGACCACGCCAGACGGGGGCACCACACCACACGGGGTAGCCACGCCTGGCGTGGCTACCCTAGCGCACCGTCACCGTGGTTTTCAGCTGGGGCAATGCGTCCGCGGCGCTCTGGGGCCCCACGGCAGCAGTGATGATGGCCGTCAGGTCATACTCACCGGGCGCCACTTGTGCCGTATCGTTCAGTACGACCGCAAGAGCTTTGCCCGGCTCCACGGTGATGGTCTCTATCGCCTCCGTGAAAAATTTGTTTGCGCTCCAGCGATACGCTTCCGTCCCGCCTTGGCTCAAGATGACGTCCGCTCGCTGACCACTCGAGAAAGTGAGGTCGAGGGGCGTGGCGCCCAGGTTCTTCACGTCGAACGCCCACCACACCTGATCGCCCGTCACCAGGGGCTCGGTGACGGGGCTGAAACGCACCCGGGCCTCCGCCGACGTAGCTTCGACCACACGCGGGATGTTTTCGACCTCGAGCGCCCCATCGTTTATGACGCCCTCGAGGACCACCCAG
This sequence comes from bacterium, assembly GCA_043801935.1. Lineage (GTDB taxonomy): Bacteria > Actinomycetota > Thermoleophilia > RBG-16-64-13 > RBG-16-64-13 > JAZDLO01. The sequence goes on from JAZDLO010000007.1 coordinate 10,155, forward strand.
TAGTCCGACCACGTCGCCTGGGCAAGATCCGGCTGGCCGGCCGTGGAGCTGAGCCCCACCAGCGACTCGAGGTCCAGACCCGTGACCGGGAGCCGGGCTCCACCGGCCTGCGGCGGATATGACTCGAGGAGCATCGAGGCGAGGATCACCTCAGTCCCCGTGGAAACGATCGTCCCCTGAACTCTGATCAGCTGGCCGGGGTCGGCGGCAAGAGCCTGCTCGATGGTCAACACTTCGGCACCGTCCTCCCCAAGCCCGGCGGTACCGCAACCGGAAAACGCGGCGGCGGCGATCATCAAGAGACAGAACAAGGCTGCTGCGGGAATCCCATGTCGTTTCACGAGTCTGCCCTCCCCCAGGCGCGGTCGACATCTGGCGGGCCTCGGTGGCATCTATCTTAATGTCTTGGGCCACCGACCTGCCGCATCCGTGCGACGGCGTCGACCGCCGACCGGTTCCGTCCCGGTTACGCGCGCCGGGCCGGCGGCGGGCGACCCGATACGGGCGCCCCGACCGGCGCCAGCCGGCCCCTGGGGCGGTCGCGGCGCCTCCCTAATTCTTGGTGTTCAGGTTTTTGCCTATCGAGAAACCCCGGCCCAGACTCTCCCCGGTCGCGTAGTAGACATTCTCGGCGGGCGCCCAACTGAATGGTTGCACCAGTCCCGCCGTAGGGTTCCCCTCCGCATCGAGACAAGAACCCTCCACTTTGACGTCCAGGATCTCTCCCACGAACTGGGTGTGTAGCCCCAATTCAGCCACATGGACTACCTTACACTCCAAGACCATCGGGAACTCCCCGACGTAAGGTGCGTCCACCAGATCCGAGCGCACCGGCGTGAGCCCGGTGGCGGCGAACTTGTCTCCATCCCGGCCAGAAGCCACTCCGAAGTAGTCGGCAGCCACCACGTGATCGCGCGAGGGGATGCTCACGGTGAATGCTCTGCGCTCCACGAGGTTGCCGTGGGTGTAGGTGGCCTTGCGCACCGATATGCTCACGCAGGGTGGCTTGGAGCAACAGATCCCACCCCAGGCCACGACCATCACGTTGGCCCTGCCCTCGGCATCATAGGTGCCGACGACAAAGACCGGCGTGGGATAAACGAGGGTCTTGGCGCCGAGTGACGTTTTCATATGTGCCTCCTACCAGCGATCGTTGTGGATACGTCGAGCGTCGAAGCGCTCGGCGGGAGCGGGATGCTCGGCCGGATAGCCGATGGGGACCACGGCGAACGGGATGATGTGATCGGGCAGATCGAGGAGAGCGCGCACGTTGGCCACTCGCTCCTCTCGGGGATAGGTGCCTGTCCAAACGGCCCCCAAACCCGCCGCGTTGGCCGCTATGAGCAGATTCTCGGTAGCCGCCGCGCAGTCCTGCACCCAGAAGCCTGGGCTTTTCTCCCGGCGAAGATCCCCACAGATGACGACGGCTACCTGGGCGTCGCGCGTCATACCCGCGTAGGGCTGGGCGGCGGCGAGACCCTCGAGCAGGTCCTTGTCCCTGACCACCACGAACTGCCAGGGCTGCTGGTTTTGGGCAGAGGGGGCCGCCATGGCCGCCCGTAGCAGTTCGGTCACCAGGTCGTCGGACACCGGCTTGTCGGTGTACCTGCGAATACTGCGCCGGGTAAGGATCGCTTCCATTCGTCCTCCCAGGGATGGGGTGTCAAACGCCGGGCTGGAGGGCTCACGCCCTCGCGATCATCAACGGACTGCTCCTTCCCACATGATTTGTGAGCCGATGCCTTGCGCCGCGAGAATCATCGGCAGCATCATAACGAAGTACGTACCCGGTGCGCGCCGCCCGGAATCACGGCGGAGCAACGGGCGCCGCATACATGCCGGGATTCTCCCCTGGTCAGACGGCCGCGTTTGATATCGCCGAGCGCGAGCGGGGTGCTACCATGGCGAGCATCCGAACAGGGACGAAGCGCTTACTTCACACGTGAGTTCGTCCGCCCCTGAGACGACTTCTAGCCGGGATCCCTAATGAGGAGTGACACATGGGTGGTGATTCGTATCCCATAGTACGGGTGGCAGCCGTCCAAGCCGCCTCGGTGTTTCTCGACCGGGAGGGTTCGACGGAAAAGGCGTGCCGGCTCATCAGGGAAGCGGCCGGCGGCGGCGCTCGGGTGATCGCCTTCCCGGAAGGCTTCATCCCCACCCACCCCATCTGGTACCACCATCATCCGGCCACCGGCGCCATAGCCAACAAGTTGGCCGTGGAGTTGTTCAAGAACTCCATCGAGATCCCGGGGCGCGACTTCGACACCCTCTGCGCGGCCGCGCGGGCGGCCAACGCTTACGTGGTCATGGGCGTATGCGAGAAGCTGCCGAACACCACCGGTACCATGTACAACTCGCAGGTCTTCATCGGGCCGGACGGCTCGTACCTGGGCAAGCACCAGAAGCTGATGCCCACGGTGGGAGAACGACTAGTCCACGCGGGTGGCTACGGTGATACCATGCGTGCAATCCCCACCGAGTTCGGCCCGATGAGCGGCCTGATCTGCGGCGAGAACTCCAACCCGCTGGCGGCCTTCACGTTCATCGCGCAGGGCACCCGCATCCACGTGAGCAGCTGGCCCAACCACTTCCCTACCAGCGGCGACCCGATGAGGGTGAGGGTGTCGGTGGACTCCCAGGCGTTCGCGCAGATGAGCAAGGCCTTCGTCATCTCTCCCTGCGGGACCGTGGATGAGGACATGGTCGCCAAGTTGCAGGTGGGGCCGGAAGGCGAGGCCTTTCTGCGCAACCCCGACTGCTGCGGCGGATCCGTGATCGTCGCTCCCAACCAGCGGGTGCTGGCCGGACCCATGGGAGCGGAAGAGGGCGTCATCTATGGCGACTGCGACATGGAGATCGCCATCGCCGCGAAACTGCGCCACGATTTCGCCGGTCATTACAACCGGCCGGACGTCTTCCAGCTGTGGGTGAACGGCCGCAGGCCGAAGCTCTACAACCCGTATGATGACGAGGAGGCGGACCCGGCGCTGGACGACCCCGGCGATGCCGCCCCCGTTACGGCCCCGGGGCAAGAGACGTAGATCAGACTGAGCGCCGGGAGAACGCCGGACGGTTGGATACGGCTCAGTCGTAGTACTCCGGCGCCGCCTTCAGGGTGACGAACTGGTCCTGGTCGTGACCGAAGAAGATCTGACCCTCCTCTTTCTCGACCAGTTCTCGCACCCGTTTGAAGCTGTGTAGTTCCCCGGCGGCCGACCAAGTGAAGGCGTGCGGGATCCCGGGGGCATAGCCGTTCACCGGGATGTCGTAGTACATCCCCCGGGTCTCACAGGCGGAGAGGAACACCGGGCCGGTCTTTGGCAGGCGCACCATCAGGTTCTGAAAGCCGGGGGTATGCCCGGGCAGAGATAGTATCTCTGCGTCTTTGCCCAGCAATTCCAGGTCGCCGTCTATGTACAGGTAGTCGAGACCGGGCACTTCGTAGAGCTTGCGCACGTACATCCAGGAGTGGAACTGCTCCACGGCCGGCTCGTCCCCCGGCCGGGGCGGCACCCCGATGCGGTCGGCGTAGTCCCGCTCGTCCTCCTGCACCACGATCTTGGCCTTGGTGCCGGCGAAGTGAGGTAGATAGCCGGCGTGCTCGCTCATCAGATGGGAGATGACCACAAAGTCGATGTCCTCTGGCTTGACCCCGATCTTGGCTAGTTGGGCGATAGGATTCTGGTCGGGGGCCTGCTTCACATGGGTGCCTTCCGGACCGCGGCGGTGCGGGAAGCCCACGAACTTCTGGAAGTCCTCCAGGCTGAATCCAAGGTCAAAAAGAACCTTGGCTTTGGGGTGGTCGATGAAGTACTGGCAGTTACGGATGGCGAAGGGACCTGCTTGGTACTCTTTGCCGGTATCGGCTTGAGTGCCGAAGTGGGAGAGAAACCCCTTCTCCGTCCAGATCTGGCCACAGTCCAGAACATACAGTCTCATGCAGGTGCCTCCTCTGGTTGCTCAGCTAGGGCGTCCAGGACCTTCTCCGGCGTGATGGGCAGACTCCAGATCCGTACCCCTACCGCGTCGAATACGGCATTGGCGATGGCCGGCGCTTGGTTGACGCACCCCGGCTCACCCACTCCTTTGGCTCCAAATGGACCGGTCGGCTCCGGCTGCTCCAGCAGGACCACTTCCAGATCGGGCATATCCAGAGCGCAGGCTATTTTGTATGTGTCGAAGTCGTCGGTCAGGACCCGCCCGGTCTCGGTATCGAGCACCGGCTCCTCCCACAGGGCATACCCCAGGCCCTGGGCGGCGCCGCCTTCCAGCTGACCCTCGACCGTCATGGGATTGATGGACCGGCCGCTGTCGTTGACCATGACCATCTTGATCACAGTCACCTCGCCGGTCCCGGTATCGACTTCCACCTCTACAAACAGAGCCTGATATGGGGAGGGAGACGTCTTCGGTCCCCACGAGGCCTCGCCGACGATCTCCTGCACATCGAAACGGTTGTAGACAGACTGCTTCACCACCTCGGACACGGGCACGCTTACTTCCGGCCAGTCTTTCACGAGGATGCGCCCGCCGCGAAGCTCAAGCTGCTCGGGGTCGACTAACTGCGGGCCGCCCAGCGCCGGGTGCGTCAGCGCCCTCCGCAGCAACTTGCCGCGCGCATCCTGGGCGGCCAGTTCCACAGCCTTGCCCAATGTGTACATCGTACGAGAGGCATATGAGCCCACCTCGAAACGAGCGGTCGCGGTATCGCCCCACACCACATGCACGTCTTCGAACCGAAGTCCAAGCACCTCCGCCGCCACCTGAGCGAGAGAAGTGCAGCAGTTGGTCCCGATTGCGGCCGGCCAGGCACTCAGCACTACTGATCCATCTTCATTGAATCGTATCGTCGCGTTGCTGTGGTCTATGTGGACCGGCCAGGCTCCGCTGGAGTGGGCCATGCACGACACGCCCACCCCCCGGCGTCGGGAGGTACCATCGAGCCGCCGACCCCCACGCTTCTCCGCCCACCCGATCTTTTCCGCGCCGATGCGCAGACAGTCTGCCATGCCGATGGTCTGGAGCGGGAACTCGGGTCCGAACATCCCCGGGTCCCCAACCTGGCAGAGGTTCTTCAACCGGAACTCGACCGGGTCCATCCCCAGCCTCTCTGCCGCCACATCCATGACCTGCTCGCGCACGAACGTCTCCTCGGGGTTGCCGAAACCGCGCATGGCGCCCGACGGGTTCTTGTTGGTATATACCGCGTCCGCTTCCGTCCTGATGTTCCGGCATCGGTAGAGCGGGTTCCCTGACCCGCCTGCGACCAAGGCGCAAAGGGCCGCCGCCTCCGTATGGGCCCCGGCCGCGGTGATGATCTTTCGGTCCACGGCGATGATCGACCCGTCCCGGGCGACGCCCATCTTATAAGTGAACGGACCCATGCACGACCGCGTCGGCCGGTCGACGAACTCTTCCTGCCGGGAGTAGATAAGCTTGACCGGTCCGCCTGTCTTCTTCGCCAAGAGAACGCAGATAGGCTCCCGATAGCCGGAGACACCGGCCCCGAAAGCTCCCCCCGTGAACTCGTTCTTGATCCTGATCCGGCCAGCCGGAAGGTCGAACAGGTATGCGAGCAACGCCTGCAGAATGAAGGGTTGCTGGGTGACCGACCAGACTGTGAGGCCGTCACCATGGCCGAAGTCGGCCACGCAGTGCAGCGTCTCCAGAGGGGCCTGCCGCTGCTTCGATGTGTAGCCCACCTCCTCGATGACGTGGTCCGCTTCGCGCAAGCCTTGCTCTACGTCCCCGATCGCGGGAAGAGCCACGTGGACGGCGAGGTTCCCGTCCACCTTCTCCAGTCCGGGAAAACCGTCAGGTTGGCGCCGTAGCACGTTGTCGTGCAGTTGGGGCGCATCCTGCAGCCTGGCTTCAAGCTCATCGAACACCGCTGGGAGCTCTTCATAGTCAACGCGTATTAGTTCGAGAGCCTCCTCGGCGGTTCGCTCATCGATCGCCGCTACGGCCGCGACCGCGTCTCCGACATAACGGACCCTATCCTCCAGCACACGCACGTCGTACACGCCCCAAGGCTCGATGCCGCCCTCGCTCTGCAGGTTGAGGAGTTGGCCGGTGTACAGCTTACTTGGGGAGTCGAGATGAGTGACCACGGCCTCTACACCCGGCAACTTGCTGGCCATCGAGGTATCGATATGCGCGATGCGGGCATGCGCATGGGGGCTGTGCAGCACTTTGCCGATCAGCATTGCCGGCAAGGAGATATCCGATACGAACGTGGCCGCTCCCGTGACCTTCTGCACACCGCTCTTATCCGGCATCCGTCTGCCAACCACGGACAGGCTCTCTTCTACCATGGTCCGTCCCCTCTCGATCTCATGGTTGCGGCCGCTGCCATCACCGCCTCGACTATCTTGACGTAGCCGGTGCACCGGCACAGGTTCCCGGCCAATCCGGCGCGCACCTCTTCTTCGGTAGGATCTGGATTCTCATCGAGCAATGCCTTGGCCGAGAGGATGGTTCCCGGGGTGCAGAAACCGCACTGCACCGCGCCGTGTTCGAGGAAGGCCTCCTGCAAAGGATGGAGACCCTCCGGGGTGGCCAGACCTTCGATGGTCAGGATCTGGGCATCCCGTGCGGTCCAGGCGAGCGTCAGGCACGAGAGCGTCGACCGGCCGTCCACCAGCACCGTGCAAGCTCCGCAGTTGCCGCTGGCCGAGCAGCCTTGCTTGGTGCCGGTCAATCCGAGGCGGTCACGAAGCAGCTCCAACAGGGTAAGGCCGGCCTCCACCAGGACCTCGTAGGTCTGACCGTTGACATGAAAGATGGCAGGCTCTTTCCTCATGGGGTCGCCTCCATCCCCGCGGACCGGGCGGCCTCGGTCAGCGCCCGGCCGACCAGTACCTCCACCATCCGCCGTCGATAGCCGGCGCTCGCGCGCAAGTCATCCTGCGGCTCCGACTCCTGGGCGGCCGTTCCCGCCGCCCGAGCGATGAGTTCCGGGCTTGCAGCACGGCCGGCAAGCACGGCCTCGGCCTGTCGGGCCCGGATGACCGTAGGCCCCACCGCACCCAGCGCTATCCGCACTTTCGAGGACAGGCCGGCCTCATGAGTGAGGAGTGCGGCGACGTTCACCTTGGCGATGCAGGCCTTGGTGTGCGCCAACTTGAGGAAGGCGGCGCCGGTGCCGGAGACGAGAGGCGGCACAGCCACCCCGGTCACGACCTCGTCGGTTCCCAGCACGCTGGTGGCGACCGGAAGGAAGAACTCGTCGATGGGCAGCGTACGCTCTCGCTCCGGTCCGACCAGAGTGATGCGGGCGTCCAAGACGTAAAGAGCGACAGCGACATCTGAGGCAGGTGTGGCCACGCATAGGTTGCCGATGACGGTGCCCATGGTCTTCACCTGCACGGAGGCGATCTGTTGCACTGCCTCGTGGAGAACGGGCCAGCCCTCTCGGACCAGCGGGGAGAGCTCGAGCGCGCGTAGACTGACAAGGGATCCGATCTCGAGTTCCCCGGCGCCGTTCACCTCCAGCCGGTCAAGCCGAGGGATGCGGCGGATACTCACCAAGCATTCTGGAGCGAGTTGCCATCGCCGCATCTTGGCGATCAGATCGATCCCCCCTGCGAGGACTCGAGCTCTACCCTCATGGGCGCCAAGGAGCCGCACAGCCTCGGCCACGCTGTCCGGCTCGAGTAGTTCGAAAGGCCTGAGAGTACGATGCATTCGCTTACCTCTCCCGTGCTGTTCGCTTCGCGCGGCTTCCAAGTAAGCCACCCGCCTGCCTGAACGAGGATAACTCCACGGGTGAGCTATGACCACCGTCTGGTGGTTCTGGTGTGTTGCCCAGAGACCGTAAACACATTAGACTGGCGCTGAAGATTGGGCTGAAGATCATGTCTGGCAGCGGTTCGGCCTTGATCCACAAAGGAAGCATCCATTGAGTCATGAGAGCGACGACCGAGATCGCGTCAGTCGAAGCATTACCCAGGACCTGGTGGTACCGAGGTCTACCGGCAAAGCTATGCACGTGAGGCGCGGGCAGACTTTTCGCGCCATCGCACACGAAGGCAAGCAGGTTCTCGATCTCACCTTCCTCAACGCGCACGACTATCGCGAGCACTTCTCTGCGGAACTGTCCGCGGTGCTGAACAGCCTGGAGGGCACCGGCGGCTACTACCGGCTGACCAAGCTCTATTCCAACCCTCCGTTCGAGAACGTGCTCGCCACGGTCACGAGCGATGTGGTAGGCGATGGGGGCCGGGGAGGCGACAGGGGTGGTCACTACATCGACGACGGCCATTGCACGAAACGCCTGCTGGAGTTCATGGGCTTCCCCGACGACCGCACCTGTAGCGACAATCTGGCCGATGCCTTCGAGGAGATCGGACTGCGGCAAGAGGACACGTTCGACAGCACCATCTTCAATGTGTGGATGAATTCCTGGACCGACGAGCAGGGCGACATGCAGTTCGCCCGTCCACTGGTCGAGAAAGGGGACCACATCGATTTCCTCGCCCACATGGACCTCGTCGCCGTCTTCTCCGTGTGCCCACTTCGGCATGGCCCCTGTAACGACTATGAGCCCAAGGCGCTGCGCTTTCAGATCCTGGAAGCCGATACCCGGGAAGCGAGCGCCGGTTGAGCCGGCGACCGATCGAGGAGTTCGTCATCCCGAGATGCTCGGGAAAAGCCTTTGTGGTTCCCAAGGGTCGAATCATGCGGGTGATGCAAGAGGAAGGCGGGCAGGTGGCCAGTCTCGTCGTCTTCAACGCTCACGACCACAAAGAACAAGGCATGGCACGGTTCTCAGGAAACCTCAGCCAGATACTGGGTACCGGGAATCATTATCGGCTGGGCACTATGTTCTCCAAAGTACCTTACGAGCGCCCTCTGCTGACCGTGACCCACGACACCGTGGGCCGCCATTTTCTGGGTCCGCACTGCACAAGCCGCATGATGGAGATCTGGGGGGCCCCAGGGCATCGCAGCTGCACCGACAACTTCGGCGATGCTTTGGTCGATTTCGGGCTCACACTTCGGGATATCTACAGTCCCGCCGCGATCAACCTTTTCGCCGATGTTCGTATCGAGTCCAGCGGCGAAGGCCGGGTCGACTTCTACCCCTGCCTCTCCAAGCCGGGCGACGTGGTGGACTTCCTGGCCGAGATGGACGTTTTGGTCGCGGTGTCTGCCTGCCCGGATGATGTCTCGCCGATGAACGGATACTCATGCAAGTCCATCGGCATCGAGATTCTCGAAGCAGTCTGAGCGAGGCTCGGGAGTGGCACAACGACATTCGACACGCCGCGTGCACGCCCCAACATCGGGAGGTGGCCAGATGAGACTCCATGTCTTAGACGGGGGCCAGCTCTATGCCGAGAAAGGTTTCTTCCTGCATTGGGGGACTGAAGCCGATACCGGCAAGGACTACGAGCCCGAGACCCTCGTCTTGCAGAGCACCCAGTACTTCATCGACCACCCAAAGGCCAAGATAGTCTTCGATTTGGGCTACAAGGATGAAGAGTTCCAAAACGTCGTCGGCTTTCCCCATCGCCCCGGTCCGGGCGGCCGCTATCACAGGCAGGAAGCCGACCAGAACCCGGTGGCCCAGCTGGCCAAGATCGGGGTCGAGCCCGAGGACATCGACTTTGTGGTCATCTCCCACCTCATGAGCGAGCACGCCGGCTGGCTGCCAGAATTCGCCGGTACCAAAGCCAAGATCGTCGTACAAGAGAACGAGTACGCGTACGCGACCCGGATAGGCAACCCTCCGAGACCGGATGCAGAACCCGCCCTGGAACAGTTCCACAGCTGGATGTACGCGCGAGACCAGTTCGAGCGGGCGGACCTCGATTACCTGCTTATCGACGGGGATCAAGACCTCGTGGGAGACGCCGTCAAGATCTTGCATCTACCCGGACACACCCCAGGCTATCAAGCCCTGCTTCTGCGGTTGCCGCGGACGGGCACGGTGATCCTATCCGGCTGTGAGATCCAACAGATGTACTACTCGGTCCCGCTCCGTGGCTACGCCCCCGGAATACCCCATAGCTTCACCTGGTCTGCAAGCGCGGAACTGGCCTGCCTCAAACGCGTACGCGACCTTGCCGCCGCCGAAAACGGCACGATCTTCTGCGGACACGACGCCGAGCAGTTCAAGACCCTGAAGAAAGCGCCGGAGTACTACGAGTGACCGGAGGGCGCGTCCACTGACTCGATTGTACGAGCCGTCTTCCTGCGCGGCCGCATCCCGAACAGGAAGCGCAGGGCACCCACCCGGCGGACGATCTCGTAGAGTGCGAACGTCCCTGCTATGGTCGCCACGAGCAAGACCAGCCACTGAACCGGCTCGGGCACGGCGAGGCGGATCATATAGAAGGCGATAATCACTATGACCGTCTGGTGCAGGATGTAGATAGGGTACGAGCCCTCGGCCAAGTACTTCTGCGTCCTCGAGGTCCGATCCAGGTGGCGCTTGCCCAAGCCCAGCATGCCCATGATTGTCAGCCAAGTGGCAGCCGACGCTAGGAACGCCAGACCGGCCCGCTGAAAAGACGGGTCCGGGAACGAGTCGCGAAAGTCTCCAGTCAGCACCCAGAAGAGACTCAGCGCCACTCCGCCCACCAGTGCCGGCCACCGGAAACGCTTGGCGGACTCAATGAACGCGGGATCGCACACCGCGATGAAACCGAGCAGGAACATGAAGAGATAGAAGACGAAAGGACCGCCCGGGATCTCCGGCGCTGCTTCCCCCGCGAAGAGGATCACGACGGGCAAGAGCCACCAGACCGGCCGAGCAAGGCGGCGGCCGAGAACCTGCATCCTGCGGACGCCTCGCCCTCTGGCTCCCCACAGCACTAG
>JAZDLO010000238.1:0-10748 GCA_043801935.1 bacterium
GGCCGCATCCAGACCGACCATGTGCTCCACGCCCGCATAGAGGTCCTCGGTGTTCTCGCGCACGACCACCAAGTCGACGTCCTCGTAGCGAGACCGCACCCCAGGGATGCTGACGGCCGGCCGAAGGTTGGCGTAAAGGTCAAGCTCCTTCCGCAGGGCCACGTTCACGCTGCGAAACCCCGAGCCGATAGGGGTGGTGATCGGACCTTTGATGGCCACTTTGGTCTCCCGTATCGAGTCGACCACCGATTGCGGAAGCGGCGTGCCGTACTTGTCCATCACGCCGGCGCCCGCGTCAACATCCACCCACCGGATAGGCACTCCGGTGGCAGCCACGGTCACCTTGGTCGCCGCCATGATCTCGGGGCCGATCCCATCACCGGAGATGCATGTCACCAGGTGCTCAGTCATTCCGATCCTCCCGGAGTCTCAGTCGAAGCTATGCGCTTTCTGCCCAGGTAGGCTCCCGGCGGGGCCTCGGGTAGATATCCAGAACTAAGCTCGCTCACGGAGCCTGGCGGGAAGCCATGTGGGTGGGCCTGCCGCTCTGTGAACACCGATACTTCCTCGAGACTGCCGGCGTTCTCAGAGAGCAACCGCACGATCTCGCTCCGAAGCCCGCTGCCCTGGAAGCGAGAGTCCACCAGCACGTCGAAAACCACCCTCTTCACCGGACCCAGACGGCACGACCGCCCGAACCCTATCAGCTCTCCATCGAGCTTGCAGATGACCCATTCCTCAGAGCCGGCGAGCGCCCAGTCCAACTTGGGACCGGCCTCGGTCTCCTTCCACCCGCAGCGGGCAAAGAACTCGGCCAGGATGGCTGTCTCGATAGGGCTGTTGCGTTCAAACTCGAGCATGGCCCGAGCATGCTATCAGAACGCGCCGGGGTGAGGCCACTCAAGGCAGCCGTGCAACGGGCCACGACACCCATCCGAGGTCCGCCGGATTGAGCGGGGCGATGTTCTCATCCGGTCTGTAGAGCAGGTCGCGCAGTTCTTCCCACACCGCGGCCATCCGCTGCTTCTCAGCCGCCGAAAGAGGCACGTCGGTCTGGGGCTCGAGACCGGGAAGGACCGGCAGAACCCGGTACCGCACCTGCTCCTCTGTCGCGCGTTGCACATAGACCGGCAGATAGCTGATCCCGGTGACGAAAGCACGGAGCCCTCGCTTTTCGATATGCACGTACGCCACCAGGCCACTGTCAGAGTAACGCCACCGCTGCGCCGAGACAAAATTGCCCAACGAATAGGCAATATACTTGCTGGCCACCTTCCAGCTTGCGTATTCCACCACGTGCGCGATGGGCTGTACCACATGGGGATGGGAGCCGATGATCACGTCCACCCCCCCTCGAGACAGGATCTCCCGCGAGATATCCACCTGCTCTTGGCTAGGCTCCCGCTCGTATTCGTCGCCATAGTGGATGATGGCGATGACCACGTCGGCTCCCCAGGTGCGTGCGGTCATGGCGTCCTCGATCACCGCGTCGGCGTCGAGGGTGTTGACCGCATAGCCCTCATGTTCCTGAGGCGGGGTCAGGCCGTTGAGGCCGGCTGTGTAGTCGAGAAAGGCCACCCGGATCCCTCGGATATCCGCGATAAAGGGGGTCCGCCTCTCTTGCATCGACCGGTAGGTGCCCACGTGGGCCAGACCGGCGCTATCCAGTCTGTCCAGGGTGCCTGTGAGCCCCTCCCAGCCCATGTCAAGGGAATGGTTGTTGGCCGTGGCGGCCAGGTCGACCCCGGCGGATCTCAGGGCGAACGCCAACTCGGTGGGAGAGTTGAGCCGGGGGTAACCACTGTAGCCAGCCTGCGGTCCGGCTAGGCAGGTCTCCAAGTTCGCGACGGTGTAGTCCGCACCGGCCAGGTAAGGGGCGATGGGCGCGAAGACCGGCCCGAAGTCGTAGGATCCGGTCTGTCTGTCGCGCACCGAGTTGATGATGGGCATGTGGGGCAGCACGTCCCCCACGGCAGCCACGGTGATGCTGATGGGAAGAGTCGTAGTGGTAGTCGTGGGCGCGGGCTCGGCTGAGACCTCGGTAGTGGTGGTGGTCGTCGTCTCTGAGGGCGAGACCGTGGTCGGTACGACCACTGTGGGAGGAACGGTCGCGGTGACCGCCGAGATGTCGAGCGTGGTCGGCTGCGCCTCATCTACCGGCCAGAAGATCAGAGGCGCGCAAAGCGCGATGACCGCCAGAGCGGCTCCCACAGCTTTCAACGCGTTTCGCACGGGCATGACCTCGCCGAAGTGGTGGCCCCTTGCTCCGGGCCGTCAGTGCCGTACATTGTAGCCTCCATCACCAACCCCTACCATCTGCGCGTCGAAGCCCGGCCACGCCCGGGTGCCTCCGCGCGGGCCGAGTAGTACAATGTGCAGCGCCGTCGAGCAGGGAAATCCGGAGGCGATGGGTGGCGGCGCCGCCGTCGTCCGTCGTCATTCCACGCGAGACAACGTTCGTATAGCCGTTGAGGTCATTCCGAGAGGACGTGATTGGTCGATGCTTGAGTGTCTCCTCTATCCAAACACTGTGGCCGTGGTGGGCGCGTCTCGCACCCCGGGCAAGGTGGGTTACGAGATAGCGACGAACCTCATCGACAGTGAATTCGCGGGCGACATCGTCCCGGTGAACCCGTCGGGAGGCGAGTTGCTCGGCCACAGGGTCTACGCAAGCCTTGAAGAGTACGGCAAGCCCATCGACATGAGCGTGATAGCGGTGCCCACGGCAGCCGTCAAAGGGGCAGTGATCGACTCGCTCCGGACCGGGGCCAAAGCCATCACCGTGGTCACCGCCGGCTTCAAAGAAGTCGGGGAAGAAGGCGCCCGCCTCGAGCGCGAGATCGCCGATCTCTGCCGGTCCTCGGGCGCCCGGATGATGGGTCCCAACTGCCTGGGTCTGATCAACACCCACCACCACATGAACGCCTCCTTCGCCACCTACATGCCCCGACAAGGGGGGATCTCGGTCCTCTCTCAGTCCGGTGCATTGTGCACCGCCATCCTCGATTGGGCGGCCTCGCGCAAGATGGGGCTGGCCACCCTGCTCAGCATCGGGAACAAGGCCGACCTGAGCGAGACCGACTTCCTGGCTGCCTTCGCCGACGACGATAAGACCAAAGTGGTAGTCGGGTATCTGGAGAGCATCGGCTCTGGAGACGAGTTCATTCGGGTGGCGGAATCGGTGGCTGCGATAAAACCCGTGGTGATCCTCAAGGCAGGGACCACGTCCGCCGGGTCGAAAGCAGCGTCGTCGCACACCGGCGCGCTGGCCGGGGCCGACATCGCTTATGGGGCCGCCTTCAAGCGGGCCGGAGTCATCCGGGCAGACACCTTCGAGTCGCTGCTCGATTACGCCACCGCTCTAGCGATGCAGCCGATCCCCAAAGGCGACCGGACTGCCATCATCACCAACGCCGGGGGCCCGGGGGCCATGGCCGCCGACGCCGTGGAGCTCGCAGGTATGAGGGTCGCCTCGTTGCACCCCACCACCGCCTATAGCCTACGGGGGAGGCTTCCCGCCGCAGCCAGTGTCGGCAATCCCATCGACGTCCTTGGTGACGCCGATCCCGAACGCTACGCGGACGCGTTCGAAGCAGCGCAATCCGATTCCGATGTGGACGCCATCATCGTCATCCTTACCCCTCAGGCCATGACCAAACCGGCCGAAACAGCGCGCGCCATCACGGCGAAGATCAACGGCGAGAAGCCGGTCCTTGCCTCCTTCATGGGCGGTGCCGACGTCATGCCCGGCCGAGACGAACTGGTGGCCGCGAACCTGCCTGACTACCCCTCGCCGGAGCGCGCAGTGGCCGCCCTCAAGGCCATGGTAGATTACGCGGCCTGGCGTCTGCGCCCGCCGCGCGTCGTCACCCGATTCCCGGTCAACCGGCGGCGCGTAGACCGGATCATCTCCCGCCAGCTGCGGACGAACCGGCTGTACGTGGGCGAGGTCAAGGCCAAAGAGATCCTCAAGGCCTACGACTTCAATGTCCCGGACGGCCGTCTTGTCAGTACGGTCGAAGAGGCGGTGGAGGCGACGCCCCGCATAGGCTATCCGTTGGCGATGAAGATCGTCTCGCCCGACATCGTCCACAAGTCCGACATGGGTGGTGTCAAGTTACACTTGAACAGCGCCCAGGAGGTCGCCGACGCCTTCGAGCTGATGATGCTGCGGATCAAGCGCAGAGCTCCGGAGGCCCTGCTGGAGGGCGTCTATTTGGAGCACATGGTGCCGAAGGGTCGGGAGGTTATCCTAGGCGTCACCCGGGATCCCCAGTTCGGTCCCATGTTGATGTTCGGGCTTGGGGGGATCTTCGTGGAAGTCATGAAGGACGTCACGTTCCACCTCGCGCCCGTCACCTCCGATGAAGCCATGGCCATGCTCATGGGAACCCGGTCTTACAAGCTGCTGGAGGGTGTGCGGGGACAGGCCGGCATCAACCTCGCAGCCATCGCTGAGGCGCTGCAGCGCATCAGCCAGTTGGTGACCGACTTCCCTCAGATCGCTGAGCTCGACATCAACCCGTTCATGGTCGCCCCGGTAGGAGAAGAGTCAGTGGCGGCCGACGCGCGAATCCAGTTGATTGCAGGCAGTGGACGATGAGCGACACTCTGAAGCCTAACCACGACCCGAAGTGGAAAGAGAAGTACGCGGGCATGCTGGCCACCGCTGAGGAAGCGGTGGCTGCGGTCCGGCCGGGGCAAAGGGTGTTCGTCGGCACTGGCGGCGCCCAGCCCTTGCAGCTGGTGCGAGCCCTGGTGGCGCGTCACTCCGAGCTGGCCGACACCCAGGTGATCCATGCGCTCACGTTGGGAGAGGCCCCCTATGCCTTCAAGAACCTCTCCGACCATTTCTCGGTCAATACCTTCTTCGTAGCCGACAACGTTCGGAACATAATCCAGGAAGGATACGGAGACTACACGCCCATCTTCCTGTATGACGTTCCCCAACTGTTCGAGAGCGGACAGATGCCGTTGGATGTCGCCCTTATCCAGATCACTCCTCCCGACGAGCAGGGCCGTTGCAGTCTGGGAATATCGGTGGATATCGTAAAGAGCGCAGCCCAGAACGCCAGCCTGGTGATCGCCCAAGTCAATCCGCAGATGCCGAGGACCATGGGCGACAGCTTCATCAGCGTCTTCGATCTCGACATATTGGTCCCGGTGGACGAACCGCTCGTGGAGCTGAGTCTGCCTGAGCTCAACGACACCACCCGGGCCATCGGGGAGAACATCGCTTCGCTCGTTGACGACGGCTCCACCATCGAGATGGGGATCGGCCGCATCCCTCACGCGGTCCTTGAGTTCCTCAAAGACAAGAAAGACCTGGGCATACATAGCGAGATGATCACCGACGGTGTCATCGACATGATCGAAGCCGGTGTGGTCACGGGAGCCCAGAAGCACACCGACCGCGGCAAGGTGGTGACCAGCTTCGCCATCGGCACCCGGCGGCTGTACGACTACGTCGACGACAACCCTCTCTTCTCGTTCAACCCCACCGAGTACGTGAACGACTCGTTCGTCATCGGCCAGCAGCACAAGATGGTGGCGATCAATACGGCCCTTGAGATCGACCTCACCGGCCAGGTGTGCGCCGACTCCCTGGGCACCAAGTTCTACTCGGGTATAGGCGGCCAAGTCGATTTCAACCGGGGTGCCGCCCGCTCGGACGGCGGCCGGCCCATCATCGCCCTACCCTCGACTGCTCGGGATGGCAAGGTGTCGCGTATCGTCGCCACTCTCACGCCCGGCGCGGGAGTGGTTACCACCCGTGGTTCGACCTACTATGTGGTCACCGAGCATGGGGTGGCATACCTCCACGGCAAGAGCGTGCAGGAACGGGCCATGGCCTTGATCAGCATCGCTCACCCCGACTTCCGTGAAGAGCTGCTGGCCAAAGCCATCGAGTACAAATACGTGCGCCCGGAGATGGTCGACGCCGAGGGCAAGATCTTCATCGGGCCCAAGGAGCTGCACACCACCATGCTCCTGGACGACGGGACGCTGGTCAGGTTCCGGCCCATTCATCCGACGGACGAGGTAGCTACCCGCGATCTGTTCTATGCGCTCTCTCAGGAGACCGTGTACTACCGTTACATGTCTCACATGAAACGCATCCCGCGCAAACAGCTGCAGAACTTCGTCTACATAGACCACCGGAACGAGGTGGCCATCGTGGGGACGCTGCCTGAGGCGTTCGGGGAGGACATCATCGCCGTGGGCCGCTACTACCTCGATGCCAAAAGCAACCGGGCTGAGGTCGCATTCCTGGTACGGGACGATTGGCAAGACCGAGGGATCGGTTCGTTCATCCTCAAACATCTGGTCAACATCGCCAAGCGTAACGGTATCGCGGGCTTCACTGCCGAGGTGCTCCGCGACAACAAGTCCATGCAGGCTGTGTTCAACCACAGCGGCCTCATGGTCCGGAGCAAGCTGAGCGACGGCGTGTACCACTTCGAAATGGACTTCTGAGAGTGCCGAGGGGGTTAAGGGGTCTTCGTCCGGCTGCGTAGTTGGACGAAGCTTGGCAGAGGTGCGCCCTATCCGAAGAGGTCGCGGCGGCGGTGCCGCTGCACGGGCATCCGCTCCCTCACTGAATGCAGGTATTCCAGATCCAGCTCGGCGCTGACGGTGCCGATTCCCTCCCGGCACTGAGCGATCACCACCCCCCAGGGATCGACCACCATGCTGTGCCCGTAGCAATGATTGCCCGGTTCTGAGCGACCCCACTGCCCACAAGCGGCCACGTAGCAGCCGTTCTCGATGGCGCGCGCCCGCAAAAGCGGCTCCCAGTGGCTGATCCCCGTGAAGACGGTGAAGGCCGCCGGCACGAGGAGGACCTGGGCGCCGCGGTCGGCCAAGGCGTGGAACAGCTGAGGGAATCGGAGGTCGTAGCAGATGGAGAGTCCGACCGTCACGCCCTCGCAGGGAAACACGACCACTTCATGGCCGGGGGTGATCGCCTGAGACTCCATATAGGTGGTGCCGTCCGGCAGCCGGACGTCGAAAAGATGGATCTTGCTGTAGCGGGCCGCCTCGTCCCCTGCACGATCGTACACGATGCTGGTGTTGAGAAGCATGTCTCCCCGGCGTTCGATCATGCTCCCGCAGTGCACGAAAAGACCATACTCGCGCGCCTTGTCGCGTGCCCATTCGCTGCTCGGTCCGGGTATGGTCTCGGCCGCCAGCGCGTTGTCCGCGTCGGAACCAAGGTGGTTGAACATCTCGGGCAGAAGGACCAGGTCGACGCCGGCGGTAGCAAGCCGATCGATCGCGTCACCCGCAGCCGCCAGATTGGCGGACTTGTCCTGGCGGGAATTGAGTTGCGCGAGACCGATCCTCATCCGCCCCACCCCCCCAAAAGACAGAGCCCTATGTGATCTCTGGGAAGAATCGCACCGGCGCAGCTGAGAAGAGGCCAGATAGGGGCGTCGGGGTCACTCGTCCTCGAGGTACTCCAGAGCCATGTGCCGGAGCAGCTCGGCGTTCTGGCTACAGCGGTCGGCGATAGACTCCAGGCGCTCGATGATGGACTTGAGCTGGTGGAAGGTCTTGAAGTCGGTATCCCAGTCGAACATGCAGTGATAAAGCTCGGCGAAGATATCGTCCGCCCGGCTCTCGAGCTTGTCCACATCCCCGGCGAGCTTGATCGCTTCACGCAGATCCCTATCCATGGCGACGACGGCTGCCCGTAGCCCCTGGACCGCGTCTATATCCGCCTGAGCCAACATGACAAGCAACTCGTTCATTCGGGGCGGCAGAGAGAATCTGCGCATGACGATACGGTCCGCAGCGCCTGCCGCCAGATTGGCGATGCTGTCCATCGACCCCACCAAGCGGGCGAGGTCGGCCCTGTGCATCGGGAATACCGTGCCCAGCGACAAGCGGTCGAGAATCGACTCTTTGGTGTCATCTGCCAGGCTCTCGAGCTCGTCAAGCTCCCGGGCCGACTCCTTCAACTCGTCATAGCGGTCGGCGGCGAACCTTTCCACTACGTCCTGCAGCTTGCCGACGATCACCACCACCTGTTCACTGAACTCGCCCAAGCGCTCGAGCACCTGCTCTTCGCGCTCCTTGCCCATGGCGCCGATCGCCCCCTCGAGGGTCGTCTCCCCTCCGAGAGTGCGCCGGATGTTCTTCAATCTCGACTTCGGCATGTATGCCTCTTTTCCGCCTTCTCTCCGACCGGTCGCAAGCCGCTACATCACCCAGTTGAGGAGGTAGTAGATCATGGCCGCCACGATCGCGCAGAACGGCAGTGTGACCGCCCAGGCCAGCATGATAGCACGGAAGACTTTCCAGCTTACCCCGCCCAATTGGCTGGCCAGACCCGTGCCGGTGACCGCCGACGTGACGACGTGCGTGGTCGAGACAGGCAGCCCGAACAGCGAGGCGAGTTGGATGATAACGGCCCCGCCGGCCTCGGCGCTGAACCCGTTGATGGGGTGAAGCGTGGTTATCTTCTCGCCCAGTGTCCGTATCAGGCGGAAGGAGCGGACAGACAGGAAGGTGCCCACCGCCATGGCGGATGCCGCGCTTAGGATCACCCATATGGGAAAGCCGTGCGCAGCCACGTACTCAGTTACACCAAGCCCTTTTTGCGCAGCCAGGAAGATCACAATGATCCCCATGACCTTGGTGGCGTCGTTGGACCCGTGGCTGAAAGACACCCAACTGGACGAGATGATCTGCATGTGCTTGTAGAAGCGGTCGGCGCGAGACATGTCCATGCGCATCTTGGCGAAGAACAGCCGGCTGAGGCGCATGAGCAGGTAACCCGTCAGGATCCCCAAGAAGGGGGAGAATAGGAGCGACGCGAAGACCAGGATGACCTTGGACCAGTTGATCCCGTCCAGACCCATAGCCGCAACACCCGCCCCGAGCAATCCCCCCACCAATGCGTGGGACGAACTGATAGGCAGCGCCCACAGCCACGTGAGGATCTCCCACACGCACGCTCCCAGCAAGGCGGCTATGACCAGGTGGGCGGAGGCGTCCCCAGCGTTGATGACCCCCCCGATGGTCTTGGCGACGGCCACCCCCATGACCAGGGGGCCGATGAAGTTGAAAATGGCAGAGAGCCCGATCGCCACGCGGGGCTTGAGCGCCCCCGTGTAGATCACGCAGGAGACGGCATTGCAGCCGTCGTGGAAGCCGTTCATAAGGTCGAAGATGAGTGCGACTGCCACCACCGCGACGAGCAGGATGGTGTCGCCACTCAAGGCCTCACGCCCCCACTTCGCACAACGAGCCGACGAGCTCCGTGTTCCGCCGGCTCAGACTTGACGTTTGTCTCCAGTTCATCGGGTCCAATGATAAGCGAACTCTAGGTGAGTCACAATAGGGGGAAGCAGGGCGGATTCGGCTTTCGGCAAAGCCTGCACAGGACCCATGATGGCCCCTGCCGCCTGGATTATGGTCGCGCCTTCAGGGATGGAGTCGACGGCCGCATCCACGTCGGTCTAAGCTTTCTCGCACCCTGATCCTCCTTCTGGCGTCTTCAGCCCTACTTTCGAGGCCAGAGAATAGCGGATCTGTGACAGAAGAGGCACAGGGGGCTCTCGTATCCCCCGGGGCCCGATCGCAAGCGCGTCTTCATAGGCTTCCAGAACCTGATCGACCACTCGTTCCCACGAATAGCGCTCGGCCAACTGGATCCCCTTTTGGGCCAGGTGACGCCTCTGCTCGCCGTCCTGTAAGAGCGCAAACAACGCCCGCTCCAATGCCGCTGCGTTGTCCGGCGGAACAAGCACACCCGCCTCGCCGCCATCCAGCACCGCCCGATAGCCTGGGATATCGGACGCTACCACCGGGACGCCTGCGGCCAGCGACTCCGCCAAGACGATGCCGAAGCTCTCGCCTCCCAAAGAGGGCGCGCAGAGCACCTCCGCCTGCCCCATCTGCTCCAGCTTGCGCTCGTAGGAGACCAGACCCAAGGCGGTCATCGCCTCGAGCGCGCCTGCTCCGTTCCCGTGCTCGCGGGAGACAAGAGAGTGAAGTTGACTCGGGGTGGGTCCGGCAAGGACCAAGGACACTCCCGGCAGGCTCTTACGTAGGCCGACGAAGGCCTCGACCAGGACCGAAAGGCCCTTTCGCGGTTCCGGCCGCCCGATAAAGAGGATGCGCTTGGCCACCTTCGCGCAGTTCCGTGCAGGCGCGTAATCACCCACATCGATCCCATTCGGGATCACTCGATACTCTCCGGGAAAATGGCTGCCGACGCAGTCACGGGCCGCCTCCGACACCGCGATGCTGACGGCCGTGCAGGCCATGATCCTACGAGCAAGCGGGATGAACCGTTGGTAGTGATTCGACGCGTCGCCCGCTGCATGAAACGTTCCCACGACCGGCACGTCCGCAGTCATCGTGGCCGAAGCGCCGGTGGGCGGGATCGTGGGCTCATGCACGTGTACTAGGTCGAGGTCCATGCGGGCAAGCAAGCGAGCCATCCTCGGGAGCATGAGCGGCCACATACCGACATGGGCCACGGAACCGTTGGCTCGAACGGGAAACGCCCGCCCGGAAGACACAAAACGGCTAGGCAACGGCACCATGGAGCGGGTAAGGTCACCAGCCGGCGCGACGACCCACACCTCGTGCCCCCGTCCTTCCAACTGATGCACCAGATGCATCACATGGTTGTTTACGCCCCCAGGGACAGTCCACGAGTAAGGTGACACGACGCCTATTCGCATCTGCTATGTCCACGCGCCACTGGTCGATTCGAATCCACAAGCCGGCGC
>JAZDLO010000250.1:0-4397 GCA_043801935.1 bacterium
GCGTTCGCCCTGGTCACCAAGATGGCTGAGCGCGACTCACACTGTCTCGACGCTGTGAAGGCGGCCGGCATCACCGTTCACGTTTCACCGTCGCCGGAGACCACCTATCACCGGGTCCGCCATCTGACCGCGAATGTGGACGAGAGACAGATGATCTTGGTCAGGAGCGCCGGCTACTACACCGCGGACGATCTGCCGAACATGGAGCCCACGCGCTTGCACCTCGCGGGCCTCAACGATCAGGAGTTCACGATCGACTTCCTGAGAGATCTGAGGGCACGGGGATTCACCCTCGCGCTCGACATGCAGAGCTTCGTCCGCAAGGTGGACTCCGCGACCGGCGAGACCGAACTCGCCGACGTGCCCGAGAAGGTCGAGATCGCCCGCCTCGTCGAGAAGGTCAAGTTGGACGTCGTGGAAGCCAAAGCATTGACGGGAACAGCGGACCTGGAGAGGGCAGCCATGCAGTTCGAGGAATGGGGAGCACCTGAGATCATGGTCACAAGGGCGGACGGCGTCTTGGTCCGCCACCAAGGCACGACCTACTTCGAGCGATTCTCGAACCGGAGCACGCAAGGCCGGACTGGTCGTGGCGACACCACCTTCGGCTCGTACCTAGCCCGGCGCCTGGACCACGGGGTGGCCGACTCCCTCAGGTTCGCCGCCGCCCTGGCTTCGATCAAGATGGAGACGCCCGGACCGTTCGCGGGCACTCTAGAACAGGTTCTGGAGCGGATGAGCACCATGCGCCGGGTCCAGCGCGCCTGACCCCACAGTACGCCCGGGTTCTCCCAGAACTTGGCCACTTCATGTCGTTGGGCGATGACATTGAAGGCGGCGTAGTTGATCCCCCGACCGATCCCCTGGGCGGAGTGCACGCTGGCAGAACAAGTGTAGAGCTTCTTCACCGGGGTTGTGTGGTCGGAGAACTCCGGCGCCGACTGGGCGCACCCGCGCTTGCGAGCCTCTAATTATCGTCCGCCCTATTGCACCGGGCATTGAAGCAGACAAACGCGGTCCCGCAAGCGGACCGCGGAGATCAGACTCGCGCGCCCAGCATCAAGCCGCGGACCGCCGATCGTACCGACAATAAGACGGCCCGACGAGGGGGACTGCGGACCGGAGCCGAGCCGAGTAGCTGCCGCAGATCCTCGGGCTGGTGAAGGTTGTACGGGCCGTGCCGCGGCCGGCGCACAGAATAGACTGCGACCGGGTCGGCGCGGGCGGGGAAGTCCGGGCTTCTAGGCCGGATAGTTGATCACCACCAACATGCTGGCGGGGAAGTTGGTGTTGTTCTTGATCCCACGGCCCTCATCGGCACCGATAAAAACGGAGTCGTACGGCCGGAGGACGACCTCATCCCTGTCCGAGGTGACGGTGATCTCACCCGCCACGCAGAAATAGACCTTCTCCGTAGGCGACGCGTAGAAATCGGAGCCGCCTCCAGGCAAGATATGCGAAAAGGCTACGGTGAACTTTGAGATCCCCGTCTCATCCTTTCCCTGCAGCCTCAAGGTTGTGCAGCCGAAATGCCTCGGGGCCGCATACTCAGGTGCTTCGCTGACTCCAACCTTCTTCATTCCCTCGCTCCTATGAGTCGCTTGACTGTAGAAAACCGTTCGAGATCCACCGTCTTCAGCCAGAACCGCTTTGGGGCAGAGTGTCCAGAAAAGTCGACTCGGGATGCCGTTTGATGATCCTTGTGACTACCCTGTCACGAAGAGTAATCACGCCTCATACGATCCAGGACCTCTTGCACAGTTCCCTTGAAAGGCCCAAGTGTCTCCATCTTGATCGACGTAAGGGCGGCAGCAAACCTTAGCGAATCCGGGACGCCATGATCCATCCTGCGGACAAGATAGGACGCGAATACCGTATCACCGCGCCCGGTCCTGCCTTCCATGTTTCTGCTCGTGAATTTCTCATAATAGGTTTTGCCTCCGTGACGGACCAATACTCCGTCCGCCTGTGTCGCCAAGGTCTCTGAGGCTCCCCACTTCTCGAATTGCATGGCCGCTTGTTCCAGGTCGACCGTCCCGGTGAGGTACTCGGCTTCGCAGACATCGAGCTTCACCGCCGCCGCCATGCTGGCGATTTCCTGCTTGGAAGCCACATCGGCGAACGACACCTTCCCGGTCTTCTCGTCAACTCGACGCACGAAGCTCTGCATATCCACCGCGCAGGTAAAACCACGGCTTCTGAGTTCCCTGATGAAGTCTTCATTGAAGTCCCGGTTCGTGACCGACGCAAGATTCACGAACGTCGGCTCCATCGCGGGCAGGTCCGCCATTGTGAAGGACCCCGCGCTGCTTACCAGCGTGATCTGCCTCTCGTCCACGTTTTCTGTGGCGAATATGCCCCGATGATATGTCGTTTCTGCTGATGGCGAAATGTGAACTGCAATCCCGGCCTTTCGCAACGGGTCGAGTAAGTGTGCATCCCGCTCAGCCATCTTGGTGACCAGGGCGATCCTCTTGTCGGACCACGCCGCTGCCATTACAGCAACGTAGACTGCGCTTCCGAAGAGCGTGTGTGCTTCTCCCTCGAAGGGGTGGATCTCGTCGAAGGCGACATTCCCGACGAATACCAGGTCGTAGGACAGCTTCAAGTTACATCGTCTCCGTTCGCCGCGGGTGGTAGGCTCGGTTTCCCGGTTGACTTATCGGCGGCGGCACGATCGGAGGCACCGCCGCGTGACCACGACCAGAATCCAGGGCCTATTCCTCGAGAATCCACACGGCGCCGAGGTCACCGTCGACCCTGACCTTCATGCCATCCTTCAACTTCTTGGTGGCGTCCTGGCAGCCCGCGAGAACCGGAATCCCATATTCGCGGCCCAGGATCGCCGAATGGCTCAGCACGCCGCCAATATCGACCACTACTGCCTTCGCCATACTAAAAATAGGTGTCCACACCGTGGCAGCCTGGGTGGTAACCAGGACGGCGCCCGGGAGGAACTTGTCCCAATCCTCAACACCGTCAAGCATACATACGACGCCCTCGGCTACACCTGGGGTGGAAACCGTCGCGTAGACGTCGGCATTCATCTCCGGTCTCACGCGCGGGTACGACGCCACGGTAGAGCGAAGCAGCGGGCTACTGGCCAGCGCCCAGGGTATCGCGGTCGGATCGCCGATATACGGTGGCTCGGGCTCTTTGGCGCGGAATTCCGTATGCTGCTTCCTCCGAATCGCCACGAGCTCGTGGGCGGGATATCGACCGAGGATCCGAAGACTGATCTCGTCCGGCAGCATGTAGTAAAGGTCGTCCGGATCGTCGATGATCCCCTGAGCCACAAACCGCTTGGCCACCTCTTTGGTGACCTTGCGACCCAGAGCATTGCTGTAATGCTCGAAATAGAACACGTGATCCTGATCGATAGGTCCGGACCGTTGAGCGGCTTTCATCATCCTACGGAATTCCGGCCTCGTGTCCTCGGCCACGCGAGAAAGGATCTCCTTCTCTGCGGCCTCCCTTTTCGCGATCAGGCTCGGACGGAACTCATCCGGCGGAAAGGTGGGCCGCGCCATAAAGCGTCTTATCGAGGGGAAGGAGAGGCTCGGTTTCTCGACCCACGACGGACGGCTGCAGTCCCAGTTCTCAGCCACCCGCCAGCCGTAGACCCACAGATGGCCCCCGAGCTCCTTGAGCCAGGTTCGTCCATTCTCGGTCTGTCCCAGCGCGGTGTAGAGCTCGTCGTCATCTTTGGTCTCGCTCAAGAGAGGCTCGAGACCCAACTCCCGCGCCCTCACCCCAAGCTTGAAGAGCCCGCGGTCGTCTTCCATCATCTTGTGGTCGAAGCCGGCCATCAGATCGTTGAACAGTGCGTCGTTCACGGTGATTCCCGCTTCTTTCATGCACATTTCCTCAAAGAGCAGGTATATCTTCTCGAAAGCCAGCATGATGGGAAAATGCCAGTTTCCGCCCCGACGATAGATCTCGATCCAGTCGTCGAAGGCGTCCTGCAGCTGATAATCCTCGAGCGCTTCCATGTCTATGGACTGGAACGCGAGATACCGCTCCATTAGCTCATCCGTGTACTTGTGGTATTCCCTGTCGAAATCCTCGATCCAGGGAGCCAGGCGTTCGGCGCACAGGGGCTCGCGCTCGGCCTTCTCTTCCGGAGTCGTCGGCATGACGGCGACCCAGATCCACCCGTCTTTTATTCGGCAGTCGTACCCTCTGCACTCCGGGATCGCCAGAGCCTCGTGGCCATACTGCACGCCCCGGTTGTCGTAGTTGTGTTGCAGGCACCACAAGTCAAATGGGGTCGGGCAGGCATATGTTTCTTTTCGATCCAGAATCCACACCCTGTACTTCTCGAGCAGGGCCATATCCCGCTCTTCAACCCAGTTGGACAATGGACCTTCGGTGTAGTAGCCCGACATATGATGCCC
>JAZDLO010000004.1:0-7756 GCA_043801935.1 bacterium
GAGACCGATGACCCCCATCTTGGCGCAGCAATAGCCGGCCCGCATGGGATACCCGGAGCGGCCGTCGCCGGAGCGTCCCCCTTCGGCTCCGATGTTGATGATGATGCCGCCCTTGCCGGCCGGGACCATGTGTTTGAGGACCTCCCGGGCGCAGAGCATACTGCCGGTGAGATCGACGGCGATGATCTCGTTCCAGTCCTCCAGCGAAAGATCCCAGATGTAGCACGTGGGGCCGCCGATGCCGCTGTTGTTCACCAGGATGTCGATGCGGCCGTAGGTGTCGATCGCTTTGGCCACCGCGTCGATGACGTCTTGCTCCTTGGTGATGTCCATGGGCACCGCGAGGGCTGATGCACCCTTGGCCTGAAGCTCACCCACGGTCTCATCCATGTTGGCCTGGTTGCGGGCCGCGATGACCACAGTGGCTCCCTCGTCGGCATAGGCCTTGGCGATGGCCTTGCCGATGCCGCTGCCGCCACCGGTGATGAAGGCGATCTTGTCTTTCAGTCGCTCGTAGCTCAAGGTGCTGCCTCCTCTACAGATGGGCGATGACATCCTCGGTGGTGGTGACAAGAGCCATGTCGTCGATGATCCTGTTCATGGATATCTCGTGGAGGCTCCCGTCCGCATCGATCGAGGCGTCGTTGGGCACGATGACGTTGTAGAGCATGTCGGCGGCTTGGATGACGCTGGCCATGACGGCCATCCCGGTGGCAACGCCGGCCATGACCAGCGTACCCACGTCCAGATCGTCCAGGATCTCCTTGAGATCGCCGCCGGTGTTGCCGGAGAAGATCCCGTATATGAAGTTGCCCAGTACGGGTTCTCCGGGCAGGTTGGCCACAGCTTCCAGAACCTCGGTGTCTTTGGTACCCGCCACGATGGACCGCCCCATGCCGTGCGCCTTTCGAAGGGCCGCATGGAACCGGCCATAGCGAGGCAGCGTCTCCCACCCATCCGGCGGGACCGTCGAGTTGACGTAGATCACGGGCATGCCCTTTTCTCGGAAGGCCTTGAGCAGGACCTGCTGCTTAGGGATGATCCCCGACTCCCAGGTCGCCTTGGAGTGGAAATGCGAGACCTTCCCCTCAGGATCCGTGATGGCATGTTGCATGTGGATGAGAATGAGGGCGGGCTTGCCCTCCATTTCCCACGCGCTCATCTGGATTCCTCCCTTCATGCCGCCGTTGCTTGACACCAATCTAGCTATTGGATATCTTCTTTTCAATACTTGCTCGGGTTTGTCCACATAGCGATAATCACACGGATAGGGTTTGCCCGGCAAGCGTGAGGCAGGCGCAAAGTGGTTCGAGAATCGTTCACACGAAGGGGGACAGGGAATGGTGGACCAGCGCAGACCGACTGAGCCGGAAGAAGAAACATCCCTATTGGGCAAGAGTCTGAGTCGTCGGGACTTCATCAAGGTAGCCGGTATCGCTGGAGCCACAGTGGGGTTGGGTGCCGGCCTCGGCGGTCTGGTCGCGGCCTGTGGCGAGGAGACGACTACTACCACTGCCACCACCGGTAGTTCAGCCACCACCGCGACGACCGGTGCCGCAAGCACCACCACAGTCAGCGCCGGACCTGAGGCCGGCCGCGAGCTCAAGATAGGCGTGGTCTCCCCTGTGACGGGCGCCTTCGCAGCGTTCGCCGTGGCCGACGATTGGCAGGTGAAGCACGTCAACGAAGCTCTCAAGGACGGGCTGGTCTGCGGCGACGGCATGCTCCACATGGTCAAGATCGTCGTCAAGGACAGCCAGTCGGACGGTAACCGCGCCGCCCAGGTGGGCGGCGACCTCATCAACAACGACAAGGTCGACATCGTGTTGGTTTCGGGCACCGCCGACACGGTCAACCCGGTGGCAGACCAGGCTGAGGCTCTGGGCAAACCGTGCCTCGCGAACTCTACCCCCTGGCAGTCCTTCTACTTCGGCCGGGGCGGCACCCCGGACAAGCCCTTCAAGTGGACCTATGTACATGGCCTTGGGTTGGAGCAGCACACTGCGAACTTCATCGAGATGTGGAACCAGGTCCCGAACAACAAGAAAGTCGGCCTGATGTTCTCGAACACCGCCGACGGCATAGCGTGGACCAACGAACAGACCGGCATGCCGCCGCTCGTCGCGGCCGCCGGTTACACGGCCGTGTTGCCTGAGATGTACAACCCAGGCACAGAGGACTTCACCGCCGAGATCTCGTTGTTCAAGAAGGAGGGGTGCGAGCTTCAGTACGGCACCATGACCGACCCTGAACTCAGCAACTTCTGGAAGCAGTGCCTGCAGCAGGGGTATCGCCCGAAACTGATGGGGGCGGCGAAGGCCCTGGTGACGCCTGAGGCGCTCGAGGCCCTGGGGTCGATCGGCTACGGGCTCTACACGTCGGCCGGCTGGACTCCGGCTTTCCCGTTCAAGGACACCCTCACCGGCATGAGCTCCCAGGAGATCGCCGACGAGTACGAGCAGATGACAGGTGCTCAGTGGGCGCCCATCATCCAGGAGTATCCCAGGTTCGAGTGGGCGATAGACATTTTCAAACGCACAAAAGATCTGGACAGCGCCGAATCCCTCCTCGAGGCGCTCATAGCCACGAATATGACGACGATCATCGGGCCGATCGACTTGACCAGCCCGGTGCAGCTGGGGACGGACCATCCCGTGCCGAATGTCTACCGGCCGCAGATGCCCGCGGGGCAATGGCGCAAGGGAACCAAGTGGCCGTTCGATTTCGTCATCACCGCCAATGCGGGGGGCCCGCTGGTTCCTGTGCAGGACAAAGTCCAAGAGATGGTCTACTCGTAGCTCCTTGCAAGACCGGAAGGGGGGCGGATACGAGAACGTATCCGCCCCCCTCTTCCACGCGAGGTCCGAGCGCGGGTACTTCCGCGATCGGGGACTGCCGAACGTACTGGCTTTGGTGATACGCGTAACTCACGACCAAGGGACCGCCCAGGTGGCTGACCAGAAGCCAACGTCAAAAGGAGACCCTAAGAGCCGCACATCACTCACCCTGGAGAAGGGGATCCGGATCCTGGACTGTTTCGACGTCGAGCATCCTGAGTGGAGCCTTGCGGACATCGCTGCGCACGTGCACGTCGCCAGGCCCACCGCCTATCGGTTGGTCAAGACCCTGGTAGGCCTCAAGTACTTGGCGCGCGATCCCTCCACCAGCACCTATCATCTCGGACCGGGCTTGATGAAGGCCGCATACCTGATGTCTTCTCACACCCAACTGGCCCGGGTCGCTCACCCCTACATGGAGGAGTTGGCGGCAGAGACCACCGAATCGGTCGTCATGGCCGTCTGGATGGATCACGAGGTCTTGGTCACCGACGTGGTTTTGACCCCCCGCCCATTCAGGCCGTCCATCCCCGTCGGCACGATCATGCCCGGATTCTGCACCGCCCACGCGAAGCTGTTCCTGGCTTTCGGGTCCGAGGAGAAGCGCAAATGGGCGCTGTCTCAGCCGCTTGAGCGGAGGACGGAGCACACCGTTCTGGATCGCCGGGAACTGGAACAGGTGCTTGAGCAGGTGAGGCAGGAGGGCGTCGCCTTCTGCCTCCAGGAGTGGCAAGTCGGGATGTGCGCCCTAGCTGCGCCCGTCTTCGGCCCTAACGGCGACATCGTTGCCGGACTGGCCATCGTGGCCCCCAGCGAACGGTTCGGCCCCGCCGAGATGCGTATCTATGCGGCCGCCACCCGCCGGACGGCGGCTCAGATATCGCAACGGCTCGGCTATCAGCCAGGGTAGGGTAGGCCGTCCTTCATTCAACCGCGGGGGCGTCCCATCTTTTCAGCACGGCGAAGAACTCCTCCCCGTACTTCTCCAGCTTCATCCGACCCACACCACCCACTTCCAGGAGCTTTTCCGGGCTGACCGGACGCAGCTCCGCCATCTCCCGCAGCGCGGCGTCGTGGAAGATCACGTAGGCCGGACCTCCGCCCCTTAGCATCGGCGACGGCGCAGAAGTGAGCTGCAGCGCCGTGTACTGGCCCAAGTCCTTGCCGCGGGTAGGCGAGCTGGATGAGCTCCGGCAGCAGGCTCCTCCGGGTGCCGGCGCTCAGGTGCTCACCGTTGCCGTAGCGGAGAGACCATCGCGCTCCAGGTCGAGGATGCGTTGGTTCTTCGAGCCTGCCCTTGACAATCCCCATCGCACGATATACCCTACTATACATGGTACTATGCATTGCGTATTACAGCACGATACGTGGTATTCGAGCAAACGTGGGGGTTTGACCGATGGACAGCTTCTCGTCGTGGGTCGCCCAACTCCGCAAAGGGGTCGTAGAGCTCCTCGTGCTCCGGCTGCTCAACGCGCGCGGCCCGCTGCACGGCTACGCCATCTCCCGCGAGCTCCAACAGATAGGCGAAACGGTGGCGGGAGAGAGCACTGTGTACCCCGTTTTAAAACGACTGGAAACCGAGGGACTGGTCGAAGGGGAATGGATATCCGAGGGGGATTCCCCACCCCGCAAGGATTACTCTGTGACGGCGGCCGGCGACGACTTCCTGCGGCGGGCCTCCGTCCAATGGCGGATCCTCGATGACGCGCTACGACTCCTGGAGGGAGAGGCATGATGGCATCCTCATACACGAACAGCACTCCTCACGGCGGGACGGATCGCCGCACCGGCGAGTATCTGCACAGGCTCGAGGCCGCCCTGGAGTTGCTCGGCCCTGAGGAGGCCGCCGACACGACCGCCGAGATCGCTACATACCTTGCCGAGGCCGAGGCCGACGGCGCGCTCGACTCATTCCTAAGCATGCTCGGAGCTCCCGAGGCGCTCGCGACCGGCATCCTTGTCGCACGGGGGCTTCTGTCGACGACGACGCCGCTCCTGCCCGTCGGAGGCTGGCGACCTGCAGCCGCGGCTATCGTCGACGTGGTCGTCGCCCTAGCCCCCTTGGCCGTGGCGGGCCCGATGCTCCTGGTGCCGCTCGGTCCCGCTCTCTTCACCGGCGGCATGACACTAGCCGGAGCACTACTCGCGTTGACCGTCGCGCTTGTGTCGGTGGCCGCGGTAGCCTGGGCCGTCCACTACTGGCGGTCCCGGACGCGAGGCGGCCGGCGGCAGAGCGTGGGCATGACCCTGGCCGGACTGCGGGCCGTCCGGGCAGGTGGAGAAACGAGGGTGGTACGCGCGAGCCACCTCCGGGGAGCACGCGCCACCGGCCCGAGCCGCCCCATAGCCGCTCTACTCTTCCTCGTGGCGTTGTGGCTCGTTGCCGGTGTCACCTACGCGTTCACCTACACGTACGCGCAGAACGCGGGCGGATCGCCCGCGGCCGCGGTGGAAGCCGTGGCCCACGACGCGGGCAGCGCGGCAGGTGCAGCTTCGGCCGTCACCGCGGCTGTCACCGAGGCAGTCGCTGCAGGTGGCGCCGACGCCGAGGCGCCGCCGGATCTCTTGGAGACCCGAGCGACAGACGCCTTTGCCATGCTCCTCCGCACCGCGCGCGAGAACAAGGCGCGGGCTTATCAGATCACTTGGGTATCTAAGGCCGTCTACGAGCGTCCGGCCGAACCAGCCCTGTCGAACGCCACCTTCGACGTCGAATTGTCCGAGATAGGCACGCTGCAACGCCCGATGCGCTTTGTTGTCGACAAGCACGTGCAGGTGTCGGAAGACGGGGTGTCCAGCGTCACGTGGTTCCGCGTTTCGGCGATCGAGGTCGGGGAGGCCTTCGCTCCCGGCGACTAGACGCGTAACTCTTTGCTCTTGCGGGAACCGTGACTCCAAATCCAAAGCGGCCCCGTGATGAGACGCTTTCACACACCGAGCGCTGGCGCCAAGCCGGTCTTCGCGCCGCCGGTCCTGCTACTGACCCTGATGATCCTGGCCACTCTGTCACTGGCCTGCGGCGCCCAAGAACCCACTGGATCGACGACCTCCCCGCCCGCCGGCTCGACGACTTCTGCCACCTCCGGCTCGACGACCTCCAACTCGTAGGGCGCGACGACTTCGAGCCGGTTATCCGCCACCCCGTCGGCGATCGCGGACATAGGCCAGCCCACCCCCGATCAGACGGAGGGACCCTACTTCACGGCGGGGTCACCCGAAAGACCCTCGCTGGTGGAGACTGGATCCACCGCGCAGAGGGTGGTGATCACCGGCCACGTGTTGACGACCGACGGGCAGACGGTCTTCGGAGCCAAGGTCGACTTCTGGCTGCTGCTCAAGAACGCCACACAATCGGGAGGCAGTCTCGAGGGTTCGTTCGACCTCGTTGTCGCTCCGGGGTAGGATTCAGGCCGCGCGTGCACTGCGGCGCTGCGCGGACCATGAGATCCGGCAGCCGTCGAGAAGAAGGCGGGGACCTCGTGCGATGGTCCCCGCCCAAACTAACCGCGTGTGACAAAACGCGCCGAGAGGCGCCGAGAGGCTCAGACGAAGATGATCTGGGCACCCTCGCTCAGGTCTATGAAGTCGGCAGCGGTCACTACGTCGATCACCCCGTCGATGAAGTCTTCCTTCTTCAGCCCCATCATGTCCACCGACATCTTGCATCCGTAGAGCTTGGCGCCCCCGTCGACGAGCATCTGCATGTACTCACGCACGGGCGGCGCCTCGACAGCGGCGATCTTCTTCCTCATGAGCCTCGTAGCGAAGGCCGTCATGCCGGGCAACACCCCCATGAGGTTGGGGATCCCCAGGTTTCCGGGCACACCCATCATGTTCATCTTCATGCTGGTATTGGCGACCGGGGGGATCTCCAGATGGTCGATCCGTTTCTCAGTGATAAGGTCCATGCCCCAGAAGGTGAAGAAGAGGGTCACGTCGACGCCGTTACCCAGCGCAGCCCAGCCCATGATCAGCGCAGGATAGGCCATATCGAGGTTACCCTTGGAGCAGATGAAAGCGATCTTGCGATCCTCGTCAGCCATGTGTTTCTCCTCCCATCCGTAGCTCTATCAGCGACTTGATCAGACACACCCTTCGGGTTTGCCCAGACCGGCGATGCGGGCCACCTTCTTGGCCGGGCCTTTCGGGAACAAAGCGAACAGCTCCTTGGTCGAGACGCCGGTCCCGGTGGTGATCTGTCGCAATGTTGGCGACTTACCCCCCAGGCCGTTCGCGGCCTCGCGACAGAAATCGATCACCTTCCATTGCGCGTCGGTCAGCTCACTCAGCCCCTCTTCCCCAGCGATCTCGATTGCGATCTCCTTGTTCCACTCAGCCGGGTTGGTCAAGTAGCCCTCATCGTTGACCTGCACTTCCTTGCCGGCGATCACCCGAGTTGCCATATGCACTTCCTCCTGCTGGTCGATTGCCCATTCGTAGACGGTGATATCTGCTACTTCTTCCCCGCTTGCGCGCCGATGACGCGAAGCAAGCGCATGGTGAGCGTTAGGCCGCGGCGGACATCCGGATCGCGCATCTGACCCACCAGCGACCGCAGCGAGGTATCGACCGGCTCCGCGAGCGCGGTCTCGCTCTCGGAGATGACCGTGCGGACGAAGCCCAGGATCTGAGGCTGGGTCATGTCCTTGATCACGTTCAACATCAAGACGACGTTGTCGCCCAGCTGTTCGATGTCCTCCTGATCGAAGGAGGTGATCACCTCGTCCACGACGCGGGCGCCACCTTTGGCGAACGCGAAGTAGCCCTTCTGCTCGGCCGTCTGCAGTACGTCCGTCGCTTTCTCGAAGGCGCTGTCGGTCAAGGGGCCGACGGTCTGCGCCAGATCCATCAGGCTTTCGAGCTGGTCGAGCATCGTCTCGATGTTGCGCGCGTTACGCAGCAGGCGTTTGAGCAGG
>JAZDLO010000027.1:0-2600 GCA_043801935.1 bacterium
CGGGCAGTGCAGCCTCCCCGTGCAAGGCGCCCACGGCCGCGCCGACGATCGCGGCGACTGTGTCGTTGTCCTTCGTGTCGTTGACCGCGCGGACGATGGCCTCCTCGGGATCGCTCCCGTGAAGAGCCAGGATGTGGAGGACGCAGGGGACCGTCTCCAGAAGATAGGCCCCCGAGTACCACCGATCCGCCGCCGCCAAGACGCTTTCGCCCGCGTCGATGGCCGGAAAGAGCTCCTGCTCCACCCGGTCGCAGAGGCTTCCGTGGAACGGGTCGCCCGGGACCCGCGAGCCGTAGTCGCCGCCCGCGACTCCCGCCGTCTCCGCCGGCCGCGCATAGTGTAGAAACGTCTCCGGCCACCAGCGGGCGGGGGGAGCACCGAGCGGGGTCTCATTTGCCGACCGGGCCAGGCACTCGGCGAGCAGTCCCACAACGCCCACGCTCGCCGCCATGGCGGCCTCGTCTTTGTGGGTGAGGATGGTAGCCACCGCCACATCCACCCACAGAGCCTTCGTCATGCTCCGGAGATGCGGCAGGAGGACCGGGGCCATCCGCATGAGGGCGCCGTTACCGGCGCTGGGCTGTCCGGCCTCGAACCACTGCCGCCCGCCGAACCGGTACGCGAAGAGGAAGGCGGTCATGGCGCTCCCGATGCCGAAGATGCGGTCACGTCGTGTGAAGGTGTGGGCGAGGTCGGCAGCGTCGAGATACCCTCGGCGAAGCAGCGACTCGGCCGTCCAGAAGGAGAGTTGGGTGTCGTCGGACGGGACTCCCATCGGAGTCATATCGGACCACCGACTGGGTAGATAGTCGCGAATCTCACCGTGGGCTCGGCGCCGCCGGTCTGGCGTCATGCCCTCGGTCGTGTTGCCCAGAGAATCCCCGATAGCGAGGCCCAGCAACATGCCGCGCACCTGATCTCTCGTGCGCACGCGGTCAGGAGACGTCGGGGGAACCGGGATCGAACGGCTCGCCCAGGGCTGCAGCTCCTGCCATTCTTCGTCCGAGTAGTGACCCATGCCCATAGCTTGATCGAGGGCTCTGACCCAGGTCATTCCCCCGGCGGCCTCCTAGGCCCTGACCCCCAGGGAATTTGCAGTCGTCTCATACAGCGCCTGTGCCTCCGAGGGGGACATAGGCTGCGCCTCGAGGAAGTCCATGCAAACGCGCATGCTCTCGTAGGGGTAGTCGGAACCCAGAGCCATGCGGCCGTAGCCGAGCGCGTTCTTGGTGCAAACGAATGCCTCGGGGGAGTAGTTGCCGCTGGTGGTCACGACCATGTTATCCCGCAGGTATTCGGCGGGAGTCCTCTTGAGGGTGGGCGCAATGGCGGGGTCGGTCTGCACCAGTCCTTGCACGTAGGGGCGGTTGACCCGGTCCATCATGAAAGGAAGTCCCTCGCCGTAGTGGCCCAGGATGATCTTGAGATCCGGGAACACGTCGAAGACCCCGCCGATCACCAGCCGCATCATAGCCAGGGCCGTCTCGGCCCCGTATCCGTATGAAGGACCGGCCAGACCGAAACCATAGGTACAGAACTGAGGGATGATGGGGAGGTCCGGGTGGATGTAGATAGGCGCCGCCAGTTCCTCAGCTTTGGCGAGCAGCGGCCAGTATCTCTTCTCGTCGAGGTAGGAGTCGCCGAAGTTGGAGTGTGTGTTCCAACCCACGAAGCCGAGCTCCTTGACGCACCTCTCGAACTCCGCCACTGCCGCGTCCGTGTCTCGTGCGGACAGGGCTGCGAATCCGCGGAACCGATGTGGATGCTTGCTGATGGCCGCGGCTAGCTCGTCGTTGGCCGCCTTGGCAAGCTTGGTGGCGGCGCGCGGCTCGAACTGCTCGATGCCGGGGGCGCTGAGCGAGAGGACCGCCACATCTATTCCGGCCTCATCCATCGCCTTGATGCGGCCCTCACCCAGGTCGGTGAGTGCGACCGACGCGGGGGAACCCGGATTGAACATCGAGATCGCCCATGCCGGCGCTTGGATGTCGTTTCTGCGCACCGCCGCCAACCACTCGGCCGCGGCGAAATGGTTCTCTAAGTCGATCTTGGTCATGAGTGTCCAACCTCTCTCCGCATTTTGGGAATCACCGCGGCTTGGCGCGTGGCGTCATGGTACACACTGACGTCCATATATGGCAATAGCTGGTACGAAAAGTGAGAAAAGCGAAATGCTGCCGGCCTGTCCACCGTCTCGACCAGGATCAGACTCCCCAATGTAGGCCACAGTGAGCTACCACCGTCTGGCCGGTCATCGCGCTCGATTCCTCGGAAGCGAGAAACACCGCCACGTTGGCCAGTTCGTATTCCTCCGCCGGTCGGCCTAGCGAGACGTTCTTCATCACCGACGATATGACTTCCTCGACGGGGATTCCCAGAGCGTCCGCCTTCGCGTTCATGACTCGTACCCAACGATCTCCGCGGACAGCCGCAGCGCTGATGCAGTTCACCCTTATGTTGTGCGGACCGCATTCGCGGGCCAGAGTCTCGGTGAGACCGATGACCCCCATCTTGGCGCAGCAATAGCCGGCCCGCATGGGATACCCGGAGCGGCCGTCGCCGGAGCGTCCCCCTTCGGCTCCGATGTTGATGATGATGCC